>NZ_FKLA01000008.1:0-300000 GCF_900078395.1 Anaerotruncus rubiinfantis | reverse complement strand
CTTCATCAACACAATGTCGGCCGATTCAATTGCAACGTCGGTGCCCGCGCCAATCGCAATGCCCACATCCGCGCGGGTCAGGGCAGGCGCGTCGTTGATGCCGTCACCCACCATCGCGACCTTTTTTCCGGCTTGCTGCAGGGCGGAAACCTCCCGTTCCTTATCCTGCGGCAATACCTCGGCCACCACCCGGCCGATCCCCATCTGTTTGCGGATGGCTTCGGCGGTGCGGCGGTTGTCACCGGTCAGCATAACCACGTCAATTCCCATTTCGCGCAGCCGAGCAACCGCTTCCCGGCTGGTCGGCTTGATCACGTCCGCCACGGCGATCACACCGATCACCCGGTTCTCATCCGCAAAATAGAGCGGCGTCTTACCTGCTTCTGCAAGCGACGCACCAGTCTTTTCGAAACCGCCAAGCGGGATTTTTTTCTCAGCGAGCAGCTTAAGGTTGCCCGCATAGTAGATTTTTCCTTCAAATTCCGCCTGCACGCCCTGTCCGACAAGCGCGGAAAATTCCCGCACCGGCGCGATATCCAGCCCGCGCGCTGCCGCCTCGGCCATGATCGCTTCAGCCAGCGGATGCTCGGACGGCTTTTCAACCGCCGCCGCGATCGCAACCAGACGTTCTTCATCCATGCCGTCCGCCGTGAAAATATCGGTCACGCGGGGCTTGCCTTCGGTGATGGTGCCGGTTTTATCGAGCACCACCGTGTCGATCGTATGCGCGGTTTCCAGCGATTCGGCCGATTTGATCAGGATGCCATTTTCCGCTCCCTTGCCAGTTCCAACCATAATCGCGACCGGCGTCGCGAGCCCAAGCGCACACGGACAGGAGATGACCAGCACCGCAATACCGATCGACAGTGCGAATTCAAAATTCTGTCCCAGCATCAGCCACACCACCGTGGAAAGGATCGCAATACAGATGACAACCGGCACAAATACGCCGCTCACCTTGTCAGCGAGCTTTGCGATCGGCGCTTTCGAGTTGGAAGCGTCCTCGACCAGCTGGATAATCTGCGCAAGAGTGGTGTCGTTTCCGACCTTGGTTGCGCGGAATTTTAACCAGCCGGATTTATTGATGGTAGCCGCGATAAGCGTGTCACCCGGATGTTTTTCGACCGGGATACTCTCGCCGGTCAGGGCGGATTCATCCACCGACGAGCCGCCCTCGACGATCTCGCCGTCCACCGGCACACTCTGTCCGGGCTTGACGATCACAAGGTCACCCACCGCGACCTGTTCGACCGGGATTTCCATCTCCGCGCCGTCACGTTCCACAAGCGCCACCTTCGGCGCGAGATCCATCAGTTTGGTGATCGCTTCGCTCGTCTTGCCCTTTGAACGGGTCTCCAGGAATTTGCCCAGCGTAATCAGCGTGAGAATCATCCCGGCTGACTCAAAATAGAGGTCCATCGTGTATTGCTCCACCACCGCCATTTCCCCGTGCCCGAGTCCCCAGCCGATCATGTAGATGGCAAATACGCCGTAGATCATCGCCGCGGCCGAACCGATCGCAATGAGCGAATCCATGTTTGGAGCTGCTTTGAAGAGTGTCTTGAAGCCGACCTGGTAATATTTGCGGTTGACGTAAACGATCGGCAGCGCCAGCAGGAACTGGGTGAACGCAAAGGTCATCGCATTTGCATTGCCGTGCAGGAAACCCGGCAGCGGCATACCCATCATATGTCCCATCGAGATATAGAAAAGCGGGATCAAAAAGGCAAACGAAACCACCAGCCGCCGTTTCATGTTCGCAATCTCGCCCGCCATCAGGCCGTCGGACATGGGCGCGGGCGGCGCGCCCGCGGTGGCCGGTCCTGCCGCTGGGGCGTGCACCGAAGCTCCATAGCCCGCCTCCTCCACAGCGCGGATAATCGCCTCTGTGCCGGTCGCGGTTTCGTCGTATTCCACCGCCATGTTGTTTGAGAGCAGATTCACCTGCACGTTTTTTACGCCCGGAACCTTGGCGACCGCCTTCTCCACGTGCGCCGAGCAAGCGGAACAGGTCATGCCTGTGACGTCAAATTTCTGTTTCATAATTGCCTCCTATATACCCCCAGGGGGTGTGGGTGGTTCGATTTCATTGTATACTCATTCCGTCTATTTGTCAAGCGGAAATTCGTGCGGTTTTTCTTTACAACAGTAAATCGTTGCTGTATAATAAGTTTCAGTATAATATCCCCAAATTTTCCATCATTTATTTGGAGGCTATCACATGCTGATCGATTTCCATACCCATATATTCCCCGATGCGCTCGCCGCACGCACCCTCCAGAAACTCTCCGCCATCGCACAGTGCGCATACCACACCGACGGCACGGTCGCGGGGACTCTGCAAAAATTTGACGAATGGGGTACCGATTACGGCGTGGTGCTGCATATCGCGACCCGGCCCGGCCAGGAAGGCACCATCAACCGCTTTGCCAAACAAATCCAGGAGGAGCATCCAAAGCTCCTCTGCTTCGGCACTGTTTTCCCGGATTCGGAAAATGCCGTCGAAGCCGTCTGGCAGATCAAGGAGCTCGGCCTCTATGGGATCAAGCTGCATCCAGCCTATCAGCATTGCTTCATCCGCGAGGAGAAATATTTTCCGCTCTACGAGGCGGCCGCCGAAGCCGGCCTGCCGATCACGATGCACGCCGGATGGGACCCTGTAGAACCGAAGGTCGTCTATTCCCCGCCGGAGGACATCGCCTTTGTGGCGCGTTCCTTCCCCAATCTCACAATCATTGCAGCGCACATGGGCGGGCTGATGCTCTATCAGGAGGCGGAAGAACATCTTTGCGGCCTGCCGAATGTTTATCTCGACACCGCGATGAGTTCTGTCTACTGCGGCTCTGCGCAGTACGAACGCCTGATCCGCAACCATGGCGCCGACCGGGTGCTGTTCGGGACCGATTGCCCGTGGAACACGGTGCCCGCGGAAAAAGCTTTTCTGGAGGCGACGACCCTCTCCCGGCAGGAGAAGGACAAAATCCTCTATCAGAATGCCCGCGCGCTCCTGCATCTTCCCGGCTGAAGCCGCAACATTACATAAGCTGCCGCCGGACCGGTGCCGGCGGCCTTTTTATGGATTGGCAAAAAGTTTACATGATTCGATTGTAATATGCGCATAATTTTACTATAATAAATAGGCATGTAATGATTTCCAAATCCGGAGGGCTTATGGAACAACTGATGCAGCAGATTTTCGACTTTTTTTCTGTGGCAGGCCGCGAAACCGCCCTGTTTATCGTTTCAATGATCCCGCTCATCGAGCTGCGCGGTTCCATCCCGCTCGGCGCCGCCATGGGGATGGATTGGCATCTGGTCTTTCTCATTTCGATCGCGGGAAACCTATTGCCCGTCCCGTTCATCGTCTGGTTCGGCAGGCCGCTTTTCAAGTGGCTCAAATCGACAAAATTGCTTTCCGGCGTCACCAATTGGTATGAGCAAAAACTCCTGCAAAAAGCGGACAAGGTCACCCGCTACGAAGCGATCGGGCTCTGTCTGTTTGTGGGCGTGCCGCTGCCCGGCACCGGGGCCTGGTCAGGCGCGGCGATTGCGGCCCTGCTCGGTATGCGGATGAAGCCCGCCATCCTTTCGATCGCGGCGGGCGTGCTGATCGCCGGGGTGATCATGACAGTGGCCTCCTATGGCCTTTTGCAGTTCATCAGCCTGTTCTAACATCAAAACGGAGGTGCCGGTGTATTGGATAAGTATAAAAAGCTGATCTCCAACACCTTTATATTCGCGGTCGGCACCTTCAGCTCCAAGGTGCTCGTTTTTCTGTTGATGCCGCTGTATACCCGGGTGCTTACGCCCGAGGATTACGGCGTGGTCAACCTCATTGTAGACACTGCCAACCTCATCATCCCGCTCGTTTCGGTTGGCATCTCCACCGCCATCATCCGGTTCGGCCTGGACCGCGCGGTGGACAAGCGGGACGTCTTTTCAGGCGGGATCATCGTGCTCGGCGTTGGATACCTGATCTTCTTCCTGCTTGGGCCGTTCATCGGGAAATTGCCCAACATGCAGGAGCACACCCATCTCATCTACCTCTATGTGCTCACCTCCTGTCTGCGCTCGCTCTGTTCGCAGTTCGTGCGCGCGAAGGAATATGTCCGGCTCTATGCGTTCGACGGGGTGCTCAGCACGATCATGGTCATCGTGTTCAACGTCCTGCTGCTGGTTGTCTTTAAGCTCGGAATCACCGGCTATGTGCTGGCGACCATCCTGTCCGACCTGTTGTCGGCAGTCTTTCTGTTCACAGCCGCCCGCCTGCACCATTATATCCGTTTCAAGGGCATTGACTGGCTGGTGCTGCGTTCGATGCTTCGTTACTGCATCCCGCTCATTCCGAACACCATCTCCTGGTGGATCACCAACGTTTCCGGCCGGTATATCGTGGTCTATTTCCTCGGCAAGGCGGCGAACGGGCTTTATGCCGCCGCCTACAAGGTCCCGACCATGATCAATCTTGTCTCCGGCATCTTCACCGACGCCTGGCAGCTATCCGCCTTCACCGAAAGCGGGCCCGGCCGCGACCGGTTCTTTTCAAACGTCTGCGCAGCCTACCAGGCGATCATCTTTTCCGCCGCGTCGGGGCTCATCCTGTTCGCAAAATTCATTATGACCCTGCTGGTGGCGAAAAACTATTATGAAGCGTGGCGTTTTATCCCATTTCTGGTGCTGGCGACTTCATTCTCCTGTTTTGTCACTTTCCTGGGAAGCATCTACATGGTGGAGAAGAAAAGCAACGCCACCATGGTCACAACCATGATCGGCGCGGCGGTCAATGTGGCGCTCTGCTTTCTGCTGATCCCGCATTTCGGGGTCAATGGGGCCGGATTTGCCTGTTTTTTCAGTTATTTTGTGGTGTTCATTGTGCGCGCGGTCGATACGCACAAATATGTGAAAATTCGCTGGAATCTGCCGAAGGTCGCGCTCAATCTGGCCGCGCTGCTCATCCAGTCCTGGGTGCTGCTCACCGTCACCGAAAACTGGGTCTTGCCGGAGGTGCTGCTCTGCCTGTTTGTCCTGCTGATTAACTTTAAGCAGATCCTTATCAACATCCAGAAGATCCTGGCCAAACGCCGGTAAAACAAACGCCGCCCGCGTCGGAAAACCGATGCGGGCGGTGTTTATTTTTCTTCAATTCCAAGCAGATATAAAACTGTTACATGCAAAGCTTTCGCAAAGCAGACGACCTCATAGTCGGTCACAATACGGTTGTTCTTTTCAATTTTGCTGATCATCTGCTGATCCATGTTCACATTCAGCGACTGCATACGGGCGGCCAGCTCTTCCTGAGAGATTTTTCCCGCGGTGCGCGTTTCTTTTATTCTCCGGTGGACAATATTTTTGTCCCCATAATACTGTACTTTATTCATCGGCTCAGTCCTTGTCCACTCCGAGCAAATATGTTACGGTCACGTTAAGCGCTTTTGCGAGGATTACCACCTCGTAATCCTGCACAAGCCGTTGCTGCCCTTCCAGGCGAGAGAGGCTTGTCCCACTGATATCCATTCCCATTGTCTGCAACCACGCAAGCAGCTCTTTCTGCTTGATATCTCTCTGCTTTCGGATGGCAACCACCCGTTTACCCACAATATTTTTATCTCCAAGTGGATTTTTACGCGGCTTCATTCGCATCCCTCATAAAATTTGATACTCAAATTTTATGCAGAAACACAGTAGAAATAATGCGAATATCGGAGTAAAATAAATTTACTCCGATATTCGCATATTTTATTGATAATTGTGCAGAAATTCCCGGATTTCCGGGTAACCTGTGAAAGACAGCGGTTCATCTGTCAAATAGGAAAGCGCATACTCCCATTCCGCCAGGCCGTACCGTTGCAGATCGCTGTGGTACAGCTGCTCCAATACCCTTTTTCGGAACGGTTCCCGCTTCAGGTTGGAAAGAAAATCCGCGTTTTCCCGTTGGATCATCTCCAGCAGTTCACTTCGCATTTCTCATCCCCCTATGGGAAATGTTGGAATCTTTAACAGACGCTGTTTTTCAGCGCCCGTCTTTTTATGATATGCCGGACGTATAAGCGCGGTTTCCCAGCTGCATACTAATTTTGGTTTAGGCTAATCCTATTTTAGTTTTTTGCCCCTGTAAGAATTCCATACATTACCATAAAATAGAGGTAGAACCCTATCAAGCCTTCAGGAGATGGACCCATGGAGAATATGTCGAAGATCATTGGCAGCAACATTCGCAAGTACCGCACGCTCAAAAAGATGACGCGGGAACAGCTCGCAGAAGCCGTCGATCTGGACAGCGCCTATCTTGGGCAGTGCGAACGCGGGGAACGACAACTGGGTTTGACGAAAACAATTCAAATCATCGAATTTTTTGGGGTAACAGCCAACGACATCATTGCTGTCAGTAACAAAAAAAGCCGAATACAAAAAAAAGAGTATCTTTCTGAGATCGATGAGCTGCTGCAGGACTGCACAGATAACCAGGCGCTTGCCATCCTGCGGATCATCCAGAATGCACTCCCGTTCCTGAAAGAATAAAAAAATAGCCGCAAAAGCGGCTATTTTTATTTCATGCGCCAGACAAAGGCCGATACGCAAAAAAACAGCGGGCAGAAATATCTGCCCGCTGTTTTTACTTTGGGGCTCAGGCGGCTGAAGCGCCGGCCAGTTTTTGCAGATTTACATAGCGGACGATTACGCATACCGCAATCACTGTCACCACCATCTCCCCGACCATGATCATCCCATTATAACTCAGCGAATAAAGCCACACCGGCATGCCCTCCGGCGCGTATTCAGTCCAAATGAGAATCCCCGACAGGAAACTGCAAAAAAAGCGCATCCCAATGACCGCAATCGTTGCAGCGGCCGCCCCCGCCTGCTTATTTGAAAAACGGCGGGCAATCGCACCGGCAAGCCCCAAAACCCCGAACGCGATCACATAGTCGAGCAGGACCACTGCGAGGTAATTCCAGAAATTCTGAACCGGCGGCGGATAAAAACCCTCCACCATCTGCACCAGCGAATAGGCAAACGAGGTAAACAGGGCCCATTTGGTGTCGTACATCAGCGATATAATGATAATTGGCGCCATGCTGGCGATTGTGACCGATCCGCCGAACGGCATATGGAACAGCTTGAACATCGACAGGATCAGCGCCAGAGCGATCATCAACGCGCTGTGGGTGAGTTTGCGTACGGTTGTGTTCATGGATTTTCGACTCCTTTTTTTGTTTTTCTAAACAAAAAACGCCACAGATAATCCCTGCGGCGTAAAAGAGTTCTCTATCTTCCTACGCTGGCATTACCCAGATCAGGTCGCGGGTTACGCACAGGTCCATGTGCGCTCTCAGCCGGCATCCGCCAGCACCCCAATTATGGCGTTTTTCTGTTTCTGCGTCCTATTATAAGCGATTGGCGGGTATTTGTAAAGAGGTTGTATTGGTTCTTTGGGACACCCCTAACCCCTCATTGCCAAAACCAAAAAGGCAGGGCGGACTTTCGTCCGCCCTGCCCTGAAGCAGTCAGAAAGAACTTATTTGGAAGCCTTCTTGACAGCGATGGCGCCAGCGCCGGCGAGGGAAGCGATCGCGGCCATAACAGCCATGTTGATCATGTCGCTCGCACCGGTGCCCGGGTTGTTCTTGTCGGAGTTGGAGGAGCCGTTGTTCTGGCCCTCATCGTCCTTGTCGCTGGTGTCCGCTTCGGTCACAACAGTGCCGTCTTTGATCAGCTTGTTGGTGACAACGAAGGTGTCCAGCTTGTTGGTGCGGAAGGACAGGGTGCTCTCATCGCCGTCAAAGGTGGCGTTGAGTTTATAGAGCTTGCCATCCGCATAGCGGTAGGTGTACATCTTGTCGAAATCATCGACGATGTCCTCAACATCCAGCACGACACGGCCGGTTGCGGAGAAGCTCGGACGGCCCGGGAAGTTATAGAACTTGAAGTCCTGGTCGTCGAACTTGGAGAGGATCTCCTTGACGCCCGTGTTGTTCGAGAGCATGTTCTTGGTGGACTCATCGGTCACATTGACGGTGAATTCCCAATCGCTGCCCGCGAGGGTGACGTTCTTGTAGTTGTTGATCTTGGCGATCTTGTTGAACTGGGAAGCGGTGATGACCGGGCGGGAGTTGTCGATCTCGACGACGTCGCCTTCGTCCAGGCCGGTGACATAATCGTGCTCAGCCTCGTCATAACCGTACTGGAACTTCACTTCCTGGGAGAAGACGGACAGGTTGTTCGCCTTGCGGACCAGCTTGACGTTGTATTTGACGTCAACCGGCTTGGTCGGGGTCGCGTCTTTCGCCTCAACATAGAGGTAGTAAACGCCTTTGTAGTCATCGATCTCAAAGGTCTTCATGCCTTTGGTGGAAACCTTGGAGTAGCTGAACTTGTAGGTCTTGAGCAGCTCGTCGGAAACCGGGACGGTCTTGTCGCCGATCTTGACGGTTACCGGGAATTTGTACTCGGTGCCGGGCTCCAGGATATCGTCCAGGGTCGCACCGGTGTCCTCGTCAGCGCCGAAGTAGAGCACGGAAGGCTCGGCGTTCGGATCAGCCTCCTCTTCGGAAGAGCTGCCTTCGGAAGAAGTGGGCTCGGAAGAGCTTTCCTGGGAAGAGCTGGACTCTTCGGAAGAAGACTCGGAAGAGGACTCTTCGCTCGAGGAGCTGGAGGATTCTTCGGAAGAAGAATCTTCGAGGGTAACGATGGAGTTGGTTTCGTTTTCGATGGAATTTACGTCATCAGCCAGAGCAGTCACGCCGACAGACATGGCGGCGGAAGCGGCGAGCAGTAATGCAAGCACTTTTTTCATGTGGTGTTTCCTCCTGAAAAATAAGTTTTGGTTCGGCGGCCTTACGAGCGGCACGCTTGGAACGAGTCTCAGTATACGGGAGAGTCAACAGATTTTCAAGAGGTTTTTGTTACCAAATTGTAATAATTGTCGTATAATATACACAATAAACTTTTATTTAGTAAATCAAAATGTGTCAAATATGATAATTCCCAGATATCCACTCTCCTTTTGTCCAACTTCCGCTAATTTTCCTGTCAGCTTTGTGTTCCCTTCCCCTTTTCTTCCCATTTCGTTTTCTCTCCTCCAGAAAAAGGAAACGCCCGCCGCGTAAAACGCGGCGGGCGGACTTGCATGAATCTTCTTTATTTGCGCGTGCGCGTGAAAGCATACACGCCCATCGAAAGCGCCAAAGCGGCAAGCGCAGCGCCGACAAAGTCGCTTGCGCCGGTCGACGGCGGCGGATTCTGCGGTTTCGGCGGCGGCGGAGCCATATCGGACGGTGTCTGTTGCTCTGGCGGCAGATTTTCCGGGTCCTGCGGCTCGCCTTCATAATCTTCCCACAAATCGAGTTCAACGTCCGAAATAACATAGGTTCCGAGCGTGCGGGTGCGCGTCTGCCAGCCGTCGATACCCGCGTCGGTTTCATCCTCGTGCACATAGGTGAACCGATCGGTCACATCCTCAAGATAGCCGTCCTTGTCCACCAGATAGATGAAGCAGTCGCGCGGATTCACATCGTAGCGGTAGTCATAATCGTAATAGTCGCTGTAAGGATTATAAAGGGTCAGTTTCGCGCGGGAGGTGCTGTCAATCGCCGGATTGCCGACAAAATCCCGGAAGTAAAGATCCGCGTCGGCCGGATCGCCGTAATCCTCATAGATGCTGCGGATGTTCTTTGTGGAGAGCTTCGCATAGAACTTGTCCGCGTCGCTGTCCGCTTCAAACTCCAGGCAGGCGATGTCTTCGTCATAGCCCCACGCGATCAGATTGTCCTCATTGGAGGTCGGGTTAAAGACAACCCCCTCCCCCGTCTCAATCGAAGCGTCGGTCTCCTCCTCCGGGTTCTCAATCCAGAGCTCGAACCGGACGCTGATGATGTCCCCGGAATTCCAGACGCGTTGGTTGTCCGGATCATCCTTGGTGCTGCGGGCCTTGAAGTAGGCGTCAAAGCTGAGCTGTTTTTCCTCGGTGATGCGCGAATCCTTCAGCTTCACCTCGATATAGTGGTTGCGGCTGCCGCCGCCAAGCCGTTTGGTGACCAGCTTGACCGAACTGAGCAGGCTTCCGTTCTTGTCCTTGTCGAGCCGGAAATTGAAATAATCTTTGTCTGTGAGGTCCTCCAGATCGATTTCGGTTCCACCCTCAAGCGTGGCCGGACCGGCCAGTTCGACATAAAACCGTTTGCCGGGCGGGACCGCTTCGCCGTAGACATAGCTGTCAGAGATGTCAAATTCCGCGTAATCGAGCGTGTCGCCGTCCTCGTCGAGGATATCGGGACCAAGCCCGACCGTCCCATCGGAGGTAAATGCGAACACCCCGACCGCACCCAGCGTCATCACCAGGACAGCCGCCAGTATAAACGCCGCAAACCGTTTCATTGCGCACCCGACCTTTCGATTTCCTGTAATATGATGCAAAAACCAAATTTCAGATACTTCCACATCTGCATTATATCATGGAAAAACCTGCGAAGTCAACCGATACGCGCGCTCCCCGCCTTGCCACGTATTGTGGAATATGGTACAGTAACAGTATCATTTTAAGGGAAGGAGCTCCATATGAAAAATTTTGATCGCAGCGACCTCTCGTTCTCCCTCTGCGGCCTCAACTGCGGGCTCTGTCCGATGAAACTTGACCGCTACTGCCCCGGCTGCGGCGGCGGAGCCGGCAACCAGTCCTGCCCCATTGCAAGATGCAGCCTGGAGCGCGGCGGTTTCGCATACTGCTTCCAGTGTGAAGAATTTCCCTGCGCACGCTACACACAAACGGACACGTATGATACCTTCCTTTCGAAATGCAATAGAATGCGGGACATCGAGCGATTCAGGCGGATTGGGCAGGACGCCTATCACGCCGAACAAGCGGATCGAATTGCCGTTTTAAACCGTCTGCTGGAAAACTATAACGACGGGCGGCGTAAGAGCCTCTTCTGCCTTGCGGCGCAGCTTTTGGAACCGCAGAGCATTGCTGCGGTCCTGCGTCAACTGGACGCGGAAACCGCCGACCTGCCGCAGCAAGAAAAGGCCATACGCGCTGCGGATCTCCTGCGGGCGCTGGCAGAAGAGCAAAACATCGTGCTCAAGCTCCATAAGAAACCCTCAAAAAAGAAAACCAATCCATAAAAATAGGCGGTCAGCCTTTACCAGAGCTGGCTGCCTTGTTTTATGCACTGCATGAGAAAAATGCCCGGCGGCTGTGGAGGCAGCCGCCGGGCATTCATTTTGTCAAATTAACCAGGTTGATCAGGCCCAATTATTTGGACACTTTTTTGAAGGCAACCGCACCAGCCGCAGCCAGGGACAGGACAGCCGCGACAACCGCAACATTTACCATGTCGCTGGAACCGGTCTGCGGGA
The DNA here is from genome assembly GCF_900078395.1 of Anaerotruncus rubiinfantis. Lineage (NCBI taxonomy): Bacteria > Bacillati > Bacillota > Clostridia > Eubacteriales > Oscillospiraceae > Anaerotruncus > Anaerotruncus rubiinfantis. The sequence goes on along the minus strand of NZ_FKLA01000008.1, from coordinate 288,648 downwards.
TGTCCTTGCCGCTGTTGGAAGAGGTGGAGCTGGATGCGCTGGAGGAGGATTCCTCTTCCTCATCCACTTCGATGTCAAGCTCGGTGTCGGAAACGATGTAGGAACCCAGGGTGCGGGTCTTGATACCCCAGCCAGGAATCTCATATTCGTCCTCGGAATAGGTGAACTTCTCAGTGACATCGGTCAGGGTGCCGTCGGAATTTTTCTCATAGATGTACGCATCGGACGGATTCGGAACATAGTCCGCATCCTCATCCCACGGGATGCCGAGGACCAGGGTGGCACGGGAAGTTGCCGGAATGCTCGGATTGCCGACGAAATCATAGAACCACAGGTCCGCGTCAACCGGATCCGCATACTCGGAGTAGATGGTTCGGTCGGCGCTGGTGGACAGGCGCGCATAGAACTTGCCGGCGTCATCGTCCGCTTCGAACTCCAGCGCGGCCAGGTCGTCGCCCCAGATCAGGGTGTTGGTTTCGTTTTCTTCGGGGTTATAGTAGATGCGGTCGCCCGCTTCCGGATTGTCGTCGTTGGTCTTTTCCTCGTTGTTGATCCAGAAGGAATAATCAATGGTGACCTTATCACCCTTTTTAAAGGTGTTTTCACCCGTTTTGGAATCACGCTTCGCAGTGAAGGTGATTTCGCCGTCGGTGTGGATTTCAGAAGTGGTCATCGAATCGGCCAGCTCGAAATACAGGACTGCATCGTAACGAACGCCATTGACGCGCTTGTCGGTCAGCAGCTCGATTTTTTTGATCATCTTGCTGTTGGTATCCTTGTCGTAATCAAATTTGAAGAGGTCCTTATCCTTGAGGTCGCTGGTGGTGGCGTCGGTGTCGGTGTCCCAGACCGGGTTTACGACCGCTTCGACATCGCCGTCAGCCGCTTTGGAATTTACGAGCGGGACATAAAATTTCTTGTTCGGCGTGATGGTGTCCGCCTCGATGGTGTTGGCGGTCACTTCAACCTGGCCGACGGCCTCATCGTTGCCGTCCCAGGCGCCCGCAAAGTTTACGGTGCCGTCCGCGGCATCCGCCGCGAAAGCTGCCACGGACATGACGCTCATCGCCATCGCCGCGGCCAGGATTCCCGAAAGAATCTTTTTCATGGGTTTGTTCCTCCTTAAGAAAAAACAGTTTGATACACTTGGGCACGTCCTCCAACATTGCCCTTTGTGTACCCCAAGTATATCCTTGCCTTTTGGAAATGTCAAGCGTTTTTGTTACCGTTTTGTAATCTTTACAGGCAATATTGTAACCAATTTGTAATATATGGAACCAAAATCGACAATTTACGGCCATAAATATGAATTTATTATGAATATTTTTTGTCCAATCCCAATTTTTCTTCCATTTAATAGAATATACAAATAGTAATAAATCCCTTCTTTTCCGAATGAAAACGCAAAAAATGCCGCAGACTGGGCGTCTGCGGCATTTTGCGTTTTTGTTCCCATTACTTTCCTGTGGGCGGGTTCACCTTGGTATTTTTATTCACATCGACAGCCGGCGGAGCCTGCCAGGTCTGCGCCGGCGTTTCGGGCTCTGTTTGAGGCCTGCGTGACGTGTCCAGCTCCTTGTCCGAGATGATATAGCATCCCAAAGTCCGGATTTTGGTGCGCCAGCCGTTTACCTCATTTCCATCCTCATCCTCTTCCACATAAGAGAACAGACTGCTGACATCCGTCAATTCCCCATCCACATTCTTAGAATAGATCCTGCACTTTTCCGGGACAGGCGCGCCGTCATCCTCCTCCGGCCACGGATAGAGCAGCGTAAGCACAGCGCGCGAAGTCGCGGAAATTGCCGGCGAACCGGTAAAATCACGGAAAAACAGCTCTGCGCCGACTGGATCGCCATAAGTTCCGTAGATGACCGGATCCGCCTTGGTCGAAAGCTTCGCATAGAACTTCGACGCATCATCGTCCGCGGTGAAAGCCAGCGTTGCGACACGATCCCAGGTCACCATGTTCTTCTCATTGGACACCGGATCATAGACAAATTCATCACCCGGGTCGGCGTCCACATCGTCGCCTTTCTGTAAGTCGTTATTGATATAGAAGGTCAGCCGCAGCAGCGCATAATCGCCCTTTTTCCATAAAAAATCCCCGTCGTCGGTTTCTTGGTCCCTGCGCGCCGTAAAGGTGAGATCAAGACGTGCTTTGAGCTCCTCATCCGTCTGAGATTCCCCGATATCGATCTTCAGCCATGCACTGCGCCCACTGCCACCGATGGATTTTTCATTGTACTGGCTGACCTTGACAAGGCCTTTTCCAGCGCCGTCCTTGTCGCTTTTCAAACGGAACAGATCTGAATTGGCCAGTTCTTTCGGCGTGACGTTGTTTTCAACATAGCTTTCTCCGCTCTCGTCCTCAATGAGCGCCACCGACCGGCCGGCACCCGAATCCGCCGGCCCCAGCCGCAGATAGAGCGTCTGATTGGGCGCGACATCAAAGGACAGGCTGCCTCCGGAGGGCGCGTCGCCCGTGGAAGCCTTTACCGCTCCGTCTTCATTTATCAGGTCCGCCGATGCTGCCGGGACAACCCCGCCGCTTCCCTGCGCGGATACGCCGACCGCGCCGAGGCTGCAGACCAGCAGGACGGCAAGCGCCGCCGCTGTTAGCTTTTTCATAGGAATTCCCCTTCTGGTTCGGAATCGGCGGAAAGCAACTCTCCATTTTGCCTTCCGCACGTTGTTTCTTGCTTTTATTATATCCCGAATGAAGTGGAAAAGTCAACGGATTTTGTAACCCTTTTGTAACTATTTCAATCCTTTTGTTACCAAATTGTCACTTTTGCATCATCCACTGGGCAAAAAGAACGCATCTTATGAACGGTCCGTGAATGGAACAGCTTTTTGATGGTTGACGACATAGATTCCGGCACAGACGCAAAACAACGCCGCGAGATTCTGAAGCGTAAAGAAAATCTCATGCAGGAATACCGCCGAAAGCAACGCGCCGAATACTGGCGTGAGGAAGTTATAAATACTGATCTTCGCCACCGGGTTATATTTGAGCAGGATGGTCCAGCCGCCAAAGGCAAGGGCTGAAAGGATCACCAGATAGACAAGCAGGCCAATCCCCTCCGCCGTGACCACGTTTAGGCTCCCACCGAACGCGAGCCCCACCGCCAGCAGCCCGACGCCGCCGATCATGAGCTGCCATCCGCTGATCATGACCGAATCCCCATTGGCCGAGACATTCTTGCTGATCACGAATCCGACCGAAAAGGAAATTGCCGCGATGATGACAAATCCATCCCCTGTAAAATTGAATCCCGCCCCAAAGCTGCCGCCGCTCAGCGTGATCAGAACCACGCCGATGAAGCCAAGTATGCAGCCAGCTACCTTTTTGGGCGTAATACGGTCGTTCTTATAACAAAAATGCGCAAGGATCACCGCGAAAAAGGAGGAAACTGAATTGAGGATCGAAGATTTCACCCCAGTGGTGTTGGCCACGCCGATATAAAAGAATAAATATTCCAGAAAGGTCTGTACAAACCCCAACAAAATAATCCCCCGAATGTTTTTTCGATCGGGCAGCAGCAGGCGGCGGCTCACCAAGCTGCCCGCCGCGATTGTGACCAGCCCGGCGAACGTGAACCGCACGCCCGCAAAGACCAGTTTTCCCGAAATATCGTTGGTTGCAAGCGCAAACAGCTCATATCCGATTTTCAGGCATGGAAACGCACTCCCCCACAGCAGGGTGCAGATCACCGCAACCAGGATGATGACCGGCTCTTTGGTAAAAATGCTGCGATTAGACATTGTCGACATAAAGTTCCCTCTTTCCCGTCCATTTCCAACCCATCCAATTTATCACAATCCGCGGGGTTTGTCCATCTTCCCTACAGGAAAAATCACGGCCGGAGCGAATTCGCCCCGGCCGTGATTTACCGTCGGTCCTTTTCACTGCCCGCCGCCGAACATCCGGGAGAGCGGGCTCACCACGTCATGCAGGTCTTTGATCGCCTTATTGAGCGTGGCGATATCCACCCCCTCGATCACCGAAAGCGCCTTTTCCACGTCGTCAAGCGCCTTGACGATCCCATCCCTGCTCTGCAGCACCAGTCCGTCCACATTTTTCAGCACACCGCCGATATCCGCTTCAGAAAGCTCAGCGCTCACATTTTGCAGGTCGGCAAGCACAACGCCCGCCTGTCCCACAACGTCGTTGGCCGCGCCCACCAGCCCGGTCAACCGCGGAACCAGCAGTGAAAACAGCACGATCACCACAAGCAGTGCCGCCCCGGTAAACACCGCGCAGAGCCGCGCCATAAAAAGCTGTTTTTTCAGGCAGGCGGTCTGCCGTGCGCTTTCTTCCTGCATCTGCCGCAAAAGCGGGATGAACGCATCCTGCCCGGGCTGTACGGTCTGCTCATCCGAACCGTTTTTCTCCAGAATGGTTTCCGTCATCCCGCACCCCTCCCCAAAATAATTTTCCGCACGCGGCCAGAAACGGAGCCCGCCAGCACGCGGCAGGCCCCGGATCTGTCATACATGCGGGACAAACGTATATTCCGCAATCTCGCGGTTGACCGTCACCAGATCCTCCAGCGACAGGCTGTGCACATCGTCATGTCCCAGACAGCGCGCCAGCGTTTTGAGCTCCTCGGTCGACGCGGTAAGGAAGTTCGCCAGCCGCTGTGCACCGATATCGACACGCAGGCGTTTTCTGAGTTCCGGGTCCTGGGTGGCCGCTCCCATCGGACAGGTTCCGGTGTTGCAGATGCGGTATTGCTGGCAGGCCGCGGCCATCAGCGACGCGGTCGCGATTGCCACCGCGTCCGCGCCCATGGCCAGCGCCTTTGCAAAATCGGTCGAGACGCGCAGCCCGCCGGTGATGACAAGGTCGATATCCAGGTGGTGCTCGTCCAGATACCTCCGTGCGCGGTGCAAAGCAAAGATCGTCGGAACACTGGCCGCGTCCTTTAAAAGCTTCGGGGAAGCGCCGGTCGCGCCTCCGCGCCCGTCGATCGTCATAAAATCCGGCTTCGCATGCGCGATGAACGCCATATCCCGTTCAATCCTGCCCGCGGCGATCTTCACGCCAATCGGCCTGCCCCCGGAACGTTCCCGCAGTTCCGCAACCAGTTCACGCAGATCCTCCTTGCTCTTCAGCCGCTCAAACCGGGACGGGCTCACGATATCCTCCCCCATCGGCTTTCCGCGCAGAGCCGCGATCTGTTCGGTGACCTTCTCCCCCGGCAGATGGCCGCCCATACCGGGCTTGGTGCCCTGTCCGATCTTGATCTCGATCGCATCCGCACGGCGCAGGTTCTCATCGGTCACGCCGTAGAGGTTCGGCACGTATTCGAATATGTATTTGTAGGCCGCGTCCCTCTCCGGCGGCAGGATGCCGCCCTCGCCGCTGCACATCGCGGTCTTTGCCATGGCCGAGCCCTTCGCGAGCGCGACCTTCATCTCCTCGGACAGCGCGCCGAAAGACATGTGGGAAACGTATACCGGCGTTTCCAGCACCATCGGCTGTTCGGCATGCTTTCCAATCACGGTGCGGGTGTTGACCGGCGCGTGCTCATCGAGCGGCGGCGGGTCAAGCTGCGCGCCAAGCAGGAGGATCTGATCCCAGCCAATCACCGGCAGACGGGTCCCCATCGCTTCGATAACCGATTGTCCGGTCTGCGCCATCGTATGGATGGTGGCCATATGCGGCTCATGCTCGTCGCTCAGGCGGGCAAACTCCTTCGGGTATGCGAGCGGATTGTCCTGCCGCGCGGGCTCTGCGGGTGCGGCGGCAACCGGTTCCTCCGGAATTTTTTTATACATCCGTTTCGGCACCCCGCAGGCCGGACAGCTCCAGTCCTCCGGCAGGTTGTCAAATTTTACGCCCTGCTCGTCCTCGTCATAGATAAATCCACAGATTTCGCACTGATATTTCGCCATCTGATCCACCCCTTCCTCTTTTTTCCTTGTTTTCATTTTAAGGGCAGAATTGGGGAATGTCAATCATTTCCGGCGTTTTATCCCGGCTTTGGGCGCAGGCCCATGCTTCCGGCCCCGTTCCTCCTCCACCGTTTCACACGGGTTCATCCAGGTTGCGCAAGACTGGCCAGCACTTCCCCGATGTCCCGGTTGATGCAAAGCGACCTGAATCGGATTTCATGCGGCGCGTCCGCCTCCCCATTGTTGATACAGACATATACCGCGTCCGGATTTCTGCGGGCGAACTGCCAGAACGGATATTTGATGATCACCGGGGTGTTCGCGCCCACGCCCAGTTCCAGGTACAGAACGCGCCCGACCCTGTGACGGTCCAGAAACGCCTCGTACCGCTGTTTTGCATGGTACCATCCCTCATCCTGCACGAAACTTGCGTCACAACGCAGGTTCATTGCCATCGGCCTGCCGCAGGCCGGACAGTGCGGAACAAGTTCTTGGGGAATGCGCATCTCCTTTTGTTCGCGGACCATCCGGCGCACCATATCCTCGTTGTCATAGGTTTTCTGATGGCAGGGCTTCACGCACTGCCACAGGCCGTAATCCCCCTGTGTATAGAACAGCCTCCGCTTGTCAAAGCCGGCCAGCTGGAAACTGTGATCCACGTTGGTGGTGATGATAAAATATTCCCGGCCCTCCAGCAGCTTTCTCAGACGCTGGTATGGTTCCCGCGCCGGCTGGTCGTAGCGGTTCAGATAGATATGCCTGCTCCAGTAAGCCCAATATTCCTCCAGTGTGCGGTATGGGTAAAAGCCCGCCGAATACATATCGCGCAGCCCATATTTCTCAATGAAGTCCGCAAAGTTTTCTGTGAAGCGCGGACCGGAATAGGAAAGCCCCGCCGAAGCGGAAAGTCCCGCGCCCGCGCCAACCACCACCGCGTCCGCTTTATCGAGGAGTTCCCGCAGCCGGCCGGCCTGTTCCGAGCAGTTGCTGGTAGATCCGGTAGTCAACCTCTTTAAAAACATTGAATATCACCTTCATGCCGCTGCCGGTGCGGTCCAGAAACGCCCGAACCGTTTCCACCGCAATCTGCGCGGCTTTTTCGTTTGGAAAATGGAATTCCCCCGTTGAAATACAGCAGAACGCCACACTGGCAAGCCTGTTTTCGTTCGCCAGCTCCAGGCAGGAGCGGTAACATCCGGCAAGCAGCCGGCAGTCCTTTGCCGTAAGCTTCCCGCAAACTACCGGCCCCACCGTATGCAGGACATATTTCGCCGGCAGGTTGTAGCCTTCGGTCAGCTTTGCCTGACCGGTGGGTTCCTCATGTCCCTGCGCAGCCATTATCCGGTTGCATGCGTCCCGCAGCTGCAATCCCGCGGCCGAATGGATGGCATTGTCGATACAGCCGTGACAGGGATAAAAACACCCCAGCAAGGCGCTGTTCGCAGCGTTCACAATCGCATCGGCCCGAAGCCTGGTGATATCGCCCCGCCACAACGCAAGCCGCGGGTCTGCGCAGGTCACCGGCAGGCCCGCGGCATCCACCACACCTTTCTCCTCCCGTTCTGCGCGCAGGATTTCATCCTGCGCCGCGAGAAAATCCGTCCGCAGGGGCCATGCGGGACGCAGATTCATCAGACTGCGCAGCAGCCGGCGCCGGGAAGGTTCGTCCGGCGGGAAGCTTTCCGCCCACGCAGCATACTGCGGCAGATCACGGAGCAGCATCCGGATACAATATTCGATCTGTTCCAAACGTTCCATGCATTCACCCCTGTCTTTTTAGAATCTCACGCCGCGGACAGCCCGCGCGCATTTGCCGCTGTGCAAGCAGCGCTCCTGCCGAAACCCTTGCGGACATCGCAAAAACAGATCTCCTGCTGCAAAACACGGAGGGTTTTCGAAGTTTGCACGATAAGCATTCTTTTTTCATTTTACTGCAAAATCCAGCACGCGTAAAGCCGCGCGGGTCCGGACACATATGAAAAAGGCCCCGGCGCGCCCGCTGTGCGCCGGGGCCTTCCAGCATTTTCTCAAAGGTTGAACTCCCTGGGCGGCTCGCCGGAAAAGTCAGCGATAACCGCATGGGCATCCGCCAGATAAAACACCACAAAAATCGGGTTGTCAGCGGTTTGATATTGGCCTTGGACGATTGGATTATGCATACAGCCCTCCTTGACCGCCCGGTTATTTTCAAACACCGCTCTGCCGTTCAGGCGGAGCCAGGCAAAGTCGGCGCTGGAAACCGAAATTTCAATGTACGGATTTTTTTGGATGTCCTGATAGACTTCTTTGGTATTGTTGGTACAGAACCAGAGCTTTCCTTCCCGCTCAAAACAGAACATGAAAGGGCGGCATTTTGCTTTGCCGTCACGGCCTACCGTGGCAAGATATTGCACCGGGTTTTCGGACAGGAATTTTACGACTTCGTTCATGATATGACCTCCATTGCGTCTGATGTTTCCGGCGGCTTTTCACCGCCTTTGTTTTCATGATAAGCCCGAATATCCCCGCTGTAAAGTAAGCACTTTATTGTGCGATAGTTTCCAATTTGATACCATTGGCTATTCATGCGCTTTCTGTGACACATTCGATGCGGCGCGGCAGAAGCCGCCCGCCGGAAATATGCCGTTTTTCCTGATTCCAGGCCGTAAATCCCGCAAAGGGAATCCCCCGGTGTAACGGGGAATTCCCTTTATTCCTTCAACTCAAAATTGATTTTGTCAAAGTCGATGATCCCTTCCGCGCGCATACGGGCCAGCTCGCGGCTCAGCGCGCTGCGGTCCGCGCAGAGATAATCAGCCAGCGCGGTGCGTCCCATCGGACTTATGAACCGCCGCGAGCCGTTTCTCTGCGCCTGTTGGGATGCCCAGACAAGGATCCGCTCCCTCAGAGTTTTTTTTGAGATGATCTCCATCTTTTCCATCAGTAGGACATTTTTGCGTGCCAGGAGCTTCACCATATTTTCGATCAGCCGCTGATGAAACTCGCAGGACGCGCCGCAGGTGTGCAGGACCCGGTAAAAATCCAGCAGCAGCACCGTGCAGTCGCTCGCGGCCGGGAAGGAAACAATACTGCCGGTCTGTTCCCCACAGACAAAGCTCTCCCCGAACACCTCGCCCGGTCCGATCGAAAGCAGGATGCTTTTCTGCCCCCAGACGTCCTCCTTGACCATCTGCACCATCCCGGACATCACCACGCCGATCCGGTGCAGCCGTTCCCCTTCCAGGAAGATATATTCATTTTTCCGGTATTTCTGGGTGACCGCGCCCAGACACCGCAGCATGGAATCCCGTTCCTGTTCCCCGATTTCCCCAAACAGCTCCAAATTTCTGCCCCCTTTGCGGTTCATTCTTTTCAGCATATCAAAAAACGCTGTATGTTGCAACTGCAACATACAAACGGCCCCCCTTATGTTATAGTATCTTTGCCGCAAGACAATATTCCACAGAGAAACCGGAAAACCAGAGGCTTTGGAAAAGAAAGAGGTTTGCATGATGAAACGCAAAATTATAAAAATTGATGAGAACAAATGCAACGGCTGCGGCCTGTGCGCCGAGGCCTGCCATGAAGGCGCCATCGGGATGGTAAACGGCAAAGCCAAACTGCTGCGCGAGGACTACTGCGATGGGTTGGGCGACTGCCTTCCGGCCTGCCCCACCGGGGCGATCACCTTTGAGGAACGGGAGGCCCCCGCTTACGACCACGCGGCAGTGATGGCCGCCAAGCAAGCGGCCGCGCCGCTCCCCTGCGGCTGTCCGGGCAGTCAAAGCAAACACATCCGCCGCACGCCCGAGCAGACCGCTTTAGCCGCGGAGCCTGCCTGCAGCGAACTTTCCCAGTGGCCAGTGCAAATCAAACTTGCCCCAGTCAACGCGCCCTATTTCACCGGCGCGGATCTGCTAATCGCCGCTGACTGCACCGCCTTTGCCTACGGCTACTTCCACCGCCGCTTCATCCGTGGCCGGGTGGCACTGATTGGCTGCCCCAAGCTGGATGAAGGCGATTACGCCGAGAAGCTCACCGAAATCATCCGGCAAAATGACATCCACAGCGTCACCGTTGTGCGTATGGAGGTCCCCTGCTGCGGTGGAATTGAAAACGCGGTTAAGCGCGCACTGCAGGCAAGCGGCAAATTCCTACCCTGGCACGTGGTGGTCATCTCCACCAATGGGCAGATCCTCTCGGAATAAAAAGCCGGATCATTCCGCCGCAGACACAGAACGGAAAACGTCTGAACAGTGCCAAAATGGTTTCATCCCCACACCCATTCATTTTGCCATAGGGAATCGTTTTCGGCCACTTGAAAATTTAGGCGAACATACAATCTTTTAAATTTGGATTCATATTTACGATATATCCAATTCAGCGATATGCTAATATATGGTAAACTTGCAGCACCGATGTTAGAAATATAATCGTCTCCCTGCAAAAACACCCGCGTAAAGCGGGTGTTTTTGCAGGGAGACGTCCGCAGGATTCGGAGCTGTGCGCAGTTTTATGGATGCGCAATCCTACAAGTTCCGGGATTCATTCGTCCCCATCCAGATTGCGGTGGGGAAATCTAAATTGAAATGCGTCCTCGCCCGGGTTCTAAAACCCGGGCGTTTTTTGATGAAGAACAGCAGGCTCCTGGCGCATACTTTACATACAAACTATATTCTTCTATCCTTGAATTGCTGTGGGGGAAAGTTTTGTTTTGAGACCTTTTTCTGTCTGGGCACAACTATCAATCCAAAAGGGCGCATTTTCGGTTGCGCGCAATATCGTTATCTTTATAATAAAAATCAAGGGGTGGCCATATGAACCTGTTCAGCCTGACCAAAATTAAACCCAGCGTCGATCAATATGTCAAAGTCATCGCAGACCTTCTGCATGTGGAGGTTGACATTATTGATTATAAACTGCTGCGTGTTTCCGGCACCGGCAAGTATGCCCATGACTTCTACCGGCAGGGAAATTCCTACCAATGGGTTCTTACCCACCGGCAGACACTCCTTATCGATCATCCCCGCGAACATGAACGCTGCGCTGGATGCAGCAACCTTGACCACTGCGACGACAAGGTGGAAATCACCTGTCCCATCCTGTTGGACGGGGCCGCGATCGGTGTGATCTCCATCACCACCACCGATCTTGCGCGCAAGGAAGCGCTCTGCCAAAACATCGACAATTACATCGCCTTCCTGGAAAATATCGCCGACCTGATCGCCAGCAAGGCGCGGGAATATGACATCTCCCGGCAGGAAGAGCTCCTTTCCAGCCTTCGGGAAAAATTGATCAACCTGATCAGCGACGGGGTGATCCTGCTCGATTCACAAAACCATGTGCAGTATCTCAATCACAAGGCAGAGCTGCTGCTTGCGAATTCCCTTTCGCAAATCCAATACCTGGAAAAAATCCGACAGTTTTCGATTATCCAATGCACCAGTATCCTCGGCACCAGCGCGGCGGAATATCTTGTGCGGATTCGGGAAAAGCAGTTCACCCTTTCAGGGGAGGTGCACATCCTGCGAAACGAGCGCAATGAACTCTGCAAGGTTTTCCTGTTCCAGGGGCTTGACCGGAAACGGGACGGTTTTTATGAGTTCAGCTTCCTGGACGATTTCAACGTCCACTTTCTCGAAGGGAGCAGCCCCCGCACCATCGCCATGCGGGAGCAATGTGAACGCTTTGCCGCGCTCGATTCCGACGTGCTCATTCTTGGGGAGGTCGGCAGTGGAAAAAAAGTACTGGGGTCGCTCATCCATTATAAAAGCAAGCGCCGGGAGGAACCTTTTAAAACAATTCCCTGCCACATCACCGCGGACAGCCTGCTTGAACGGGAACTGTTCAGCGCATTGGAAACCGCCCCCAACGGCACGCTTTTCATCGATGAAATCACCCTTCTGCCGCCGCATCTTCAACAGCGGCTGCTTGCAACGATCGAAGATCCCAACCGGACTGTCCGAGTGATCGCTTCCTCCAACCAGGATCTGCACCAGCTGGCCCAAAGCGGAGGGTTTCTTGGAGAACTGTGTTATGCACTTGAGTCCTTCACTATCTTTGTTCCGCCTCTGCGCAGCCGCCGGGAGGATATCCCCCTGCTGGTGCGGCAGCTGCTTGCCGCCGCCAACCGCCGTTCCGGCAAGATGGTGGCCTTTGAGCGGGATGTCATCCAGCTTTTTATCGCCTATCCGTGGCCAGGGAACGTGCGGGAACTCGAAAATACCATTTCCGCCATCGTCTGCGAGCATGATTTTGACCGGCGGGTATCTGTGTCCAGCCTGCCCCATCCAATCCGGCAGAAGCTCAGCCGTCCGCCGCAGATTTATGACCTGAAGGAAATTGAAAAACAAACCATACGCAAGGCGCTCCGAGATTTCGAAGGGCTGCCGGGCGGAAAGCAGAAAGCGATCCAGGCGTTGGGCATTAGCAAAGCAACCTTCTACCGCAAGCTCGAACGGCTTGGAATCCGCGACCAAACCAAAGACGAATAGGGTGTTGACGGCCAACCATGCGCGCGAATGGGACGGCCTTCCGACATAAAGTTTGGGTGTGCGACCCATTTATTTATGAGAGGAGGATACGCATGTCTAAAGAAAACAACACAAAACTTTCCGGTATGGACCCGGCTGTCTATCAAAAACAACTGCTGCGGTTTCTGTTTTACACATTCCTTGGGTGTCTGGTCTTTTTCTGTCCGGTCAAACAGGGGGATTCCACCAACATCGTCTTTGGTGTGATCACCGATTTTCTCAAAGGTCTGCTGGGGGATTTCGGGGTCTATCTCATCATTGCCATTATCGTCGGGAACTCCATTGCCTATTTCATCTGCCGTTTCTGCACCAAAAAAGATTCAAAGGCTTATCAATTCTATTCCGATGTTTCCCCCTATCAGGCGATCGGCTACGTCCTTGCCGCTGTCTTCGCCATCATGTACATCTTCAACTGCGGTCCGGAATGGATCATCGGCCCGGATACCGGCGGATCGATCGTTGGGATTCTCAAAACCATCCTCTGGACCATTTCCCTTGGCGCGGCGCTCATCTCTCTGCTGACCGCGTTCGGCTCGATGGAATTCATCGGGACGCTTTTTGAGCCGCTGATGCGCCCGCTTTATAAGCTGCCTGGGCGCAGTGCGCTCGACGCGATGGCCTCCTTTGTCGGCACTTCGTCGGTCGGCTGCTACCTGACCAGCCGCATCTATAAAGCTAAGGGCTATACCGTCCGGGAAGCCGCGACCATTTCGACCACCTTTTCGGTGGTAAGCGTCAGTTTTGCCGCCGTCTGCGCCCAGACCGCCGGCATCATGAACCTGTTCTACATCATCTATCCCGTGACTTTCGTCATCACCTTTGTCATGGCTTTTATCATGCCGCGCATCCCGCCCCTTTCCCGCAAACCGGACATCTATATCGACGGGACTGAGCAGCCGGAGTCGGCCCGCAAAGAAAAGATGGTATACGAACACGGGATCTGGCGGGAAGCGCTCAACCGCGCGGTCTCGAAGGCCTCCGAAACGCCGAGCTTCTGGAAGGAGATGTTCCAAAGCCTTTCCCAGGGCGTGATCCTCTGTGTCAAAGCGCTTGGAATTGTCTTTGCGGTCGGCACCATCGGAATGATCCTCGCGGAGTATACACCGGTCTTTACCTGGCTGGGCTATCCGATGGTTCCGCTCCTCAACCTGTTCGGCGTACCGGATGCGTCGGTCATCGCCCCCGCTACTCTCATCGGCGTGGCGGAGATGTTCCTGCCAAACCTGCTGATCGCTGAAATGGAAATCAGCCTTGCCGCCCGTTTTTTTATCCATGTGCTTTCGCTCGTCCAAATCATCTACTTCTCCGAGGTCGGCGCCGTGATGATCATTTCCGGCCTGCCAGTGAAGGTTTGGGAAATGGTGGTCATCTTCCTGGAACGCACCCTGATCGCGATCCCGCTGATCGCGGGCGTGATGCATCTGCTTGTCATGGCCGGAGTACTGGTCTGACCGAATTGATACATTTGGAGGAAATCATATGTCACAACAGCCAAAATACTGCCCGTTGGACCCGAAAATCTACACACGGTTCACCGGCATCCGCACCTTTATGAAGCTGCCGTTTCTGAACGGCGATCTCTCCGGCGCTGATTTTGCGGTCGTGGGCATTCCCTGCGATCTCGGCGCGACCTTCCGTTCCGGCGCCGCCTTCGGGCCCGCCGCAATCCGTGAAATGTCGATCATGCTGCGTTCCGGCAATCCCAATCTGGAAGTGGATATCTTCGACTACCTTTCCGGCGTGGATTACGGGGACGTCAACACCGATCCCTGCTCTCTGCCTGCCTGTCACGCAGAGATTGAAAAAGTCTACGACGAGATTGTCGGCCAGGGTGTGATGCCGATCGGGCTTGGCGGAGACCATTCTGTCACGCTGCCGCAGCTGCGGGCCATCGCAAAAAAATACGGGCCGGTCGCGCTCGTCCAATTTGACTCCCACCTCGACACCAACGATATCCAAAACGGGAACCGCCTGACTCATGGGACCATGTTCCGGCGGGCGGCCGAAGAGGGCCTGATCGATACACGGCATTCGGTCCAGGTTGGCATCCGCGGAATCTACGGGATCGAAACTATCCGTGAGTCAGAGGATCTCGGCTTCACAGTCATCACCGCCCACGATCTGCATGAAAACGGGATCGATTGGGCGGCCGCAAAAATCCTGGAAACGGTCGGGGACAAGAAAACCCATTTCACTTTCGACATCGATTTCTTTGATCCTGCCTATGCCCCCGGCACCGGGACGATCGAGGTGGGCGGTTTCACAAGCTATGAAGGGCTCAAGCTTACCCGCAGCATCCGGGACCTCGATTTCGTGAGCTTCGACCTGGTCGAGGTGCTTCCCGCCTTCGATCCCACCCAGATCACAGCTTATCTCGGCGGCTGCTGCGTTCACGAATTCCTTTCGATGCTCGCCTGGAAACGCAAACAGACCTCCGCGCTTTAAGCGCGTTTCTAATCACTCGCTGCCCGTTGTTAAAAAACCATTTGATCGGCCGCGGACGTATCACTGCTTCAGTGATACGTCCGCTAAAGCAATTGGCTGTTTTCTCTGCTCAGACACACATCAAGCCATGAATTTCGCTTTATGATATCGTTTGCGGTCACACGAATATTTAGGACAACTCACAATCTTTCTGGTTCTGTTACGCATTCACGATATATCCCATTGTATTAGCACGCTAAAGTATGATAAGCTTGCAGCACCCGATGCCCCGGGTAATAATATTGTTTCCCTGCAAAGATGCCCGCCGCGTGCGGGTATTTTTGCGTTTCAAATGAAAAACCGCCAACCGGTAAAGGTTGACGGTTTATGATTTATAGGCGGTATCAGGAGACGTATTTGTTCCGCCCATAAAACAGCTATCCCTCATCGTCAAATCTTGATGATGCAATATAGGAGATCAATCCCAGCGCCTTCATTTGCTTTCTGACTGGCATTTGTTCAAGCTGTTTTTCAATCTGCTGCATTCTAATTCCGAGCGGAGAATTTTCCTTGTGGGCTTGATCATGCTTCTCCTCATAGAGCTGGTCTGTAGAAATACATAAAGCTTGTGCGATCCGGCAGGCGATATCAAACGACAATTTTTGTTTTCCGTTTTCAACTCTACTCAGATAAGACGTGGTTATATCCGCTTGATATGCCAGCTCTTCTTGAACCATATTTATTTTGTCCCGATAATATTTGATATTTCGTCCAACAATGTTCCTATCTGGCATATTCCCCCTCCTTTTCCCCCATAATATACCAATTCTTTTTGACAGACCATGTACATATGTACAAGTCTCTTACTACTCGTACTATGATACATGAACGAAAGGTTAAAAGCTCCGCCACATATTAAAACGGAATTATGTTCTCAGCTTCACATTTACGATATGTCCCGTCAAAAGGCCGAATTAGGCGGCCCGCAATCGTGGTTTACTCCGCGCTTACAACTCATAAAACTATGCAACAAGCCATAATACAGGTACATCTAAGGCCCGCGCTATACTTTCAATCACATCTGCTGTTGGATTTGTCAACCCCCGCTCGATCTTACTGATTGTGGCTACGGATAGATTCGATTTATACGCCAGTTTTTCCTGGGACAATCCTTTTTGCTCTCGGTACTTTTTGACGTTCACTCCTATTGTCATGGACAGCATAATTTTATTCCTTTCTGCGGGCCGCCTGATTAACATTTTATCGCAAACCTCCCGCCAGCACTATGCATATACGAAAAAACCGCCCTGCGGAGCGGTTTTTTTATTCGTTTTCAAGTTTTAAATTGTTGCTTTTAGAATCTTTGCAAGCATTTTTCTCCTCAACCAGTTCTGAAAATTCCCAAGGGTATCTTTTTTCATATTAATCTTATTATCTTATTTTGTCCTGCTTACCATCTTCATATTTTACCCTTTCAATCAGTTGCTCCGGATCTTGCAACAAGTCGTTAATAGGGAGCGGCAGCCGTTCATCTCGCCGGTATTTCGAGGCAAGCGCGATAGCGAATAGATATATTGAATAAATACCCAAAGGCACCCGGAAATGGACGCTTTTTTGCTATGCCTTGCAAATTTTGGACAAAACTGATATACTATCCGCATAAATAACACTCGCGAAAATTACAATTGCTCTTATGCTTAATACATACATTGGGAGGATACTATGGCAAGCTATGAATTACAGCCAGAAGAAGTTGTCCTGTATGAAGGTGCAGTCACTTGCAAAGCGTACAAGGGCAATTTGCTGATGACATTGACTTCAAAGAAAGTGGTCTTTGAGAAGGAGAAGGGACTGTTCAAGAAAGAGCGCGAACTAGTTGATATAATCCTGCTCGAAAGCGTCAAGCTCTATAACGATGCCGCTCAGATTAAGCAAAAGGGCTCTGAAGTTGAAATCCAGACAGTAGAAAAGAACCTCATAATTGTATTTTCTGGTATGCTTGAAGCCAGAAAATTTGCCGGAAAGATCGTCGACACAGTAACAGGGACTACACTTGCAAAACGAAGCTCTAATAAAATCAAAGATGCTTTCACCATGGTTGATGATACTTTGGGCTTAGATACAAGAGGAACTATCAAGGGTGTACTTGAGCAGGGCGTTAAAGGTACCATCTTAAATGGCATAGGCAAGAAAAAGTAAAAATCTTCAAGAATACCAGGGGCTCCCTCTCTTAAGGAAGGGAGCCCTTTTCAAGGAGTTCTTTCGGAGTTTTTCTGCAAAAAAGAACCACCGGGAAAGCCATTCCCAGTGGTTCTTTTTTGGTGCCGCTAACCGGGATCGAACCGGTACGGTATTGCTACCGAGGGATTTTAAGTCCCTTGCGTCTGCCAGTTCCGCCATAGCGGCATCTTCTGCGCAAAAGCGCAGATATTATCATACCCCATTCGGGGCGATTCGTCAAGTATTCAGCCATCTTCTTTGGTCAGCGCGGGCAGTTTATACAGCTTTGTCAGCTCATCCGAACCAATAAATGTGTCCACCATATAGGAAAACAGCACCTGTGTATACTGGGAGACATCGATTGTGCTGAGCATCGCCGGCGTGACTTGGGAAGTATCCACCACCGTGACCCGCCCGTAATGGATGAGCAGGAACGGCAGATAGCTTTGTACCGAACGGTCGGTAAAAATCAAAAGCTGGTTATACTGCACATTCTTTGAGTTGATGGTGATATCCATCACCGGGGACATCCCCCCGAGCAGGACGTCCATCGTGCCGCCGAGCTCCCTGCGGAATTCCGGATACAGTGTGAAATACCGGCGCACGCCGTTCTGATCATAATGCGTAACCGTATAGTTTCTCTGAAACTTTGAAAAGACATACTCGGATACACGGTCGGCTTTCACTTCCCGATACGGGGAAAGGCGGTACAGATCGCCATAATAGTTATAATCGATGTGCTTTACGTCAAATTGGTCGATTTCTCGTACCTTGAGGCCAAGTGTGCGCGCCGCAACGGTGTAAAGATAATAGCCGCCCAGCCCGGTCAGGGTGTTGTCGGTACGGTAGTAGATGTATTCATCCTGATGGCTGAAAAGGATCGGATAGACGCCGATCGCGTTGACATGTCCGGATACCCTGCGATAGACATCATCAATCAGCGCCTTCTGGTCATAAAGCTGCGCAACCTCGGGATATGGGACCTTACTCTGCTGGACAGCGCAGGCGGTCGGGATCAGCATGACATAACTCGCCCGCTGGTAATCCTCTGCGAAATCAAGCATCATCAGCGTATTGGCATTCTCCGCCTGTTCGTCCTTTGGCTGCACATCAAGCATCAGCGAATCCTGCGAAATGAACACCCCGTTCTGCTCTTTGTTGCCGCCCATATAACTGAGCGACACCTGCAGCCTGCGGAAAAAATCCGCAGCCGGGAAATTCTGCGCAACCGTCTGCTCCAGCTTCTCAAGCGGCGGGCGGCCGGGCGTTTTTTCATCCAGCGAAAAACCGCGCAGCCCGCCAGCCGCAATCAGCAGCACCGGGATGGCAAACAAAACCGCCAGGAACAAAATTCCCGCGAACCGTTTTCCCATTGGGCATTCCCCTTTCCGCGCGGCGGCGCCAAATTCAAAATCTATCCGGATTTACAGCAAAAACGCGGTTGCCGCCAACAGGAGCGCCGCGCTGAACACTGCTGATAATACTGCGCTTGTGCGCGGAAGCACCCGGTCAACCATCTTTTTTACCATCCCGACAAGTCCCAGTGAACAGATGACGCATAGCACCAGCACCAGCCAGTTTGAGGCCAGCAGGTAAAGTACACGGGTATTTTCCCCGGCAACCGGCGCGCCGATTCCAAAAAGCAGCTTCAGGCAGGTGAACGACTCGCCAAGTGAACCACACATAAAAAATGTAAAAGAAACCAGAATCACCGCCATACTGTAAACCCAACAGAACAGGGTGGGAATGGCCTCCATATATTTACGCAGGAAATACCGTTCAAAAATGACGAACGCCGCAAAATAGATCCCCCACATCATCATATTGAGGTTGATGCCAAACCACAGCCCCATCAGAATGGTAACCAGCAGGATATTGAACACGCCCGACGCCATGCTTCCCTGCGCGGCGCCGAGATTAATGTAGATATACCGGCGAATGAACCGGTTAACCGTCACATTGAAACGGGAAAAGAAATCGTTGATACTGGTAGCCCGGTAGGGATAGAGAAAATTGTCCGGCAGCTCGATGCCGAAAAGGAGCGCAATCCCCCTTGCCATATCGCAGTAACCCGAAAGAATAAAATAAACGGCAAACGCCATCGTGATCACCATCGTCCAGGCGACGAGCACCGTCGCTTCCGAAAGCGGAATTTCCCGCACCTGCCCAAACAGCCGGAATGCCGCGTCCCCAAGCAGCACTTTTTTCGCAAGCCCCTGGATGAGGATCCGTCCGCCTTCCCCAACCTTCTGCAGAGTCATCTGTGGATTGCGCAGCTGGAAATGCATCCGGTTAAAATAAGTGAGCGGACCGGCGTAAAGCTTCGGGAAAAAGACTGTCATCATTGCAAAATGGATCGGGTTATGCTCTGCCGGCGCGTAACCGTGATAGCAGTCGATCACATATCCGGCACTGGTCAGGCAGAATACGCCGAGCCCCAGCGGAGCGGCCATGCCATAAACCGAAAAACGCACTCCATAAAAAGCGATCAGCCCCACGCTTTTGAGCACCGCACAGATCATAAACGCCTTGCGCAGCCCGGGGAAACCCGCGCTGCGCTCGATGAGCCGCACCATCAGGTAATCGAACAGGACAACCGAAAGCGGAAGAAGGATCAAGCCGCCTTCATGCCAGTAATACAAAAGCCCGGAAAGCAGCAACAGGAACACCGTGCGAAAACGCGCGGGGATCAGCCCGCACAGGAGGATCGACAGCGGGAGAAACAGATAGAGAAACGTCAGGCTGGTGATCTCCATGCGCTCCCCTCCTTTCCCGGTTTATTTTGCTTCCAAAAGGGCCGCAAATTCCTCATACGTATAAAGAGAATTGACCACACCAAGCATCGCTTTGGAACTCATGCGGGATGGAAGTCCCAGCTTTCCCAGAAGCTCCCTGCGGCGTTCAGCGCTCCCGTCGCCGCCCGAAAGCCCCCACGCAGCAAAGTCGGCCGTGGTAATTTTGCGGCCGCTCCCCGGATTTTCCGAGGCCTCCACCGCAACACCCGCGCGCCGGAAGGCCGCAAGCAGCGTTTCGGCCGGGATTCCTTCGACCCCCAGCTTGCCTTCCGCGCCCGGACGGCGTTTGCGGCTCTCCTTGCCGAAAAGGTCGGGGATGTAGACGTGGGTAATCTTATCGGGATCAACCGCACCCGCGATATGCGCACGGATGCGAAACCCCGCCGCATCCGAATCGGTCAGGATGATAAGTCCGTGTTTCTCAGCGAGCCTGCGCAGCAGGCCAAGTTTTTCTTTATCGCGGAAGATGTCGAAACCGCCGGTGGTAAGGATCTCGGCGTCCACAAGCGAGGAAAGCTTCGCTTTGTCGTAGCGGCCTTCCACAACAATCACCTGTTTTATCTTCAGCATCAGCGTTTCCCCGTCAGAAGGAAGAGTTTGGTGATCGTTTCTTCAAGTGCGACCCGTTCGTCGGTTCCGGTGCTTTTGAGCGCAAAATCAGCGTCGGCAAGCGTTTCCAGCATTTTGCCGATCTGCGGCGCGGAGTAGTCCGCGCTGTCACTCATCGCGTTCTTGAGGACGAATTCCCGGTTTTTTGCATAACCGAGCTCAGCCGCGGCGCGCGCCGCCGGGACAGCCGCCTGCCGCGCCGCAAAGCCGCGGTAGAGATCGACGAACGCTCCCGAAAGTGCCGCGAGCACCTTTGTAACCGGTTCACGCAGGTAGATCAGCTGGTCGCACAATTCCATCGCGGCATTAAAATTCCCGCGGAAAATCGCCTTTGAAAGGTCATAGACCCGCGCGGTCATCACAGTGGTGACCACTGCGTCAATGTCCGCTTTGGTGATGGGGCGGGGACCGGTGTAGGCGCAGAGCTTTTCCATCTCGGTGTGGAGCAGCTGCATGTCGTCCCCACAGCGCTCAATCATGTAAGAGGCGCAGTCGCCTGAAAGCTCGCAGCCGTTTTTCTGGGCGCGGTCGCGCAAAAAGCGCAGGTTGTCGCCCAAACGGCGCGCCTGCAGTTCAATGACCGCACCCGCCTTGTCGCAGGCTTTGATGAGCGCGGAGAGCTTTTCCTTTTTCGCGGGCGGCGTTTTCACCGTCACGATCACTGTGGTGGTCATCGGCGGATCGGCAAGCACCGAACACAGCTCCTTCATCTGGCCCGCGTCGAGCTTGTCCGGATCCGCGTCGAGGGTGACGCAGCGGTTGCCGGAAAAGAACGGCAGTGACTCGACCGCGTCATAAAATTCCTGCAGGTCAAGGTTTGCGCCTTCGAATTTATGAAAATTGAAATCGTTAAAATCACCGCTGAGCGTTTTTTTGATCAGCAGCTTTTCATACATCGAGATCAGGTACGGCTGGGTGCCGTAAAGCAGATAGACCCGATGCAGTTCTTCACTCTTGACATGCTTTGAAAAGTCGTTTTCCACCGTATATTTCATGGTTTTATTTCCTTTCGGTCCGTTTGACCGTAATCACTGTGCTGTTAAAATACCGGCTGTTCTCCGCAAGCTCCACGCCAGGCGCCAAGATGATTTCATTGCGCGCGTTGATGAGCACGTCCGCCGCGAACGGCTGCTGCTCAAAGGCTTTTACAAACCGCAGCCCACCGGCTTCAAACGAAAGATGCCGCGCGCTTTGCCCGTCCGCTTGCACCCGCACCGCTCCAAACAGCGTTGCATCAAAACCATAGACGGCATCCAGCCCGCAGGCCGTCTCAACCGGGAACGCCTCGATCAGCAGATTGGCCGGATTGCCATAGAGGTCGTCGTCTTTTTGCAGGACAAAGAGGCTGATCTGTTTGACGCCCCTATCCAGCAGGAAGGTTTTCAAATTGCGCGCGGCCCAGACGCTCTTCGGCGCGCCGATGACAGCGGCCTGTTTTCCGTAGGCCAGCGCAATGCTATCTCCGTTTTTATCCACGGCGATTTCAAGCGCGTCGCCCCAAAGCACCGCGTGCGAACATGCGCCTGCAAGCAGCGCCACGCCCATCAGCGCGGCGGCATATCGTTTGAGCGTCTTCGGGGAACGGGCGGCCCAGAGCAGAATGCCTAAGAGCAGCGCGCCCGCCATCCACAGGACAAGGTATCCGTCCCGCACCGGGACCGCGGAAAACGGCAGGGCTGCCCAGGTATCGGAAATGCGATTGATCCACCGCACCGCAATTCCGGCAGGCAGGCCAAGCAGCCGCGCAAGTGGATAAAGCGGCGGAAAGGACGCAAGAAATCCTGCGATGAGCCCACATCCGAGCGCGAACGGCGCAAGCGGGAGGATCAAAAGGTTCACAACCGGGGATACGATCGAAACCTGTCCGAAATTCCAACAGAGGATGGGCAGCGTGAGCAGGCTGGCGGAGAGGGTGGTGCATACCGCCTGCAAAAGGGCGAACTTCACGCGGCTTTCTTCCGCCAGCTGATAAGCCGGACAGCGGAACATTTTTCCGCAGCACCAGTCGGTCAGCGGATGCAAAAATGCCGCGATACCCATCGTCGCGAAATAGGAGAGCTGTAAACTCAGGCTGAATACAGCGTACGGGTTCCAGATCAGAAGCAGGATCACGGCCAGCCCAAGGGAATTGAGCGAATCCGGATCGCGCCCGAAGAATCCGGCGCACCTGCAAAGCAGTACCATGATTCCCGCCCGCATGACCGACGGGGAAAATCCCGCGAGCCCCATGAACGCCAGAACACAGAACAGAACCGTCAGGCCGCGGGCCCGCCGCGAACAGCCGAACGCCGCCAGGAATGCTTCGAGCAGACCCGCGAGGATCGCAAGGTGCAGGCCGGAAACCGCCAGCAGGTGCGAAATGCCGGTGCGGGAATAGCTGTAGCGGATTTCCGGGGAGATCTGCTCGGTTTTGCCGACGACCATCCCGCCGAGCACGCTTCCCTCCATGCCGGGCAAAAGACCGGTAAGATTTTCAAAAACCCTTTGCCGGTAACGGGAAAGCAATACCCAAAACCGCGTGTCGGATTCCGGCAGGCGTTCAAAACCTCCGGAAAGATACCCTGTAAAGGCCAGATTTTGCGCCAGCAACGCCATGGGCCGGTCAGAAGTCCTGGAAAGGTTTCCTGTACATTTTACCACATCGCCCACCCTGACATCAAGTGCGCCCGGCACCGAGAACCGCACCCGCAGATTGCACAGCCCTTTCGGCAGGTCCGGCGCGGTCAGCAGGGTCACCGAAGCGGATGCGGCATAATCCTCGCATTCAACCACCGTCCCGCGCAGCGTCTGTGCCGTCCCGTCATACCGTTCCTGCGGAGCGACAGCCGCGGCATGGTGGAGCATCACGCCGCACATACACGCACAAAAAGCCGTCGATGCGGCATAAGCCCACAGCGGCAGCTTCCCGATGAAGATGCAGAGGACGAGCAAAGCGGCTCCGGCAATGGCTGGGATCAGCGGGTCACTGCCTGTGGACAGCACAAGGAACACGCTGAAAAACCAAATGAGCCCGCCGATATGGAACGCCCGGTTCATTCGTCCGGAAGTTCGATTTCGCCGTTTTGCTTTTTAAATTGTTCGACCAGCTTGCGGATCATAAAGATGAGCTGGCCGTTGGCGCTGCGGCCGTAATAGCCGCAGACATAGCGAAACTCCCGCAGCAGTTCCTCGTCAATGCGCAGGGAAAAACTCTTTTCCTTTCCCATGAAAACACCTCATAACAGCATTCATATGAGCCCATTTTAATTTCATTATGCAGTCAAAAATCAAAACAGGCCCATTATGGGCCTGTTTTGATTTTTAAAGTATCAGAATGTGAGGCATCACAGCGTCGAACGCTGGTAAAGGCCGCTCATCCGTTCGATCTTTTCCGCGAGCTGTCCGGTCAGCATTCCCTTTTGCAGCCGGAACTGCCAATTGCCGCCCAGTGTCGACGGCGTGTTCATCCGCGCCTCGCCGCCCAGCGCCAAAAAGTCCTGGATCGGCGCGACCGCAAGCTCGGCCACACTCGCCCATACGGTATGAAGAATCCCCCAGTTGACCCCTTCGGATTCATTCAGCCGCATGTAATCCGCCGCGTGCTGCCGGTCCTGCGGCGCGAGCGCCGTTTCCCACCAGTGCATCAGCGTGTCGTTGTCATGCGTGCCGGTATAGATAACGCTGTGGCGCACATGGTTGTGCGGTAGGTAGACATTATCCCAGTTCGAATCGAACGCGAACTGTAAAATCTTCATACCCGGGAAACCGGTTTGCCGGAGCAGCTCGTAAACATCATCGGTCAGAATGCCCAGGTCCTCCGCAATGATCCGGCTCTTTCCGAGTTCCTTCTCCGCCGCCGCGAACACCGCGCGGCCCGGACCTTTTTCCCAATGACCGCCCTTTGCGTCCGCATCCCCGAACGGCACCGCATAAAAGCCCGCAAAGCCCCGAAAATGGTCGATCCGCACCATGTCGCACACCGATGTGACCATCCGGATACGTTCGATCCACCAATGGTAACCCGTTTCTTCATGCACCTTCCAGTCGTAAAGCGGGTTGCCCCAGAGCTGGCCGTCCGGCGAGAAATAATCGGGCGGCACGCCGGCGATAAAGACCGGTTTGCGGTCCTCATCCAGCCAGAAAAGCTCCGGATGTGCCCAGACGTCCGCGCTGTCCGCCGCCACGTAGATCGGCAGGTCTCCGATCAACTCGACGCCGTTTTTGTTTGCATAGGTTTTCAGCGCAAACCACTGGGTGAAAAACAGATACTGCACATAAACCCAGAAGTCGAGATCCTCCACGCATTCCAGCCGGGCGCGTTCGAGCGCGCCCGGTTCGCGCAGGCGCAGCCCGTCGTCCCATTCGCTCCATGCGCGGCCGCCGAACCGGTCCTTGAGCGCCATGAACAGCGCGTAATCCTCAAGCCAGCCCCCCTGCCTGCGCCGAAATTCCGCAACCGCTTTTTCGTCACGGGCAAAACCGCGTTCAAACGCCCGGCGCAGGACGGAGAACCGGTTTTTATAAAGCTTCTCATAGTCGGTACAGGCGGGATCGTCCCCCCAGTCAATGCCTTCATACTCCTGCTTTTCGAGCAGCCCGTCCTGTGTGAGCAGGTCAAGATCGATGAAATACGGGTTGCCCGCAAAGGTGGAAAAGGACTGATACGGACTGTCGCCGTAGCTGGTCGGCCCGAGCGGCAGAACCTGCCAGAAACGCTGGCCCGCCGTATGCAAAAAGTCCACAAAATCAAACGCTGCCTGCCCGATCGTTCCAATCCCGTAATCGGACGGCAGCGAGGAAATATGCAGGAGGATTCCACTGGCTCTCATGAAAACACCTCATCAGTTTCAGAAAAACTCATATTAACATTAACATATATATTCCGCGAATGCAACAGGAAATTCCCGTCCGGGATGAATTCCTACAAATCCGGCATCGTCCCTCCGGATGTCCGACAATCTTTGTGTAATTTTGACTCTTTCCGCGAAATCGATGGTTTGTTATAATAAACAATAGTGTATCCGGGGGTTGTCGTAAAAGGCAGATCCTCCTGTTTGCGGCGGTTTGTGTTTTGATTAAAATAAGAGGAGAATGTGTATGAGTACAAAAAGAATCATCGGTATCGACGAGCGTCCGCCTCTGGGGCAATTTATCCCGCTGAGCCTGCAGCATATGTTTGCAATGTTCGGCGCATCGGTCCTGGTTCCGATCCTGTTTGGCATCAACTCTTCAATCGTCCTGTTCATGAACGGTCTGGGGACGCTGCTCTTCATCGCGGTCACCAAGGGCCGTGCTCCGGCCTATCTCGGATCTTCGTTTGCATTCATCGCGCCTACCCTCTACCTGATCGCCAATCACCCGGCGGGCTTTCGCGCGGCGCAGGGCGGATATGTGGCGGTCGGTATCGCGGGCTGTATCGTGGCCTTCATCATCTATAAATGCGGAACCAACTGGATCGACGTGGTGCTGCCGCCCGCGGCTATGGGCCCGGTCGTCGCGCTCATCGGCCTGGAGCTTTCCGCGGAAGCTGCCAAGACCGCCGGTATGATCGTCAACGAGTCGAATCCTGCGATCGATCCGCGCGCGGTTGTCGTATTTCTGATCACGCTGGGCGTCGCGGTTTTCGGGCAGGTGCTCTTCCGCGGCTTTCTCTCGGTCATCCCGATCCTCATCGCAATCATCGCCGGCTATGCCGCGTCCTATTTTGCGGGGATGGTCAGCTTTGAAGCGGTCCTGCAGTCGGATTTCTTCGTTATCCCGAATTTCCAGATGCCGGTTTTTGACGGCGGCGCCATCATGGTGATGATGCCTGCCCTTCTGGTCATCCTGTCCGAGCATATCGGGCATCAGGTGGTCACCAGCCAGATCGTCGACCGCAACCTGATCAAGGACCCGGGCCTGCATCGCTCGATCTTTGGCGACAACTTCTCCACCGCGGTTTCCGGTATGCTCGGTTCGGTCCCAACCACCACCTACGGCGAAAACATCGGCGTCATGGCGGTCACCAAAGTATACAGCGTCTGGGTCATCGGCGGCGCCGCGATTTGCTCGATCATCCTCTCGTTCGTCGGTCCGATCGCCGCGCTCATCAACACCATCCCCGGCGCAGTCATCGGCGGCATCTCCTTCCTGCTCTACGGCATGATCGGCACCTCCGGCCTGCGCATCCTGGTCGACCAGCGGGTCGATTACGGCAAATCCCGCAACCTGGCGCTCACTTCGGTTATCTTCGTCACCGGTCTTTCCGGCATCGCGATCGATATGGGCAACATCCAGCTCAAGGGCATGGCGCTGGCTTGCATCGTCGGCATGTTTATGAGCCTGATCTTTTATATCTTCGATAAATACAACCTCACCAACGACAAAGAGGAAAACTGATTCGTGCATCACAGGGAAGGCCGATATACTTCCCCATGGGCACCGATCCGATAAGGAAAGCCGCCGGCTGATGCCGGCGGCTTTTTTTCACTTATTTGCGCGACCACTGGACACCCTGCGGGGTGTCCTTGAGGACAATGCCCATTTTGCTCAGCTTGTCGCGGATGGCGTCCGCTCTGGCAAAATCCTTTGCCTTGCGGGCGGCCTGCCGGTCGGCGATCAGCGCTTCAACCTCACTGTCGAGTGAATCGGCCTTTCGGTTATAAAGCAGGCCAAGCACGCCGGTCAGCTCATCAAACTTCGCGATCGCGTAGGAAACCGCTTCCTTCGAGCGCGTCTCAGTGAAAAAGCTGTTGATGTCACGCGCCAGCTCAAACAGCGCGGCGATGCCATCAGCGGTGTTAAGGTCGTCATCCATCGCTTCGACAAACTGTGCAATGCGGTTGTCAGCTGCTTTTTTGAAAGTTTCCTCCCCTTCGGTGGGCGCGCCGCACGCGTTTTCCAGCGCAAAGTCGAGATTGTCACGGCAGTTGTGGAGCCGTTCGAGCGCAGCCTTGCACTGCTCAATCACCTCAAGGTTATAGTTGATGGGGCTGCGGTAATGCGCCTGCAGCATCATAAATTTAATCGGCTCGTAGCCAAACTTCTCCGCAACCTCGCGCACGGTAAAGAAGTTACCGAGCGACTTGCTCATCTTGCGGTTGTCAACGTTGATGTAGCCGTTGTGCATCCAATAACGTACATATTCCGCGCCTGTGCAGCATTCGCTCTGCGCAATCTCATTTTCATGGTGCGGGAAGATGAGATCCTGCCCGCCGCAGTGGATGTCGATCGTTTCGCCCAGATGGCGGCGGATCATCGCGCTGCATTCGATATGCCAGCCGGGACGGCCCTCTCCCCATGGGGAAGTCCAGCTTGGCTCGCCAGGCTTGGCAGCCTTCCAGAGGACGAAATCGAGCGGGTCCTCCTTGGCCTCGCTCACATCAATGCGGGCGCCGCTTTCAAGGTCCTCAAGCGGCTGATGCGAGAGCTTCCCATATTCGGGAAACTTGCGGGAGCGGAAATACACACTGCCTTCGTGCGCATAGGCGTAGCCCTTCTCCTCCAGCGACTTGACCATATCGATGATCGTGTCAATATTTTCGGTCGCGCGCGGATGGATATTCGCCGGGCGGATTCCGAGGCCTTCGGTATCGGTCAGATATTCTTTGATGTAACGCTCCGCGACTTCCTTAACGGTGATTCCTTCCTCATTCGCCTTGTTGATAAGCTTGTCGTCAATGTCGGTGAAATTCTGGACAAAGGTAACGTCATAGCCGCGGTATTCCAAGTAGCGGCGCAGCGTGTCGAACACGCAGATCGGGCGCGCGTTGCCGATGTGGATGAAGTTATAGACGGTCGGGCCGCAGGCATACATTTTGACCTTGCCCGGCTCAATTGGGATAAATTCCTCTTTCTGACGGGTGAGTGTGTTGAAAATTTTCATCGGTTTCGTCTCCTTACGTTTTCAAAAAGTCTCGTCAAAATCCGGCCGGCCGGATGGAATCCTTCTTTCCAAAGGATTCCATCCGCCGCGCCGGTTATTCGTCCAAAACGGCGGCCATCTTTTTTTCCGTCTGCTCTCCCGCGTCCCCGTCCTTTTCCAGTTCCCGGATACGCTTTTCCAGTTTGTCAATTTTAAACTGCAGCTTGCAGAGCTCCTGCGCGACCGGGTCGGGGATGTGCACATGGTCAAGCCCGACCGGCTTGCGCCCCGCCACCCGCACCACACGTGCCGGGACCCCCACCGCAGTCGATTCGGCGGGGACCGATTCGAGCAGCACGGCGTTGGCGGCGACCTTCGCGCCGTCCCCAACCGAGAACGGGCCGAGCACCTTCGCGCCCGCGCCAACCGTGACATTTTTGCCAAGCGTCGGATGGCGCTTGCCCTTGTCCTTGCCGGTACCGCCCAGGGTCACTCCCTGATAAATGGTGCAGCCGTCCCCAACCTCCGCGGTCTCTCCGATAACGACCCCCATGCCATGATCGATCAGCACGCCGGTGCCAATCTTTGCTCCGGGATGGATTTCGACGCCGGTCAGAAACCTGGCCGCCTGGCTGACCACACGGGCGGAGAGAAAGTGTTCGTGTTTATAAAGCCAATGGGCCGGGCGGTGCAGCATAATCGCATGCAGGCCGGATGAAACCAGCACGGTTTCCAATGTGCTCCGCGCCGCCGGGTCCCGGTCTTTGACCGCCTGTATATCCTTTTTGAAAGTTTCAAGCATAAAGGCAATTCCTCCTTGCAGATGATGAAAAACCCGCCTTCGTCAGCCCACAGGACAAACGAAGGCGGGATAAATCCGCGGTTCCACTTCGATTTTTTACTCGAAAGCCCTTAACGCGGGCGACACGCATTCCCCTACTGAGAAAAATCCGTTCGGGTGCAGTGCTGACGGGTGCACTTCCCACACGCTTTCTGCTGGACGCGTTTTCAGCCGACGGCGCGTCCTCTCTGTCGCAGGATTGCGCGGGTACTTCTCCCGCTCATCGCATCGATATTCATACGGGACCCCATAGGGGCCCACAACAGTATATGCAAAGGATACCATAATCGTCCACTTGATGCAAGTGTTTTTCCCGAAATCCCACGCTGTATTTTCCTACGCGCGCCTGGGGATCTTTTGCGCCTTCCAGTCGCCCGGGTTTTTGCGCGTTTCGCCGCGTGCACGGGAATCAAGCGGCCTCGCCGCTTGAGAATCACTAACGCGTTTCGCCGCGCCCCACGAGTGCCTTTCTTGTGCGCACAAGAAAGGTACCAAAGAATGCGCTCAAGGGGCTAGGGGCTCGCTTCCCGGCCTATGGGCCGGAGCGGACTTCGGACGCTCGCTCAAAGGGGGCGACGCGCCGCCTTTGGCGGCGGATTTGTTGCAAGGAGTGCCTGCGGCACAATAGCCCCTCAAGAAAGCCCGCAGACGCCTTGCCAAGACCTGCGCCGCAAGCGCTCCCAATGAAACGGTCAGCTCAAGACTGATGGTAAAGCTTCGCGCTCCCAGGTCATGGGCCGGTTGAAAAACCGTGTGGACACAGCGTAATGCGCGGCCCGCAGGGCCGCGCATTCAAAATCCATTTGTCCTTATTCGGCGCAGCCGGTTTTCGCAACGGTTGCGAAAACTCGTCCCGCGCGTCATTGCGAAGCGCGCGCGGCTCACTTCGTGGAATCTAAGCAGATTGCGCGCCGTTTCTGCCGCAGGCAGCTTTCACGGCGCGCATGGGGCCGCGGGGTGTCCCCGCGTGTCCTTCTTTGGTGACTTTCTTGGACAAGCAAGAAAGTTACCCTGCGGAACAATCTCCGGGCGCGGCGAAACGCGCAAAAATACCCCTGCACGGCGCAGTCAGCGGATGTCGTCAAACAGTCCCCGGTTCTTCCAGATGTAATTCCAGCCCGAAAGCAGGGTCAGCACCACCACGACCAATTGCAGCACCACGTCGCCGATGAAGAACTGCACCGAATAGGAATGCGGAGACGGCGGAAGAATGTCCCAGGTGACCCACATCGCAAACAGCGTATAGAGCACCCAGATGATCTGGAACACAGTCTTAAGCTTGCCAAGCTTGTCGGCGGCAATGACCGCGCCATGCTCTGCGGCAATCAGCCGCACCGAAGTGACCAGCAATTCCCGCGCCAGGATGACAAAGACGCCCAACGCCGAGGCACGCCCGAGCGGGATGAAGCAGATGAGCGCCGAAAAGACCAGCAGCTTATCCGCGAGCGGGTCCATCAGCTTGCCGAAATTTGTGACCAGCCCATCACGGCGGGCGATGTTTCCGTCAAGGTAGTCGGTAAACGACGCCGCCCCAAAGACTGCCGCGGCCCAGAGATAGCGCCACGGGATCGCGTCCGCAAACATAAAGATCAGAAACACCGGAATCAGCGCCATGCGCAGCACGGTGAGCTTATTTGGCAGGTTCATAATCAGTCGATCGCCTTTCCACGCAGGTCATAGCCGACAACCCCATCGATTGCGACCCGCACATATTCTCCGGGCGCATATTTTTTGCGCCCGCTAAAGTAAACTTTGGTGTCAATGTCCGGCGCGTCCATATAGCTGCGCCCATACCAGAATTTTTTCTCGCGGCCTTCAACCGCCACTGTGAGCGTCCTGCCCACCTGGGAAAGGTTGAACGCTTCCATGATACCGTACTGCTCCTCCATCACGATCTGCGCACGGCGTTCCTTCACCTCCGGGTCGATCTGATCCTCCATCTCGCCCGCGGGGGTATCCTCCTCCTGCGAATAGGCAAAGCACCCGAGCCGCTCGAATTTCACCTTCCGGATAAATTCGCACAACTCTGTAAACTCTTCTTCCGTTTCGGTCGGAAAGCCGGTGATCAGCGTGGTGCGCAGCACGACGCCAGGCACCTTCTCCCGGATCTTTTGCATCAGCGCCGCGAGGCTTCCCGCGTCGCCGCGCCGGTTCATCAGATTCAAAATCCGCCCGCTCACATGCTGGATCGGGATATCCATATATTTGACGATCTTCTCCTCCGCAGCCATCGTTTCGAGCAGTTCGTCGGTGACCCGGTCGGGGTAGCAGTAAAGTACCCGCACCCATTTGACCCCGTCAATCCCGCAAAGCCGCCGCAAAAGCTCCGGCAGCATCAGCTTTCCATAGAGATCCTCACCGTACCGGGTGGTGTCCTGCGCGACCACGTCAAGCTCGGTTACGCCGCGCGAAACCAGCCGCTTGGCCTCCTCCACAACCTTCTCAATCGGCCGCGAGCGGAAATGCCCCCGGATGAGCGGGATGGCGCAGTAGGCGCAGCGGTTGTCGCAGCCATCCGCCACTTTGAGATAGGCAAAGAACGGCTCGTTCGCGAGCACCCGCTCGCCCTCGAGCGGCAGGTCGTCCTTCTCCCCGAACGCAACTGTCTTTTTACCTGCGAGCGCGTCCTCGATCGCGGTTATGATATCCGCGTTGCGTCCGATTCCCAGCACCACGTCAGCCTCCGGGATCTCCTCAGCAACCTGCTCGCGGTATCGCTCGGCCAGGCATCCGGTCACGACGACCGCCTTCACCTTCCCCGCATCCTTCATCTGGCAGAACTCCAGAATCGTTTCGATGCTCTCCTGTTTCGCGGCCTCGATGAAGCCGCAGGTGTTGACGATGACCACGTCGCAGCATGCCGCATCGGCGCAGATTTCATAACCGCCTTTCACGATCATCGCAAGCAGCAGCTCCGCGTCGACCTGGTTTTTCGAGCAGCCCAGGGATACCATCCCCACTTTTACAGCCATATTTTTTCTCCTAACCCTGCATTTTATCCGGCATTTCTTCATTTGCCTGCTCCCGCTTCACAAGGGCCTCCAGCCGGTCAAAACGTTCATCAATATGCTCTTTGAGCAGGCTGTAGGTGATCTTCGCCACCAGGATGATGAAGGCTGCCGGAATCAAAATCACCGAAAACGGGATTTGCATAAGCCTTCCTCCTTCAGTCGTAATCTTCCCGCCCGCCGAGCGCTTTGCGCACGTCGGCGGCGCAGTATCCCATCCGCAGCATCGCCGCAAAGGCGCGCCGCTTCACCTTTTCGTCCTCCCAGGCAAGCGGGTACTTCTTTTCGATCAGTTCCCGGATGCGCACAAGCGGCGCGTCCGGCAGCAGCGAAACGGCAAATTCGATCTGCTCGTCCGCCAGTCCCCGCTGCCGCATCTCCTGCCGGATACGGATAAGCCCGTACCGTTTGCGCTCGTAAAGGTCGCGCGCGAACCGCTCGGCGTAATCGCCGTCGTCCACCAGTCCCAGCTCCTCCATCCGGCCGACCGCCAGCGCGGCGCTCTCCTCGTCCACATCCCGCAGGAGCCGCTCCTTGAGCTGGCTCGCGGTATATTCCTTGTACGAAAGATAGTGCAACGCCTTCTCCTTCGCTTTTTTGAGCTGCGCTTCGCCAACCAGTTCCGCAAGCCTTTCGGGATCAATCTGCATTCCGGCCGAAAGCCCCGACGCCGCAAAGACGTCGGGGTGCATGCTCATACAAAATTCGCCGTCCACATAGAGGGCGATATTTCCGCGTTTTGTCATTCTAACCGCCGTGACAGTCATCACTCGTCATCGGTCTCCACATCAATATTCACCTTCGGCGCATCCGTTCCAGCCGCCGGCGCCGGTTCCACCGCCGCGCCAACCTTCACCGGCTTCTTGCCGCCGGAAGCGGTCTTTGCATTCTTGAGCAGTTTGTCGGCGTTATCCCGCACCTTCGCTTCGATCTCAGCGGCAAGCTCCGGATTCGCCTTGAGGTATTCCTTCGCATTGTCGCGTCCCTGTCCGAGCCGGGTTTCGCCGTAATTGAACCACGAGCCGCTCTTCTGGACGATATCGAGCTTTACGGCAAGATCCAGGATTTCTCCGACCTTCGAGATGCCGGTGCCGTACATGATATCAAATTCCGCCTCTTTAAACGGCGGGGCGACCTTGTTTTTGACCACCTTGACGCGCACCCGGTTTCCGATCATCTCGGTGCCGGTTTTGAGCGTTTCAATCCGGCGCACATCGAGCCGCACCGACGCATAGAATTTCAGCGCCCGTCCGCCCGGTGTGGTTTCCGGATTGCCATACATGACGCCGATTTTCTCACGCAGCTGGTTGATGAAGATGACCACGCAATTCGATTTTCCGATCGCACCGGTCAATTTCCGCAGCGCCTGGCTCATCAGGCGGGCCTGCAGGCCCACATGGCTGTCGCCCATCTCGCCTTCGATTTCTGCCTTGGTGACCATCGCCGCAACCGAGTCGACCACCACCACGTCAACCGCGCCCGAACGCACAAGCGCCTCGCAGATTTCGAGCGCCTGTTCGCCGGTGTCCGGCTGCGAAACGAGCAGTGAATCGATATCCACGCCGAGCGCCTGAGCATAGACCGGATCGAGCGCGTGTTCGACATCGATAAAGACGGCCGCGCCGCCAGCCTTCTGCGCTTCCGCAGCGACATGCAGCGCGACGGTGGTCTTACCGGAGCTCTCCGGCCCATAGATCTCGACGATGCGTCCGCGCGGGACGCCGCCGATGCCGAGCGCGATATCCAGGGAAAGCGAACCGGTTGAAACCGCCTCCACATTGAGGGTGCTGTCCTGGCCGAGCTTCATCACGGCGCCCTTGCCGAACTGCCGCTCGATCTGGCCGAGCGCCGTCTCCAGCGCTTTCTGCCGTTCCTCAGCGGACACATTGGATTTTCTGGCCCCAATCGGCGCCGATTTCTTCTCTGCCATTGCACTCATCCTCCATTGTTCATGTCCTAAACCTAGACTCTATTATACATGCCCGGCGGATAAAAAGCAAGCGAATTCGAACGTTTGTTCTTCTTTTCTGCAAAAAAGAACGCCGCTTTGCACGCGGCGTCCCTGCATGATAAATCTGATCTCTTTATTTCGCGGTGGCGTTGCGGAACGCCTGCCGGGTCGCTTTGATTTCGGTCAGCGACTTGACGAGCACTTCCTCCGTTTTGAGCAGGCAGTTATCAGAAAATTCCTGCGCGGCCTGGCGGATTTCGCGGGACTTGAGCTGCGCCTGCGAAAGGATTTCGGATGCCTTGGCCTGCGCGGCCTTGGTGACCTCCTCCTGCGCGATGAGCTGGCGCGCGCGGTCCTCCGCCTTGCGGACGATCTGGTCCGCTTCCTTTTTGGCGCTTTCGATGATCTCGGTGCGGTCGGAAACGATCGCCTTGGCCTGTTTGATCTCAGCTGGGATATTCAGGCGGATATCATCGATCAGATCGCGCACCTTGTCAGCGTCCACGACGCACCGCCCGCCGGACAGCGGCAGGCTCCACGAACGGTCGAGCAATTCGTCAATCACATCAAGAATTTCATCAATATTCATTGGAACTCATCCTTTCGCATGTTTGTCGGTTTTGGATTCATCCATCGGGCACAGGCGTTCCCGGATCTGCCTCAGGACACAGCGTGGAACAAAATCGCTGATGTCTCCGCCGAAGCGTGCAATCTGCCGCACAATACTCGACGAAAGATACATATTGTCGCTGTTTGGGGTCAAAAACACCGTTTCGGCATAAGGCATCAGCTTTTTGTTGGTGAGCGCCATCTGGAATTCATAGTCAAAGTCGGAAACTGCCCGCAGGCCCTTGACGATTGCGACTGCCGACCGTTCCCGTACATAGTCTACCAGCAAACCGCTGAATTTGTCAACTTCCACGTTTGGAATGCCTTCAATCGTTTTCTTGATCATCCCCACCCGTTCATCCAGCGTGAAAACCGGATTTTTGTCGGGGTTCGCGCTGACCACCACAATGACCTGGTCAAACAGGATGCTGGCGCGGCGGATGATATCCTCATGGCCCTTGGTGATCGGGTCAAAACTGCCCGGGCAGATTGCGGTACGCTGCATAAGCTGTCAGTCCTTCCCAAAGTTCTGATGCCGGTAGGTCGTGATCTTCGCTTTCCCGTAGCGGTAGGTTTTGTAAACCAGAAATTCGCCCGCTGATTCGGGCAATTCCTCATTGCGTTCGGTTTCGCAGACAATAATACCGGTTTCGTTCATCTTCTCTGCGAGCCTCGGCAAAACCGCGTCGATCAGCTTCTGCCCGTAGGGCGGGTCGAGAAATGCGATATCAAAGCGTTCGGCTGCCGACTGCAAAAAAGCGTTCACATCCATCGCTGCAACACGTGCCTGCGCGGCGAGTTTTGCCGCGGCAAGGTTGCGGCGGATGACCTCCTGCGCCGCGCGGGAGGTGTCTACAAAAATACAGCTCTTCGCGCCGCGCGAAAGCGCCTCGATCCCAAGCTGTCCGCTGCCCGCGAACAGGTCGAGCACCATCGCCTGCTCAACTTCAAAATGCAGGATGCTGAAAATCGCTTCCTTGGCCATATCGGAAGTGGGACGGGTGGTGAGCCCCTCCGGGGCCTGCAGCCGCGTCCCGCGTGCGGTACCGGTAATTACTCTCATCTGGTTCTCCTTTTGCCGATTGTTGCATCTATTATGGCTTTTTTTGTGGATTTTGTCAACTTGCTGGGAATGCGTCCCCAAACATGGGGCACGCCTGCGCAGCCTGACGAAAAGGTCTGGAAAACGGCTGTCACTCCGCTTCGCTTTCCGCGTGCAGAAAGGCGTACAGCCGTTCGGCGGCGGGCCTGGTCATCCCCTTCACCGCCGCGAGCGCGTCCGCGTCCGCAGCCTTGATCGCCTTAATCGTCTTGAAGTGCTTATAAATTTCCGCCGCGCGGGACGGTCCGATCCCTTCGCACTGGGTGAGGGTCAGTTCAAACGAATTCTTTTGATGCCGCGCGCGGGAGAATGTGACCGAATAGCGGTGCACCTCATCCTGGATGGTCGAAACCAGGGTAAACGCGCTGCGATGTGAGGAAATCGCAATTTCGCCGCCGGTTTCCGCGATGGCCCGGGTGCGGTGCTTGTCGTCCTTCACCATGCCGAACACCGGCACGCCAACGCCCATCTGGCTGAGCATCGGGACGATCGTTCCGACATGTCCCTTGCCGCCATCGAGCAGGATCAGATCGGGCAGCCGGTCGAACGCCTCGTCCTGTTTGTCCGGATCAAGATACCGTTCGAACCGCCTCTGCAGCACCTCCGACATGCTCGCGTAGTCGTCGGTGCCCACGACCGTCTTGATCGTGAATTTGCGGTAGCATTTGCGATTTGGCCGCCCGTTTTCAAAGACGACCATGCCGCCGACCACCGTGTCGGAACCAATGTTCGAGATGTCATAAGCTTCGATATACGCGGGCGGTTTCTCCAATCCCAACAGCCGGGCCAGCTCGTCGAGCGCGGCGACCTCCTTGCCGGTGCGCTGCACCTTCTGGGAAAGTCGCTCGGCCGCATTGGTGCGGGCCATCTCGACGATTTTGAGCTGTTCGCCGCGCTTGGGCACACGGATTTCCACCTTGTGGCCGGCCTGTTCGGAAAAGAGCCGCGACGCAATCTCGATGTCCTCAATCCCGCCGTCGAGCTGGATTTTTGAGGGGATCTCCTGCCGGGTGGTATAATAACGCAGCAGAAATTCCAGCCGCGCCGCATCGAGGTCATCGACCGGGCCGAGCAGGAAATCCTCCTTGTCCACCAGCCGCTCGTTGCGAAATTTGAGCACAACGGCGCAGGTGTCGTTGTCGCTGCGCTGCAAAGCAATCACGTCCTGATTGGCGGTTTTGACGAAAACCACCTTCTGGGATTCGGTGATCCGGCCGATCGCGCGGATGCGGTCGCGCAGCTGCGCGGCCTTTTCGAACTGCATATTCTCGGCGCACTCGTTCATCCGCTCGGTCAGCTTCTCGATGCTCTGGGTGCTGCCGCCCTTGATGTAGTCGATCGCCTGCTCCAAAATCTCATTGTATTCCGCGAGCGAAACCTTCCCGCGGCAGACGCCCATACACTGCTTGATGTGGAAATTGAGGCAAGGCCTGCCCTTGCCGAATTCCTGCGGGAATTTGCGGTTGCAGGTCGGCAGGCGGAAAGCGCGGTTCGCTTCGTCGACCGTCTCGTTCACCACAAACGAGGACATGTACGGCCCGATATACTGCGCGTCCGGGTCGTCCTGCTGGAAGGTCTGGCGAATGCGGGAAAATTGCTTCGGCGCGATCTTGATATAGCTGTAGCCCTTGTCGTCCTTTAAAAGGATGTTATATTTTGGGGAATGCAGCTTGATCATGCTGCATTCGAGCACGAGCGCTTCGAATTCGCTGTCGGTGACGATATAATCGAAATCTTCGACATGCATCACCATCTGATAAACCTTCGGATGGTGTTTTTCGATCGCGCGGAAGTAACTGCTGACGCGGTTCTTGAGCGCCTTGGCCTTGCCAATATAGATGATTTCCCCGGCTTTGTTCTTCATGATATAAACGCCGGGCAGGAGCGGCAGCTTGTGCGCCTTCTCGGCAAGGAATGGGATTCTTAAGTTTTCCACGGAAAGCTTGGGCTCCTTTCCTCAGAATTTATGATGCCCCAAGGAGGGCTTTAACTTTCTTATTTGTCCAAGAAAGTCCTCAAAGAAGGTCACGCGGGGGATTGCGCCCTTCGCGCGCCCGGAGTTCTTGCGCCCTTCGCGCGCCCGGAGTTCCTTTCTTGCTTGTCCAAGAAAGGAACCAAAGAAGGACACGCGGGGACACCCCGCGGCCCCATGCGCGCGATTTCGTTGCCTGCGGCAAAGATCGCGCGCAATCTGCTCAGACGAGACGAAGTGCGCCGCGCGCGCTTCGCAATGACGCGCGGGACGAGTTTTCGCAA
This sequence comes from Anaerotruncus rubiinfantis, assembly GCF_900078395.1. Lineage (NCBI taxonomy): Bacteria > Bacillati > Bacillota > Clostridia > Eubacteriales > Oscillospiraceae > Anaerotruncus > Anaerotruncus rubiinfantis. The sequence goes on along the minus strand of NZ_FKLA01000008.1, from coordinate 250,595 downwards.
CCATTGCGAAAACCGGCTGCGCCGAAAGCGGACAAATGGATTTTAAATGCGCGCAAGCGCGCTGGGAGCGTGAAACGCCGGCTTCAGCCCTGAGCTGACCGTGTGTTGGGAGCACTTGCGGAGCAAGTTTTGGCAAGGCGTCCGCGGGGTTTCCAAAGGGGCGGCTAGCCACTTTGGCGTGTTCTTTCCCCCATTTCTTGCACGAACAAGAAATGGGGCCCGGGCGCCTGGAAGGCGCATAATTGTGCACGCGACGAAACGCGCAAAAGGCAAATAGCGCTCGACTTTTGGCGCACAATCGTTTATAATTTTTGTAGGCCAAAAGTAAGGAGATGAGCCATTGCCTGAAAAGAAAAAGATGGGTCGCCCAACCGACAGCCCCAAAATCCATCAGGTAAAAGTCCGCCTGAATGAACAGTCTTACAAAATTCTTATGGCATATTGTGAAAGAAACCACAAGAGCATCGCGGAGGGATTGCGCGATGGGATTGACCGTCTCAAAGAAAATCTTTAAAAACCCTTGATTTTTGGACCCCATTAATTTAAAATAATATTGGGGGCCAAAAATATGGAGGTGAAACGTTGGCCGAAATGAAAAAAATGGGTCGTCCAACAGATGGACAGAATCAAACGGCTTTATGAGGACGAAACAGACTAAAAAAAGAGAAGCAGCCAACATCCCTAAATGCACGCCGCTTCTCCCCCACGCCCGGTTCCGAAGAACCGCTCGCATAAATATTATACACTGTGCGCTGCGTTTTTTCAAGCTGGACGTGAAATTTCTGACAGAAAGGATTTTTCTCATGCCAATCGACATAAACGCCAACAGCTTTGCGGAAAATTTCAACCAGTGCTGCACCATCTCCAGCGCCCGCAGCCTGCCGGACCACCAGGATGACGACGACTTTCGCGAGGCCCGCGCGGAATGCGATACGCTTTACCGGCTGATTGCGGAAAAGCTCGGGGAGGAACGCCTGCTCATCAACCGCTTCGACGCAGCCAAAAATGCCGCCGGCGGCCTGCGCGAACCGCTGATTTACCGGCAGGGCTTTCAGGACTGCGTTTATCTCCTGCGCTGGATCGGCGCGCTTTAGTCTATGCAAAAAGCCCCGTTACAAATTGTAACGGGGCTTTTTTCGTACGAACTTACTCTGTGAAACCGGACTCGACCAATTTTACCAGTCCTTCGACAGCAACCTGCTCATCCGAACCGTCAGCGATGATGCGGATGTTGGTGCCGCCGACGATCCCAAGCGACAGAACGCCAAGAAGGCTCTTCGCATTGACGCGGCGCTCCTCTTTCTCAACCCAGATGGACGACTTGTACTCATTCGCTTTCTGAATAAAGAATGTTGCCGGGCGGGCGTGCAAGCCTACCTGATTCTGAACGGTTACTTCTTTCACAAACATTTCAATACTCTCCTATTTCTAAGTATAGATGTAAACGGTATTAAAGGTGATGCTACTATTATAGGCGCATTTTAAAAAAGCGTCAACGTTTTTTACAGGTGTTTTAAAATTTACAGGCTTTTTCTGCTTGTTTCCCATATGGGTCACAGACAGAACAGAGTGGATTGTGCAAGTTCACCATAAAGTTTTCAACAATTATAGCAACATACCTGTAAAGCCGGACGGAAAATCACGAAAAAAATGGAATTTGGTTGGTAAACTGCAAAAACCACGGATGCACCATATGGTACAGGATCGGCACGAGCAGCGCTGGCAGCAGGTTGGCGGTACGGATATTGGTAAATTCCAAAAAGTTGATCCCGATACACATCACGATCGTATACCCCACCATACAGATGCTTGTGCGCACGTCCGGCGTGAGCAGCGGCTTGAGAAACCCTGCGAACAGCGTGATTCCCCCTTGATAAACCAGCACCGGGATAAACGAGAACACCACGCCGAAGCCCAGCGTCGAGGCCAGGATGACCGCGCAGATGCAGTCGAGCATCGCCTTGATATAAAGGGTCTGGCTGTCGCCGTAAAGTCCGTCGTTGAGCGCGCCCACAATGGCCATGGCGCCGATGCAGAACACGAGCGACGCGTTGATGAATCCCTTCGCAAAGCCCTCACGGCCGAGCTTCTCCTCAATCCGCTTGCCGCCGCGCACCAAAGCGCCATCGATGTCCCAGATTTCCCCGAGCACCCCGCCGACGACCATGCTTGCGATGAGCAGCAGCGACCCATCCGCGGAAAGGCTTCCGTCCGTCTGCACCGTGACCATCGAGGTGATAACCCCCTCGATCCCCACGATAAAAACCGCCAGGCCCAACAGCTTCATGGCGGTCTGCTCCACCTTTTCGGAGATTCCGCGCCGCAAAAGCAACCCCGCCATCCCGCCGATGATGATTGCGATCGAATTTACGATTGTTCCCATACGATTCCTCACCCGTCGTCAATGGAGCCATCTTCCCAGCCAAGCGTGCGCAGATACCATTTATCTTTTTCGTTGAGCTGGGCGGTTTTCAACAGCTCCGGCCGTTTCTCATAGGTATTTTTGAGCGACATTTCCCGCCGCCAGCGCGCGATCGCCGCGTGGTTGCCGTTCGTGATGATCTCCGGCACCGCTACCCCGTGCCAAACGGCCGGTTTCGTATACTGCGGATATTCGAGCAGCCCGCTCCAGTGGCTCTCCTCCATAAAGCAGCTCTCATCGGCCAGCACGCCCGGACAGAGCCGCCCCACGCAGTCGCAGAGCACCAAGGCGGCCAGTTCGCCGCCGGTGAGCACATAATCCCCAATCGAGATTTCCTCGTCAACAATCTCGTCGAGCACCCGCTGGTCGACCCCTTCATAATGCCCGCACATCAGGTAGAGGTGCTCCATTTTCGAAAGCTCGAGCGCCCGCTGCTGGGTGAGGGTCCTGCCCTGCGGCGAAAGATAGATCACATGCGGTTTGCTGCCGCGCGCTTCGCAGGCGGCCTGCCAGGTGCGGTACATCGGGTCGGCCTGCATGAGCATCCCTTTGCCGGGGCCGTAGGGCGTGTCGTCGACGTTGCGGTGCTTATCCACCGTGTAGTCCCGGATGTGCCAGCAGCGGATGTCCAGATATCCCGCCTTGCACGCGCGCCCAATGATGCTTTCGCCCACGACCGTTTCACACATCTGCGGGAACAGGGTCGCGATATCGATCTTAATCATCGAACAGCCCCTCCAGCGGACGGATTTTGACGATGCCCGCGTCCAGGTCGCGTTCGAGCACCACGCTCGGGATCGCCGGCACCAGCCGTTCGGTCCCCTTTTCATCCTTCAGGCAGTAAACGTCGTTTGCGCCGGTCTGCATCACGTCGTAAATTTCCCCATACGCCGCGCCGGTGTCGATATCCGTCACCACGCACCCGATGAGATCCTGCACGAAGGATTCCCCTTCCGCAAGCTCCACATCGTCCCGGTTGACATAAACCGTGCGGCTACGCAGCTTCACAGCGTCCTCCACCGTGTCCACGCCCGCTATTTTGAGAACCACCACGTTTTTATGGGCCCGCGCGCGTTCCACGGTGAACGGTTTTTCGCCCCGGTCGAAATAGAGGGTTTCGAAATCCGTGAGGAAATCCGGCCCGTCGCACCAGGGCTGCACCCGGACTTCCCCCTTGATCCCATGGGTGGTCACGATTTTCCCACATTCCAAAAACTGTTTTTTCATCGTTTGTTTCCTCTTCTGCGGCTCCCTGAAACCGGGCCGCGGGTAAGAAAAAGGGAGCTTCACGCTCCCCTTTGTCTTAGTCGATTTCGACGGCAACCTTCATTTCGGCTTTGTTCGCCGCCGCGCGGACCACGGTTCGGATTGCCTTGGCAATTCTGCCCTGCTTTCCAATGACACGGCCCATGTCATCCGGCGCCACGTGGAGGTGATAGATGATGATCCCCTCCTCGTTGGGCTCGTCCACTGTGACATTGACCGCATCCTTGTCTTCCACAAGGCCGCGTGCGATTGTGACGATCAGCTTATCCAAAACGATTTACCTCCACGCTCAATCAGAGCACGCCTTCGATTTTGAGCAGCGCTTTCACGGTATCGGTCGGCTGGGCGCCGTTCTGAATCCATTTCTTCGCCTTTTCCGCGTCAACTTTGATCACCGAAGGGTCCTTGGTCGGATCATAAGTTCCGATCTCCTCAATGAATCTGCCATCTCTCGGATAACGGGAATCCGCAACAACGATACGGTAGAACGGAGCCTTCTTCGCACCCATTCTTCTCAGTCTGATTTTAACAGCCATGTATGTCACCTCCTAATAAAATGTAAGGGTAAGCAAAATTTATGTCCTCCGGCTATGCCGGGATTGACCAGTTTTTAAAACGGGAACCCGCCCGGCGGCATCCCCATGCCGCCCATACCGCCCATGCCCGCGAACGGGTTGCGGCGGCGTTTGCCCTTTTTGGTGCCCTTCCCGCCGCCAGACACCGCCTTGTAGAGCTTCTGCATCTGCTCGTACTGCTTGATGACCCGGTTGACATCGGACACATCAGTGCCGCTGCCGGCCGCGATACGCCGTTTGCGTGAGGGATTGAGGATGGCAGGCTTGGTGCGCTCGGCCAAAGTCATCGAATGGATGATCGCTTCAACCCGTGCGAGTTCCTTTTCGCCCTGTTCAGCGTCCTCGTCCTTAATTTTCCCGGCCACGCCCGGGAGCATATTCATCACGGATGACAGCGGCCCCATCTTTTTGAGCTGCTGCATCTGTTCGAGCATGTCGTTTAAATCGAAGCTGTTCTGCTTGAGCTTCTCGGCCATCTGGGCGGCCTGTTTCGCGTCAAAGTCAGTCTGCGCCTTCTCGATCAGGGTGAGCACATCTCCCATGCCCAAAATCCGCGACGCCATGCGGTCCGGATAGAATGGCTCCAGATCCGCGAGCTTTTCGCCCATGCCGACAAACTTGATCGGCTTTCCGGTGACCGCGCGCACCGAAAGCGCCGCGCCGCCGCGGGTATCGCCGTCGAGCTTGGTGAGGATCACGCCGTCAATGCCCAGCGCCTCGTCAAACTTCGACGCCACATTGACCGCGTCCTGTCCGACCATCGCGTCGATGACCAGCAGGATCTCATGCGGGCCGACCTCGGATTTGATCGCTTTGAGTTCGCCCATGAGCGCCTCGTCGATGTGCAGCCGTCCGGCGGTATCGAGGATGACCAGGTCATTGCCATGGTCCTTCGCGTGTGCAACCGCCTTTTTGGCAATCTGCACCGGGTCTCCCTGCCCCATCTCAAAGACCGGCACGCCCGCCTTCTCCCCGACGACCTTCAGCTGGTCGATCGCGGCCGGACGGTAGACGTCGCAGGCGACGAGCAACGGACGTTTGCCCTGCCCTTTGAAATGGAGGGCCAGCTTGGCCGAATGGGTGGTTTTACCGGAACCCTGCAAGCCGCACATCATGACGATGGTCGGCGGGTGGCTCTGGAAAGCGATCCGCGCGTTGGTTTCCCCCATGAGAGCGGTCAGCTCGTCATTGACGATCTTGATGACCATCTGCGCCGGAGTGAGGCTCTCGAGCACTTCGTCGCCCACCGCCTTGGCGGTGACGTTCGCGACGAACTCTTTGGCGACCTTGTAGTTGACGTCCGCTTCGAGCAGGGCAAGGCGCACTTCGCGCATCGCGTCCTTGATGTCGCTCTCTTTCAGCTTGCCTTTCGAGCGCATCTTTTTAAAAACGGCGGAAAGCTTGTCGGAAAGTCCTTCAAACGCCATACGGTCACCACCTTTCATCGAAAATAATACTTTATGTATAAATCGGAGATTAATCGTTGATGCTGTTTGCGATCCGGATGATCTCGTCGGTGCGCTCGGCAATCTCCTTATAGGTGCCGAAACGGCTGTTATGTTCACCGATAAACCGTGCGTCCTCCGCGATGCGGTCAAGCCCGTCCTGGATCAGCCGGAACTTCTTGGCAAGGCCGAGCCGCGCTTCGAGGTCGAGCAGGATGCCTTCGGCGCGCTTGATAGAATCCCGCACGCCCTGGCGGGTGATTCTGCTGTGCGCGGCGATTTCAGCAAGCGAGAGGTCCTCGTTGTAATAGAGCTCCACGACATCGCGCTGTTTCTCGGTGAGCATTTCGCCATAAAAATCCAGCAGCACGGAAATTTCAAGATTTTTGGCCATGATCCCGCCTCCTTAGTGTAAAGCAATTTTCTTTACACGTTCCCTCTTGTGGTATTATACCGGATGTACAGGCCTATGTCAAGGCCTTTTTCTTTACAAGACAAAATCTTTTTAGATCCCGCTTTTTTCGCCGGAAAAAGTGTTGTATAATAAAACCGGAAAGCTTGTCAGCTTATTTTAACCGACAACCGGAAGGAGTGATTCCCCTGAACATCAAAAACGACCTCACACAGCTCATCGGCGGCACGCCGATGATATATCTGACCAATTACAGCGCCAGCCTTGGGCTGCCCGTCAAGATTGCCGCAAAGCTTGAATATTTTAACCCTCTCGGTTCAGTCAAGGACCGCGCCGCCTTTGCCATGATCGCGGACGCTGAAAAACGCGGGCTTGTGAATAAGGATACCCTGATCGTCGAACCCACCTCCGGCAACACCGGAATCGGCCTTGCCTTTGTCTGCGCGGCACGCGGTTACCATCTGGTGCTCACCATGCCCGAAACCATGAGCAAAGAGCGCCGCACCCTGCTGGCGGCCCTGGGCGCCGATCTCATCCTGACCGATGGCACAAAAGGTATGCAGGGCGCGATTGACAAAGCGCATGAAATCGCCGCCCAACCCCCCAATTCCTTCATCCCGCAGCAGTTTAAAAATCCCGCCAATCCGGCAATCCACACCGCCACCACCGCCAAGGAAATCCTCATGGACACCGACGGACAGATCGAGCTGTTTGTCGCCACCTTCGGCACCGGCGGAACCGTCTCCGGCGTGGGACGCGCGCTCAAGCAGGCCAATCCCGCTGTCAGGGTCGTTGCGGTCGAACCGGCCGAGTCTCCGCTTGTCACCGAGGGCCGCTGCGGTCCACACGGCATCCAGGGCATCGGCGCCAATTTCGTGCCGGAAAACCTCGATCTTGATGTGATCGACGAGGTGCTCGCCGTCACAACCAGGGATGCCTACGCCGCCTGCCGCGCCGTCGGAAAACAGGACGGCCTGCTGGTCGGGATCAGCTCAGGCGCGGCCATTCAGGCCGCCGCCGTCCTCGCGCGGCGCCCGGAAAATGCCGGCAAGCTGATCACCGCCCTGCTGCCCGACACGGGGGAACGCTACCTCTCCTCCGGCCTCTACGAATAAGCAGAAAAACAGCCCCGGAAAAGGCAGCGCCTTTTCCGAGGCTGTTCATTTTTCTCACTGCGCCGGGCCGTACGCGGGTGGAGGGCCGGAAATCCGCGGCCGCGCGCCCAGTGGTTCTTTCCCGCCCAGCAAAAACAAGAATACCGGCTGGTAAAGCGGCACGAGAAGCCCCAGCGCCATATGTAACACCGCGCGGTTGCGGTCCATGTATTTCTCATAAAGGCTGAAATTTACAAGGGCGGTCAGCGCGCCTTTCACCGCGCCGGCGGCGATCAGGAACAGAACAAAAGCCCCCCAGAACAAAAGAATCGTGATAAACAGGCCGGCCGGCGGAGTATCCCGCTCAAAGGCCGGGATCATCTGCAGGAACATCACCACAAAAAAGATCACGTAACCAATAACGACCGCCGCGCTTTCCACCAGCGGAACAATCACCATCCAAAGCCCAGGGCTGCGGATGACGCGCCGCCCGACTGGGATCTCCCCTGCAAGCGAACCGTGCAGATAGCTGCGCGCGTACGGGATGAAGGCAAGCCAGCCGTTCGGCGTACCCAGCGACTTTGCGATCCCATAAAGGCCGAAGCTGCTGAGCAGGTAGCCAGCCAGCACCCCGACCGCCATCCCGCCGAAAATAATCAGGTTGATAAGCAATGGTAAAAAGCTCCATGCCGCTTGATCCATAGGCGAAATCCTCCGTTCGAATGATCAGGGCTCCTGCCGGTCGTAATCCTCCGGCAGCTGCTCCTGCGGCGCCTGCTCCTGCGGGACAAGATGATCGTCCAGCCAGGACAGCACCTCGCCGAATACCTCTGCCCGGTTCTGCTCATTGAGCATCTCATGCCGTCCGCCGTCATAGAGGATCAGCTCCACATCCGAAAGGCCCGCCTTCAGATAGCGTTTGTAAACCTGAGTGGGGCCTTTCCCGTATTCCCCCACCGGGTCCTGGGCGCCTGAAAAAATGAGAACCGGCATCCGCTTGTTCACCGCGCTGAACGTGCGTTTCTGATTCGCGCCGGAAATGAGTGTAAACAGGTCTCGGAAACCCGAGGCTGTAAATACGAAACCGCATTCCGGATCATCGACAAACCGCCGGACCATCGCCTCGTCGCGGGAAAGCCAGTCAAACTTGGTTTTGGCCGGTTTGAAGCGTTCGTTAAAAAGCCCGAACGCCAATTTATCAAGGTCATGGTCGGCAAGCAGACCTTCGCGCCGCGCCGAAACGGTTGCCATCTGTACTGCGGCGTCGACCTTGAGCCCTCCGCGCGCGGTGCCGCTGAGCACCAGCCCGGCGATCGTCTGCGGGTATCGGGAGGCGTAAAGGCGCGCGACAAACGAGCCCATGCTGTGCCCCAAAAGCACCGTGTGCTCCGGGCCGGGGATTTCGGCATGAAGGATCTTGTGAAATTTATATTGATCCTCAACCAGCGCGCGCCATCCGTCGCGTTCGGCAAAGTAGCCGTACCGGCCATTGTTTGAGCGGCCATGGCCGAGCTGGTCGATGCCCGCCGCGGCATAGCCGTGCTGCGCCAGAAAGCGCATAAATTCATGGTAACGGCCCATATGTTCGGCCATGCCGTGCACGATCTGGACAATGCCGCGCGGTTCCTCCGCCGGGATATAAAGCCATCCGAACAGGCTGGAAGCGCCGTCGGCGCTTTTAAACTCGATCTGTCTGACTGTGATATTCATGCGTATCTATCCTTACTTCCCGGCGCGGGCAAACCGTGCGCCGGTCACTGATTTTGCGCGTTTGCAAAAAGGGAACGGGCTTCCATCAGCGCGTTGTGATAATCCCGGTCGGCCACCTCATGCAGCTCCCCTTTTTTTGTCACAGTAAAAAATTTGACATTCTGCAGGGTTTTCCACATCCGCACCAGGATGGAATCCTCGTTCTGCGGCATACCTGTGATGGCATTCACCACATGGTTTTCCCGAATGAAATGCACGATCGCGCTCTGCGGGTTGTCGGAAAATTCCACCGTCATCTGCGCGCCGTATTCCTTCGCAACCCCGAACAGGTGCTCCAAGGCGGCGGGATTGGTCTGCGCGCCGGTTTTCATCACGCTCAGGACGGTCAGCGCGGTCTGGGAAAGATCCGCGATCACGCGGGCCGCTTTGATGATTCGTTCGCACTCGAACTGGTCGGTGACCAGCACAACGGTTGTGTAGACGGACTGTGTACTGCGGCTCATGGCATACTCCTTTAGTATCTATCTGGAAACAGATTGTATTCGTCCAATATTTACGTTATCAGTATACTACAAATTTGTAAACAAATTATGATAAACCCCATCTTTTTTTCAGTTTTCCCAAAAGAAAAAACGCCCGCATCGCGGCGCCTCCTTATTCCCGGTCCGGCCTTTCATAAAAAATGCGCGGAAAAGGCGTATTCGCCCTTCCCGCGCACCGTTCATCTGTTATCAGCCGAAGAAATCCCGGAAGAAATCCTCAAATTCATCGGTGTTCGGATTCTGCCCGTAGCCGGAGTTTCCGTCATTGCCCGGGTACTGGCCGTATCCCGGATTCTGCTGGGTGTTGTCCTGCGGATTCTGGGTCGAAACGGCGTCCCCCATATCCTCCATCAGCGTGACGGTGATGTTGAAGAAACGGCCCGATTCGTTCCTGCGTGTGGACGGACGGTAAACCTCCAGATCCACCGTGTCGCCGGGTTTTTTGCCTTCCAGCGCATCGGTCAGCGCCTGGAAGCCGTCCAGATCATTGCCATCCGCCTTGGTGATGATGTCGCCCGGGATGACGCCCTTCTTCGAGATATCGGAGTCCGCCTCGGTGGACTGCACCAGCAGGCCGGTCGGCCAGCCGTTGAGGCGCCCAAGCACCTCATCGACCGCGCTTGCGGTGATGCCGAGACGCACGCGCCCGGTGACGCGCCCGTAGTTGATCAGGTCGTCCACGATCGGTTTCGCAACCGCAGACGGGATGGCAAAGCCCATGCCTTCCGCGCCGGTTGCAATGACTTTGGCAGAGTTGATGCCGATGATCTGGCCATATTCATTGACCAGCGCGCCGCCGGAGTTGCCGGGATTGATGGCAGCGTCGGTCTGGATAAGGCTCTGATAGGTGGTCGCGGTGCCGTTGCCGCCCGAAGCGGTCAGCGAGCGGTTCAGACCGGAAACAATGCCCTGGGTGACGCTGCCCGCGAATTCCATCGACTGGGGGTTGCCGATCGCAATGACCGTCTCACCGACTTTGATCTGGTCGGAATTGCCGAAATCCGCCGCGCTCAGGCCGGTCGCGTCAACCTTCACAACCGCAAGGTCGGTTTTGGTATCAATACCAACCACACGGCCTTCATATTTGGTTTCGCCGTCATGCAGCGTCACAGTGATACCCTGCGCGCCTTCCACGACGTGCGCGTTGGTCACGATGTAGCCGTCCTCGCGCATGATGATCCCGCTGCCCATGCCTTCGGCCTGATAACCGCTGTAACCGGTATTCGCATAGGTGGTGATCGCCACGATCGACGGCGCGACCTTCTCGACAATCTGTTCGGTCGAAAGTTTGCCATCCGCGGAAGGGGCGTCGTTCACAGCTGGTTTGTCCTGCAGGGTGATGCCGGGCAGGTTGCTTGCCGGGACGTTCACAGTCGGTTCGCTCGCGGAGGGTTCGGTCTCTTGCGGCGCCCGCGCGAAGGTGCTGTAGATGCCCACGCCCGCAAAGGACACGAGCGATACGACCAGCACCGAGCACATGATGACCGAAAAGACCATCAGGCCCTTGTTTTTGCGCTTGGGTTTGGCGGCGTGGGCCTTGTCATAGTCCGCCATGTTCCACTGGTAGGGTTCCTTGCGCGAGCCGTTCGTATTCGGCTGCTGCCAGCCGCCCGACGCGGAATACTGCTGCGGAGCCTTTTCTTCCTGGCGCGGCGGCTCCTGGTGGTGCGCCTGCTGCGCGTAATAGGGCGGCCGGTAGGCGTCACCATTGTTGTTTGACTGCGGCGGCACGTTCCAGACATTTGGGGAAGCGCCTTCGGAATGCTGCGCGCCGTCCGGCGCGTCCGTATGTTGGTTGTTTTCAAAGTTTTGCGGTTCGTTCGGGTTATAGTCACTCATATATCGTCATCCTTTTCCAAGTTTTACTGTGACATGCCTTTTCTTGTTTCTGTGATCTTAGTATATCGAATAAATGTTACAATAAAATAGATGATATTTGAAAGAAAATATGAAATTCCTTCGTGATTATTTGAACGGTTTATGTCAATTTTTCTGCGCGGACTTTTTTCCCTTCTCATGCGGCTTGGGGATGGAAAAGACAAATTCACAGTACTCTCCTTCGACCGACCGCACAACAATGTCGCCGCCGTGCAGGTTGATGATCGAACGCACGATGTGCAGCCCAAGCCCGGCGCCGCCCTTATCGCGGCTGCGGGATTTGTCGGTTTTATAGAAGCGGTCGAAAACGTGTGGGATCTCATCCTTCGAGATACCTTCGCCCGAATTACGGATGCCGACATAGGTATAGGTGTCGTCCTCCGTATAGTTCACCTCGATATATCCGCCCTCGTTTGCAAACTTCACGGCGTTTTCAATAAGGTTATAAACCACTTGGTGGATGAGGTCCGGGTCGGCTTCGACCATGACCTTGCCGCCGTCCAGCCCGCGCACCTCAATATTCTTCGCTTCGAGCGGCTGCTCGAAGGTAAAGACCGTCTTGATGACCGTGTCGTTGACGTCGAAAAGATCCGGATTGATCTCGAGTTCCCCCGCCTCGATGCGCGCGATGTTGAGCATCGAACGCACCAGCCGTGAAAGCCGCTTGATTTCATCCGAGACGATCTTGAGGTAATGATCCCGTTTTTCCTCCGGGATGGTTCCGTCAAGGATGCCGTCGATGAACCCTCCGATGGTGGTCATCGGGGTGCGCAGCTCATGCGAGACGTTCGCGGTGAAGGAGCGGCGCGCCACCTCAGTGGTGGCAAGCGAGGAGGCCATGTTGTTGAAGGAGATAGCCAGCTGCCCGATCTCATCGTAACTTTCCACCGGCACCCGCATGGTGAAATCCCCTTTGGAGAAAGCCTGCGTGGCTGTAACCATCTTGCGCAGCGGACGCACCAGGTCGGCCGTGATGAAATAGACCGCCGCGAACGCCAGGATCAGCACCGCGAGCGACGAGATGATGAACATTTTGAGGATTTCAGTCAGAAAGACGTGCAGCGCGCTGGCGGAGGCCGAAACAAAAATCACCGCGGCCGGGATGCCGTCGCCGGTTTTGACCGGGACGCCCACCGTGTAGTGCCCTTCGGCATAGAGCCCTTCCATCTTTCCGAGCTCCTTATAGCCGCCGTTTTCAAAGGTTTGATTGATGATTTCCGGCGGGATGCGCCCATTCGAGCGCTCGGTGCCCGAACCTTCCGCATAGAGCAGGATCTCCCCCTCGGTATTGGAAAGGTAGATGTCCGCTTCGATGGCGCCCGCTAAAATGGTGTACATCGGCAGCACGATCTGCGGGCTGACCGCCTGGTAATTGTTGTTGCGGAAATTGTTGTAGGTGAGCGACGCGGCCTGGCCGGCGTTGTGCTCGAGCAGTTTATAGCGGTCCTGCTTAAAATACTGCGACGCGAACGCCAGCAGCACCGCCCCCAGGATGGTGAGCGAAAGCAGGATGATCGCCGCGATGGTGATGAAGTGTTTGCTGAAAAGCGTTTTTTGCAAGGCGCACCGGCCCCTTTCCTATCAATAACGGCCACACGGAAAAACGGGCCGGGCAGAACCCGGCCCGCGGCCTAAATTTCCTCAGGATTCCTTGACTTCAAACTTGTAGCCCACGCCCCAGACGGTTTTGAGCGTCCACTGATCGGACACGCCCTCCAGCTTTTCGCGCAGGCGCTTGATGTGCACGTCAACCGTGCGGCTGTCGCCGTAATATTCAAAGCCCCACACCTCGTCGAGCAGCTGGTCGCGGGTGTAGACGCGGTTCGGGTTGCTCGCCAGGTGGTAAAGGAGCTCCAGCTCCTTGGGCGGCGTATCGACCACCTTGCCGTCCACCTTGAGCTCATACTTGGTCATATTGACCACCAGTTTATCATAGCTGACTTCCTTGACGTCCGCCTCGGAGGCCGACTTCCCGGTGCGCCGCATGATCGCCTTGATGCGCGCGACGATCTCCTTCGGGTCGAAGGGCTTGACCACATAATCGTCCGAGCCAAGCTCCAAACCGAGCACCTTATCAAAAGTTTCGCCCTTTGCGGTGATCATGATGATCGGCACGTTTGATTTTTTGCGGATTTCACGGCAGACCTGCCATCCGTCGAGCTTGGGCATCATGATATCGAGCAGAATCAGGTCGGGGGCTTCCGACGAGAACTTCGCAAGCGCTTCCTCGCCGTCATTGGCAATCGCCAGCGCGTAGCCCTCCTTTTCGAGGTACAGACGCAGCAGCTCACAGATGTTGCGGTCGTCATCGCAGATCAGGATCTTTCCCATGGACATATTCATAACCCCCGTTATCTTCTCAAATACATATGGACAGATTCTATCATATATAGTATCACAATTATACAATAAAGTCATGCGGAATGGTGAATATTTTTTGAATATCCCTTGTCCGAATTCCAAATTATGCCGCGCGTCCTGTTCACAGCCTTTTTGCGGGGGCAAAGAACGGCAGTTCATTTTCATATACTGTCAGGAATACGGTAAAGACTGTGCTGAAGTCCGGATTCTGTTTGGCCTTTTGGAGCAGCATTTCGAACGCCTCCATAACCTCATCGCCTGCGAAGGCCTTCCCGCGCGCCCGGCAGATGGCAAACCAGGTGTCTTTGTTTTGGGCGATCCATTCGATTGTTTCGTGATTCATCTTAATATCTCCACATCTCCTTATTTTGCTCAGTATATTGAGCCTTTTTGTGTCCAGTATAACATATACTAAAGCAAAAATGCACGTTATATTGAGCAAAAGGAGTTGCTAATGGACAGACTAACCGCCGACATGAACATGGGAAGTAACCTGCGCCTCCTTCGGAAAAAGCACAAGTATACACAGGACCGCCTTGTTGCCCGCTTGGGTATTTTCGGCGTATCCACTACGCGCAGTTTGTATTCCCGCTACGAAACAGGGGAACTTAATATTCCGGTGCGTCTCCTCGTCGCCTTACACATGATCTATGGTTGTAGTTATGATGCGTTTTTTGAAGGACTCGAATTGGAGAATACGGATACTTTGTAAGGACTGCCGATCCGGCTTGCCAAATATCGGCCGCTGTGGTATCATGAAAAACTGGAGTAATTTGTAAAACGCTTGAAGGAGTTATCGATATGAAGCTAGGTATCGTCGGGCTGCCGAACGTCGGCAAATCGACCCTTTTTAACGCCATCACCAACGCGGGCGCGCAGTCCGCGAACTACCCGTTCTGCACCATCGAGCCGAACGTCGGCATGGTTGCCGTGCCGGACGAGCGGCTCGACGTGCTCGCAAAGATGTATGATCCGGACAAATACACCCCTGCCGTCATCGAATTCGTCGATATCGCGGGGCTGGTGCGCGGCGCGTCGAAGGGCGAAGGGCTCGGCAACAAATTCCTTTCCCACATCCGGGAGGTCGACGCGATCGTGCATGTTGTGCGCTGCTTCGAAGATGGGGAAATTGTTCACGTCGACGGCGAAATCGGCCCCAGGCGCGACATCGAAACGATCAACCTCGAACTGATCTTTTCAGACATCGACATCGTCGAGCGCAAGATCGACCGCTCGCTCAAGGCGGCAAAAGGCGGCGACAAGACGCTCGCCGCGCAGGCCGACATCTTAAAACGTCTCAAGGAACATCTGGAAGAGGGCAAATCCGCCCGTTCTTTTATCTGCGACCCGGATGAACGCGAAGCGCTCGCGGACATGCCGCTGCTTTCCGATAAGCCGGTCATCTACGCCGCAAACATGAGTGAAAATGACTTTATAAATGGTATCGAAGAAAACCGCTTCTACAAAGAAGTTCAGGAAATCGCCGCCGGGGAACAATCCGAAGTGCTGCCCATCTGCGCACGG
Organism: Anaerotruncus rubiinfantis; assembly: GCF_900078395.1. Classification (NCBI taxonomy): domain Bacteria; kingdom Bacillati; phylum Bacillota; class Clostridia; order Eubacteriales; family Oscillospiraceae; genus Anaerotruncus; species Anaerotruncus rubiinfantis. The sequence goes on along the minus strand of NZ_FKLA01000008.1, from coordinate 235,366 downwards.
ATTGAGGAGGAAATCGCGGACATGACCCCGGAGGACAAACTGATGTTCCTTGAGGAAATGGGCCTGCACGAGTCCGGACTTGACCGGCTCATCAAAAAAAGCTATTCCCTGCTGGGGCTCATCTCCTTCCTGACCGCCGGCAAACAGGAGGTTCGCGCCTGGACGATCAAGAAGGGCACCAAAGCCCCGCAGGCCGCCGGAAAGATTCACACCGACTTTGAGAAAGGGTTCATCCGCGCCGAAGTTGTCGCTTATGACGACCTCATTGCCTGCGGTTCAATGGCAGCCGCCAAGGAGAAGGGGCTCATCCGTTCGGAAGGCAAGGAATATGTCTTTCAGGACGGCGATGTGGTGCTGTTTAGGTTTAACGTCTGATGAAACGCTTTTGGATCATTCCGCTCGCGCTGTTCGCCGCCGGGATCGGTATCGGGCTTTTGTACTCCGCGGTGCGGCCCGTGCCACGGGAGAAGGCGTTCTTCCTTCCCGAAGCGCAGAACGACAAGGTCTTTTCGGTGATCGGGTTCGGCAGCTCCGAAGCCCCTGTGACGAGCGTTACAGCGCGTCCTGAACAGGATTCCTACCCCGTCGGGACCGAAAGTATCAGCCTCGTTGTTTTAAATAACGCTTCCGACACGCTGCTCTACACCTCATGGTTCGATTTCCGCAAAGTGGACGGCGGCGAAGTTTTGCCGCTCACCCCGCGCGACGGCGCGATGGTAAACCCGGACAGCGTTTCCGCCTCCTTCCCACTCGCACCGGGCGAAACGGCAACCATCCCGATCCCCATCGATATTTTCGACGAGCCGCTTTCGCCGGGCATCTACCGCGTGTCTCAACTTGCCTGCTTCATCGATCCGCACGGCGAAGCGCTCGCCTGCACCGAAATCACGGCCGATTTTACCATTTCAGCAAACTGACCCCCATACGAACCAAATCCCGCCGGCAATGCCGGCGGGATTTTTTGATCGGCTTGTCCCTGTTGCGCGCAGCGCATTTTCGCACTGGGTGCGAAAATATGTCCCGCGTGCTTTTTATCACGCGGCACACATCGTCTTGCCTGTGGCAGATTGCGCGTAATCTTTGCCGGGAAGCGGCAACAAAATTGCGCGCACGGGGCCGCGGGGTGTCCCCGCGTGTCCTTCTTTGGGTCCTTTCTTGGACAAGCAAGAAAGGACCATTCCCCCGTTTGACTTCGTTTTTTTCCCATGCTACGTTGGGGTTAGAGGGGAAAAACAAGCGAATCGAAAGGGGAATTGCATGGATCTGACCGCACTTTCAGTGGAATACCGCGCTGCTGCCGAAGCGCTGCAGAAGCGCCTATGCGAGCTGCGCAAGCGTCTGCGCACGGCAGACGGTGAGGAAGCACTCCTTCTGCGGCGCCGGATGGACGCGCTCTATACCGAATTGAGTGATTTAAAGGTGGTGACGGCCTATCTCAAGGACTACTACGCATAGTAAATACCGGCAGGATAAACCGCTTTTCCCCCAGCGGGCCTGGAACGCGCACCTGTCCGACCCGGACAAGGTCGCGTCCGAAACCTACGGCGGCAACGGTGACAACACGCCCGCGCGTGAACGCTACCGGCGGTTTGCCGCCAACGCCATCCGCTTTCTGCCGCCAGGCCAGCGGGAAGCCGTCCGGCTCTATTACCTGGAGGGGATCAAGATGCCTGAGGCCGCCAAAATTCTCGGCGTCAGCCGCTCCACGGTCAGCCGCAGGCTGGCCGCCGCGCGCAAAACCCTGCGGGAGCTCGCCCGTTTTTGTACCGACTCTGGTTTCCTGCCGCCCTGAACCTTCCGTTTTTTCTCCAAACTGCATCTTTGGGCAGCTGGCTTTCAGATTGACAAGACCTGCGCAATGATATAAAATAATGTATAATTATTACTGTGATGTAACTGTATCATGAAATGAATCATAGGAGGACTTGCATTGGATCAGAAAGTACAAGCGGCTGTCGAACATTTTGCCGCGCTGGTAGAGGCCCAGCTTGCGCGCAATGAGCGCATTAAAGCAACTAAGGACTTCGTGGATTACGAACATCTCGATAAGATCGTCATCGGTGTCTGCGGCGGCGACGGCATCGGCCCCATTATCACCAATGAAGCCGCCCGCGTATTAAAGCACCTGCTGGCGGATGAAGTGGCCGCCGGCCGTGTGGAATTTAAGCAGATCGACGGCCTCACCATCGAAAACCGCGCCGCCGTCGGCAAAGCTATCCCGGACGACGTGCTCGCGGAACTCAAAAAATGCCACGTCATCCTCAAAGGCCCCACCACCACCCCGCGAGCGGGCGATCCCTGGCCAAATATCGAATCGGCCAACGTTGCGATGCGCAAGGAGCTTGACCTGTTCGCGAACGTCCGCCCGGTCAAAGTCCCGAGCGAAGGCATCGACTGGACCTTCTTCCGTGAGAATACCGAAGGCGCATACACGCTCGGCTCCTGCGGCGTGAATGTCGACGACGAGGTCGCGTTCGACTTTGTCGTCACCACCACCGAAGGCACCGAACGCATCGCGCGGCTCGCTTTCGACTATGCCAAGAAAAACCACAAAGACCGCGTTTCAATCGTCACCAAGGCCAACATCGTCAAGACGACCGACGGCAAGTTCCTCAAACTCTGCCAGAACATCGCCAAGGAGTATCCGGACATCTCCACCGACGACTGGTATATTGACATCATGACCGCAAAACTGATTGACCAGAAGCGCCGCCGTGATTTCAAGGTATTTGTACTTCCGAACCTCTACGGCGACATCATCACCGATGAAGCCGCCGAGTTCCAGGGCGGCGTCGGTACCGCGGGCAGCGCCAACATCGGCAAACGCTACGCGATGTTTGAGGCGATCCACGGCTCCGCGCCGCGTATGATCAAGGAAGGCCGCGGCAAATATGCCGATCCCTGCTCGATGCTGCGCGCAGCGGTGCTGCTGCTGAGCCACATCGGCTTCCAGGCGCAGGCGGATAAGCTCGACCGTGCGCTGGACGTCTGCATGTACGAGGAGAAAAAGCTCACCATCACCGGCCGCGACACCGGCTGCACCTGCGAGGAATTCGGCAATTATGTCATGGATACCGTAGCGAGCCTCTGATCCGCCCGGCACACAAGGAAATCTACACAGGAAGGGTGTTTGTGTCTATGCCAAAGCATGAGGGCGTTTCACTGTCGGTTATCCGGCGTCTGCCGCGCTACTATCGCTTTTTGGGCGACCTTCTGAAAAAGGATGTCACCCGTATCTCTTCGCGGGAGCTTGCACAGCTCATGCAGCTCACCGCCTCCCAGATCCGACAGGATCTCAACTGCTTCGGCGGATTCGGCCAGCAGGGTTACGGTTACAACGTCGCCGCGCTTTATAAGGAAATCGGGAACATCCTCGGCCTCAATAAACAGGCCGACATCATCCTGATCGGCGCGGGAAATCTCGGCCGCACGCTTGCAAAGCATATGAACTTCGACACCAGCGGTTTTAAGCTCGTGGGGATTTTCGACAACTCCCCCACGGTCATCGGGCAGAAGATCCGGGAACATACCGTGCGGGACACCACCGAACTCGAAGACTTCTGCCGGGAAAATCATCCCCGCGCCGCGATCCTCTGCATCCCGCGCGAGGTGGCTTATGAAACGGCCGAGCGGCTCAAAAACCTCGGCATCAACTGCTTCTGGAACTTCTCCCACTACGATCTGCTGCTTAATTTCGAGAACGTCGTGGTCGAAAACGTGCATCTTGGGGACAGCCTTATGACCCTTTGCTACCGGATGAACCAGTTTTATGCTGACGAGAAATCCTGATTTCAAACCAAAACGGCCCCGCTTCTGAGAAGCGGGGCCGTTTCTCTATTCCTTTTTGTCCTCCGGCAATTGTTTTTCGTCCCAGAAATATTTTGCCACAACGAATCCAACCAACAGGATGAGGATGCAAAAAATATCTGTCATGAAAAGCTCGGCTGTCCCAATCCCGGTGCCCGGCCCGTCCGCCATCCCTGACGCGTACAGTTCGGGAGCGAGGTCGTTCCCATCCGCGTCAAGAAGCCGTAGGCCGCGCCAGAGTCCCTCCGTTTTCGGGTGCTCATAAATATCGACGAAATCCCGTTCGGCAATCTCTCCGGAAAACACCACCTGCGGCGGTTCCTCGTCCACCGTAATGACCTCGTAGGCCACCGCGCGCGGGTCGGCGTTCACGCCGCAGACCGCGACCTTCCGTTTGCCCGAAGCGGTGAAGGGATAGACCTCCACGCCGATCGAATTGCCGTAGCCGGCGCTGACCGGCCGGTAAAGGGTGTTCATCCCCCGGTCGAAAAGCGCGTAGCCCATCATCGGGCCGCCGCCCGGGTCCTTGAAGAGCACGAACAGCCGGTTGCCAGCCTCCTCGGTCCCGGCTATCTCCACCGGCATGCCGGTATATTCCGTGAGCGCCTCGGTCAGCGATTCCGGTTTCGCCGTATAGTGGTAAACCATTGTGTAATACGCCCCGGTCGCGATGAGGGTAACAGCCGCGATCACAATGGACAGGATCCTGCGTTTTGTCAGTTTCATCGTTTCATCTCCTTTGCGGCGCGGGAAAGCGCCGCGAACTGTTCCATCGTGAGCTGCTCGGCGCGTGCCGTGCCCGGCACCCCCGCCGTTTCGAGCAGCGCGGCGGCGTCCGGCTTCGCAAGCGAAAGCCCGCTTGCCAGACAGTTCAGGATCGTTTTACGGCGTTGGGAAAAAGCCGCCTTCACCACCGCGAAGAAAGCCTTTTCATCCCCCACGTCGTATTGCGGCCGCTCCCGGATATCCAGCCGGATGACCGTACTGTCCACGTCGGGCGACGGCATAAACGACCCGCGTGACACCTGAAAGAGCACCTTCGGGACGCTGTAGTACCGCACAGCGATTGTGACCGCGCCAACCTCGCGGGTGGCGGGTTCGGCGCAGAGCCGCTGCGCGGCCTCCTTCTGCACCATCACGGTGATCGATTTGACCGGCAGGCGCTGCTCGAGCAGGCTCATAATGATCGGCGAGGTGATGTAGTACGGCAGATTCGCGCAGACAACCACCTCCATGCCGGAAAACTTTTCCGCGATGAGCGCGTGCAGGTCGACCCGCATCACATCCGCATTCACGATCTCGACGTTTTGGTAGCCCGCGAGCGTTTCCGCGAGCACCGGCAGCAGCCGGGCATCAATTTCGATACAGACGACTTTGTCCGCGCGTTTGGCAAGCTCGGCGGTCAGCACACCGACGCCCGCTCCGATTTCAATAACTCCGACGCCTGCTTTCGCGCCGCCAAGCTCGGCCATGCGCGGGCAGACGGTCGGGTTGACAAGGAAATTCTGCCCGAGCGCTTTACTGAATGTAAAACCGTGGCGCGACAATACGTCTCGTATCACGCCAATATTGGAAAGGTTGTCCATAAAATCCTCCAGGAACTGGATTTGGTTTTGCAGGAAATAAAAAAGGAGCTTGCACAGGCCGCCGCGGTATAGTAGAATAAAATCAATGACCAGCTCCATACCTTTCATCATTATAAAGGAAGTGAAGATAGATGGCAAGACGCGATAAAATAAACTATTATTTGGATATTGCCGAGACGGTCGCCTCGCGCGGCACCTGCCTGCGGCGCAACTTCGGCGCGATCATCGTGAAAAACGACCAGATCGTTTCGACCGGCTATGTCGGCGCGCCGCGCGGGCGGGAAAACTGTTCCGATTTGGGCTACTGCACCCGCTCCAAGCTCAACGTCCCGCGCGGCGAGCGATATGAACTCTGCCGCTCGGTACACGCCGAAATGAACGCGATCATCCACGCCTCCCGCGAGCAGATGCTCGGCGCTACGCTTTACCTGGTCGGCAAGGAATATGACACCGGTGAATATGTCCGCAATGCCTGTCCCTGCTCAATGTGCACCCGCCTCATCATCAACGCTGGCATCTCCACCGTGATCATCCGCGACGACAAGGAGGAATTCCGCGTCATCAACGTGGCGGACGAGTGGGTCGTGCATGACGAATCCCTCAAGGGGCTTTCCAACTATTGAAAAAATACATCATCGGGAGCAGATGCATATGTATGATCTGGCCATCGTAGGGCTCGGCCCTGCGGGCTCCACACTGGCGCGCCTGCTCGGGCCCCGGATGCGCGTCGCGGCGATCGACCGCAAGGATTCGCCGGAGAACGGCTTTCGCAAGCCGTGCGGCGGCCTGCTCGCGCCGGACGCGCAGAAGGCGCTTGCCTGTCTCGGCCTCACTCTGCCGCGCGAGCTGATCGTCGACCCGCAGATCTTTTCGGTGCGCACGATCGATCTCGATACCGGTGTCACCCGCTATTACCAGCGTTTTTATGTAAATCTCGACCGCCATCGGTTTGACCTTTGGCTGCGCGGGCTCATCCCGCCGCAGGTCGACCTGTTTACGAATGCTGCCTGCCGCGCGGTGGAAAAAATCCCCGGAGGCTGGCGGGTGCGTTTTTGGCGGGATGGCCGGGAGCAAACCATCGAAGCCGCCCGCCTTGTCGGCGCGGACGGCGCCAATTCGCTGGTGCGGGAGGTTCTCTACCCGCATAAAAAACTGCGCAGCTACGTCTCGATCCAGCAGTGGTTTGCGGACACCCACACCACGCCGTTTTATTCCTGCGTGTTTGATTCCGAAAACACCGACTGCTACTCCTGGGCGCTTTCAAAGGACGGCAGCCTTATATTCGGCGGGGCGTATCCCGCCAAAGGCTGCCGCGAACGGTTTGAGCGTCAGAAGCGCAAACTGGAAAGTGTTGGAATTCATCTGGGCGAACCGAAGCGAACCGAAGCCTGCCGGGTGCTGCGTCCCGCTTCGCCCGGGCAGTTCTGCTGTGGACGCGACAACGCCTTCCTCATCGGGGAGGCGGCCGGATTCATCAGCCCAAGCTCGCTCGAAGGCATCAGCAGCGCGATTTTGAGCGCTGTCATGCTCGCGCGGGTGCTCGCGGCACCGCAGGGCGACCCCAACGGACGTTACCGCGCCGCCACCCTGCGTCTGCGGGCAAAGCTCTCTCTAAAACTGCTCAAATGCCCGTTTATGTATTCCCCGCCGCTGCGCAGGCTCGTGATGAAAAGCGGCCTCAATTCGATCGAGGTCATGGACGGCTGAGCCGCCCGTGGGACCGCGTATGCGGTCCCTTTTTTCGCGCTTGTTCGTTTGACAATCTATCCATGAATGTTATAATGATATTGTATGTTTTGTTGCACGGTCCGCTGTTTTGGCAGGCATAGACCGGTGAAGAACCGGCAAAGATAACCTCGTTACCAATTTGAAGGAGGTTATCGATTTGAAAGCCAGCGAACAGCAAAAATTTATGCAGGACAACGACAATGCGCCCGAAGGCGAAGGCCAGGAGGCCCCGGGGACCCAGGAGGGTCAGGAAAATAACCCAAACCTGTCCGAGCAGACCCAGCAGATCATTGAGACAGGCGGCGTGACCAGCAAAAAGGGCAAGCACGTCATACACTGCCTGACCATCATCGGGCAGATCGAGGGGCATTATATCCTGCCCGCGCAAAACAAAACCACAAAGTACGAGCATGTGATCCCGCAGCTGCTCGCGGTCGAGCAGGACCCAGAGATCGAAGGGCTCGTCATCATCCTCAATACGGTCGGTGGCGACGTCGAAGCGGGGCTCGCAATCGCGGAACTGCTCTCCGGCATGAAGAAGCCGACCGTCTCGCTCGTGCTCGGCGGCGGCCATTCGATTGGCGTGCCGCTCGCGGTGAGCGCCCGCAAGAGCTTCATCGTCCCATCCGCGACCATGACGGTGCATCCGGTGCGGATGAACGGGTTGGTGCTTGGCGTGCCGCAGACCCTCTCATATTTTGACAAGATGCAGGAACGAATCGTCAAATTCGTCACCGACAACTCGAACATCACCGGCGAACGGTTCCGCCAGCTCATGATGAACAAGGACGAGCTCGTGATGGACGTGGGCACCGTGCTCGACGGGCAGTCCGCCGTGGACGAAGGGCTCATCGATTCGCTCGGCGGCGTTTCTGACGTGATCGAAGCACTCTATGCCATGATTGAAGGGAGGGACTGAGATGTTCCTCTATACGATTGTTCCGGCCGAGATGATCCTGGGCGGACAGGACGCGGTGGAATACTCCTACCGCCCGGTGCATAACGCTTATATTGAGGGCGTTTCACAAAACGGAAAATTCACCGTCTCGCGTCTCATCTCGACCAATCCGCGCGACTATCTTGATCCCCGTTATTCCCCCGGGCAGATCCTAAACTGACAAAATAAGGAGCTAAAAGGCTTATGACAATTTTGGAAGCGTTCCTGCAGGGGCTTCTGCAGGGGCTGACCGAATTTCTTCCGGTGTCCAGCTCGGGACACCTTTCCCTGTTCCAGTATTTCACCGGCAACAACAGCGAGAGCGGCTTTCTGTTCTCGATTTTACTGCACGCGGGCACCCTCATCGCGGTGATCATCTGCTTCTGGGGGACGCTCTGGAAGCTGCTGATCGCGCTTGTTACCCTTGTACGCGATCTTCTCACCGGAAAGTTCTCCGCAAAAAACATGTCCTCAGCCCGGCGGATGCTGCTGTTCTTATTCCTGTCGCTGGTGCCGCTTGGGCTGATGCTGCTCTTTAAAGATTTCATTTCCGGATTCTCGACCGACACCGACATCACGGTGGAAGGTTTCTGTTTCCTGCTCACCGGAGCAATGCTGCTCTTCGCGGCAAAGGAGCGCCCCGGCCGCAAAGACGCGCTTACGATGGGCCCCAAGGACGCGCTCTTCATTGGCGCCGCGCAGGTGATTGCCACCATGCCGGGAATCTCCCGCTCCGGCTCGACCATCTCGGCCGGACTGCTCTGCGGACTGGAGCGTTCCTATGCGGTGGCCTATTCGTTCATCCTGGGTATCCCGGCGGTGCTCGGCGCGATCGTCCTCGAGGTGGGCGACGCGGTCCGGGAGGGGTCTTCCCTCTCCGCGCCGGTCATTATTATGGGGCTTTTAAGCTCGGTCATCTTCGGCATCCTGTCGATCAAGCTGGTGCAGTGGGTCGTCAGGGGCAATAAACTCAAATATTTTGGATACTACACCCTTGTGCTCGGCATGGTTGTCCTGACGGTCGGCGCCATTGACCATTTCACCGGCTATGCCGTCCGGGGCTTCTTCCTAGGGGCATAATGCCTTTTTTGCTTTTTTGAAACTCTCTTTTGCATCGGAGGACTGTTCATGGCTACAAAATCATCCACGCGCTCCCGCTCGAAAAGCGCCGCGACCCGCAAACGCAACGCGGCCCAGCAGCGCGCCCGCAAACAGATGCGCGCGCTGGTGCTCTTCGCCGTCGGTATCCTGGTGGGGGCGCTCACTTTGATCGAAGGGGCCAGTGTCTGGCAATGGCTGCATAACACCCTGTTTGGCATCTTTGGATGCGGCGCCATTGCGGTGGCAGCACTGCTCATCTACATAGCCGTCCTTGATACGCAGGACAAGCCGGTCGCCGCCCGCGCCTGGGAAGGAGGCCTGCTTGTTGTCTTTTTCTGCGGCGCGTGGCAGATCTTCAAGATGGGCGCGCCGGTCACCGAGGACGCGCATGTGATGGACATGCTCATCGAATCGATCCTCATGGGCATCAAGGGCGAAAGCGGCGGTTTTGTCGGCGCGGTGGTCGGGCTTCCGCTCCTTACATTTTTTGACAAGCTCGGTGCGGGCATCATCATCGTCCTCGCACTCTTTGTGCTTATCATGCTGATGACCGGCGGCACGCTTATCGGGCTTGCGCGCGCCGCGCATAAGCCGGTTCAGAAGATCGGCGAGTCCTATGCCGAACAGATGCAGCGTCAGGAGGAGCGCCGTGCGCAGCGCGCAGCCGCACCCGCGCAGAAAAAACGCACAATCGACATCCCGCTCGACGAGCCTCCCCGGCGCGGTAAAAATCAGCCGGCTTCCGATGAGCCTGCGCAGCCTGCGGCGGCCGAAGGCATCCCTGCCGCTGCGGCTCCGCAGGTTGCTTTGGCGGACGCTCCCGCACAGCATGCGCCCAAATTTGACATTGACATTCCGCTCGACGACAACTTTGAGCCGGACGCGGTCGGCGGCTTCTCCCTTTCGGTTTCGGACGAGCCGATGCAGTTCGTGCCGTCTCCCGAACCTTCGATTGATGAGCTGGTACATAAGGCAGCAACCGAAACTGGCAAATTCGCCTTCAAGGCGGACGAGCCCATACAGCCCGAAGTGGTTTCCGTGCCGGAATCCGTTTTGGAAAAAGCGTCGGAGGAGACCTTCTCAAGCAGCCTGAACCTGCCGCCGTTGCTCGACGACGACCCGGTTCCGCTTGAACATCCCGAGCCCGGTCAGGCCGCCCCTTCCGAGCCGCCTGCCGATAAAGGCAAACCGGATGAGGGCATCCAGCTTGAGCTGGCACAGGAAGCTTCGATCCCTGTCCAGCCAATCTACATAAAACCATCGCTCGGACTTTTGCGCGAACCGCGCCAGAAGGCCGGTTCGAATGTGACCGACGAAATGAAGCAGAACGCCCAGCGGCTGGTCGATACGCTCGCTTCCTTCGGCGTGCAGACCCGCATTGTGGATATCTCCCGCGGCCCGGCCGTCACCCGTTATGAGCTTCAGCCGTCCGCCGGTGTAAAAATCAGCCGGATCACAGGCCTTGCGGACGACATTGCCCTGAATCTTGCGGCGGCGGGCGTGCGTATTGAAGCGCCGATCCCCAACAAGGCCGCGGTTGGCATCGAGGTGCCGAACAAGGTCATCAGCGCGGTTTCGATTCGTGAAATCATCGATTCTTCCGAATTCATGGACGCGAAAAGCAAGCTCACCGTGGCGCTTGGCCGGGACATTGCGGGCAACACCACTGTGGCGGACATCGGTAAGATGCCGCATCTGCTGATCGCGGGTTCGACCGGCTCGGGCAAATCGGTCTGCATCAACTCGATCATCATTTCCCTGCTCTATAAATCCACGCCCGACGAGGTGCGGTTCCTCATGATCGACCCAAAGGTGGTTGAGCTTGGCGTCTACAACGGTATTCCACAGCTGCTTGTGCCGGTCGTCACCGATCCAAAAAAAGCGGCGGGCGCGCTCTCCTGGGCGGTCACTGAAATGCTCAAGCGATACAAACTCTTCGCGGACAACTCTGTGCGCGATCTCAGCTCCTATAACCACCTGGCCGAAAAGACCGAAGGCATGCAGAAACTCCCGCAGGTGGTCATCATCATCGACGAGCTGGCCGACCTCATGATGGCCGCGCCCAATGAGATTGAGGATTACATCTGCCGCCTCGCGCAGATGGCCCGCGCCGCGGGCATGCACCTGATCATCGCGACCCAGCGGCCTTCGGTCGATGTCATCACCGGCGTCATCAAAGCGAATATTCCTTCACGTATCGCCTTCGCGGTTTCGTCGCAGGTTGACAGCCGCACCATCCTTGATATGGGCGGCGCGGAGAAGCTGCTCGGACGCGGCGACATGCTCTTTAACCCGGTGGGCGCGCCCAAACCGGTGCGCGTGCAGGGCTGCTTTGTCACCGACGAGGAGATTGAAAACGTCATCGCATTTATCAAAAACGACGCCACCGCCGACTACGATGACAGTATCGTGCAGGAGATCGACAACCATGTCGTAGCGGGCAAAGGCGGCAAAGGCTCCTCATCCGATTCCAGTTCAAACGGTGGGGACAGCGACGAGGACGAAATGCTCATGCCCGCGATCGAATGCGTCGTGGAGGCTGGCATGGCTTCCACTTCCCTGCTTCAGCGCCGCTTGAAGCTCGGCTATGCACGGGCTGCGCGCATCGTGGACGAGATGGAAGCGCGCGGTATCGTCGGCCCGTTTGAAGGCAGCAAACCCCGTCAGGTGCTCATCTCGCCCGAACGCTGGGCCGAGATGAAGCTCTCTCAGCAGGAGTAGCTCCGCAGGGTGACTTTCTTGCTCGTGCAAGAAAGTCACCAAAGAACACGCCAAGGGGGAACCCCTTGGAACCCCACCGCCGCAAAACAAAGCGGCGGCCGTGCTCTTAGGCTTCGAGACCTGCGCCGCAAGCGATCCCAATGAAACGATCAGCTCAGGACTGATGGCGACGTTTCGCGCTCCCCGGTCATGGGCCAGGGGAAATCTGGCGGATGGCGGCGTTTTACGCTCCCCGGTCATGGGGCAGGGAAAATCTGTCGGACGGCAGCGTTTCGCGCTCCCCGGTCGCGGGCCAGGGGAAATCTGGCGGATGGCGGCGTTTTACGCTCCTCGGCCGTGGACCGGTTGAAAGCCCATGTGGACACAGCGTAATGCGCGGCCCGCAGGGCCGCGCATTCAAAATCCGTTTGTCCTTATTCGGCGCAGCCGGTTTTCGCAACGGTTGCGAAAACCCGTCCCGCGCGTCATTGCGAAGCGCGCGCGGCGCACTTCGTCTCGTCTGAGCAGATTGCGCGCGATCTTTGCCGCAGGCAACGAAATCGCGCGCATGGGGCCGCGGGGTGTCCCCGCGTGTCCTTCTTTGGTTCCTTTCTTGGACAAGCAAGAAAGGAACTCCGGGCGCGCGAAGGGCGCAAATTAAAGCGTCGCCTCAATATTTTCACCACATATGGCTAAAATTGGGAATTCGCTATATGTTTTATGGTAAGATAACGATTGAGGTGATTTGAATGATCGAAAATACAAAGTATTTGCAGCAAATGGGCGTGGATGTCATATTTCGTCTGATGCAAATCTTCCACGTGCCGTCCGCGGAACTCTTCATTCTGCACTGAAAGAAAGGAACATACCATGTTTTTGCCGCTCACCCAAAAAGAAATGAAAGCCCGCGGCTGGGACGAAGCCGATTTCATCTGCGTCACCGGCGACGCCTACGTCGACCACCCGAGCTTCGGCATTGCGATCGTATCCCGCCTGCTCGAAAGCCTTGGCTACCGGGTCGCAATGATCTCCCAGCCGGTTTCGGACAGCGATTATACCCGCTTCGGTGCGCCGAAATACGGCTTCTGGGTGACTGGCGGCAACATCGACTCGATGGTCGCGCACTACACCGCTGCCAGGCGCAAACGTTCGGACGACGCCTATACCCCCGGCGGCAAGGCGGGCCGCCGTCCGGACCGGGCCACCACCGTCTATTGCAATAAAATCCGGGAACTCTATCCCGATTCTCAGATTGTGATCGGCGGGCTGGAGGCGTCGATGCGCCGGTTCGCCCATTACGACTACTGGGCTGACACGGTCCTGCCTTCGATCCTGTTGGACAGCAAAGCTGACCTGCTCATCTTCGGGATGGGCGAAAAGCAGACCGAAATCATTGCGCGGGAACTTGCGGCCGGCACGCCCGCAAAGGAAATCCGCTGCCGCGGGATTTGCTACCTCACCGACCAGCTCGGCCTGCCCACCGACGCGGTTTCGGTCGCCTCCTTCCAAAAGGTGAAGGAAAACAAGCTTTCCTATGCGAAAGCCACCCATACCGAGATCGAGGAACAGGACGCGGTGCGCGGGCGCAAGATCATCCAGAAACAGGGCGACAACCTCTTTCTGATACAGACCGAGCCGATGCCGCCGCTCTCGACAGAAGAACTCGACGCGGTGTTTGCGCTCCCGTTCGAGCGGATGTACCATCCCTCCTATGAAGCGCAGGGCGGCGTCGACGCGATCAAAGAGGTGGAATTCTCGATCATGCACAACCGCGGCTGCTTCGGCAACTGCAACTTCTGCTCAATTGCGTTCCATCAAGGGCGTTCCGTGACCTGCCGCAGCAAACAATCCATCCTTGCCGAGGCCGAAAGTTTCACCCGCAACCCCCGTTTCAAGGGGATTATCAGCGACGTGGGCGGCCCGTCGGCCAACTTTCGGCACCCCTCCTGCAAAAAGCAGCTCTCCAAAGGCCTGTGTGCCGAACGCAAATGTCTGGCGCCCACGCCATGCCCGGCGCTGGAGGTCGACCACAGCGAATATCTCGACATCCTGCGCGATTTGCGGGAACTGCCCGGCGTCAAGCATGTATTTGTCCGATCCGGGCTTCGCTACGACTACATGATGCTCGAACGCGACGACCGCTTTATGCGTGAGCTGCTCGCGCACCATGTGAGCGGCCAGCTCAAGGTCGCGCCGGAGCATTGCAGCCCGAATGTGCTCGACTGTATGGGAAAGCCCCACATTGAGGTGTACGAACGGTTTGCCGAGCGTTTTTATAAGCTCACCAAACAGGTTGGAAAGGAGCAGTACCTTGTCCCCTACCTGATTTCCTCCCACCCCGGTTCAACTTTGAAGGACGCGGTCAACCTCGCGCTGTTCCTCAAACGCAACCGCATCCGCCCGGAGCAGGTGCAGGACTTCTATCCCACGCCCGGCACCGTTTCGACCTGCATGTTCTATACCGGCCTTGACCCGTACACCCTGCGGCCGGTCTATGCCCCTTCCTCGCAGGAGGACAAATGGCTGCAGCGTTCGCTGCTCCAATACTTCAAGCCGGAAAACCGCCGCGCGGTGATGACGGCGCTCAAAAAGGCCGGCCGTGAGGATCTCATCGGGACCGGGCCGAACTGCCTCATCGCGCCGGACCGCGAAACGCTTGAACGGCAGAAAAACGCCGAGCGCCGCCGCGAAACGGAAAAAGCCCTCAAGCAGCGGCAGGACGGACGTGTCCGCGGGCGTAGCCGCGAACGCAACGACCGCTCGGTCGGAAAGGCGAAAACCGGAAAGAACAGCCGCTACGCGAAGGTCAACCGCGGCGGGCGGTAATGGGAAGGTTTCGATATGGTACGTATTAACATTCTGGAATTGCTTGCACAAAAGGGAAAAAGCAGATCCTGGCTGGGCAAGCAGTTGGGGATGGGCGGTCAGAACCTGAACAAAATCCTCTATGGAAAAACAAAAGGTATCCATTTCGAGACCATCGAAGCACTGTGCCAGGTGCTTGAATGCACGCCGAATGATCTGTTTTGCATCGACGACGAATAGAAGGGGGCCCCACGCGCGCGGCGTGTGGGGCCCCCTTCGTTTGCTCCAGCCGTTTTAGGGAGACGACGTGGATCGACTACAGTATAACATGAATTTAAACATTATGCAATCTATTGATTACTATATTTTTTCGGACTACATGTTTAAATGGTGTATTTATTAATATCATATTGATAAATATGCTATGGGGAGATTTTATATGATCCGATTGAATGCGTTGGAAATCCTTCAGAAAAAGGGAAAGACGAAATATTGGCTCGCAAAACATCTTGGCACCAGTGGTCAAAATCTCAATAAGATCCTTTATAACGAAACCCGTTCGATCCGTTATTCGACCATCGAGGCGCTCTGTCAGATCCTCGAATGCACCCCGAACGATCTTTTCGTTATCGAACCCGACCAACAGGAACATGCCTGATGCACTGTAAATGGAGGATTCTTTATGATTCACATGAACGCTTTGGAAATTTTAAAGAAAAAGGGAAAGAGTAAATACTGGCTTTATAAACAGCTGGGCATCAGCGGCCAGAACGCAAACCGCCTGCTTTATAACGAGACCCGTTCGATCCGTTATTCAACCATCGAGGCGCTCTGTCAGATTCTCGAATGCACCCCGAACGATCTGTTCGTCATCGAGCCCGACCAGCCGGAGCACGACTGATGCGCCGCAAGCAGTCAACCATCACCCTGCTTATAATTTTGACGCTCGTGCTCATCAGCATGGGGATTGTCCTGTCCTACGGCCCGGACGCCGGGTCTGCCATCGACCGGCTCTATCAGGCTGCCGGGCTTTCCGGCACGCCCGCCCCGATCGACGCGCGGCTGTCGGTGCATTTCATCGATGTCGGCCAGGGGGACAGCATCCTGATCCAGACCGCCGGGCAGAACGTCCTGATCGACGCAGGCGACCCCGACCACGCCGAAACAGTCGTCGATTATCTTTTCAGCCAGGGCGTAAAGCGGATTGATCTGCTGGCCGCAACCCACCCGCACGCCGATCACATCGGCTGTATGGCCGATGTGCTGCGCGAATTTCCTGTGGACAAGGTGCTTTTTTCGGAGGTGCCCGGGGAGATCCTGCCGACAACCAGGACTTATGAAATCCTGCTCGACACGATCGCTGACAAAGGCCTGCGGATCACCCGCGCAAAAACCGGGATGCAGTATGCTCTTGGGGAAGGCGCGGTGCTCACTCTGCTGGGCCCTGTGGAGCACGATCAGGAGGAGCTCAACGACACATCTCTGGTTTTCCGGCTCGACTATGGCGAAACGACCTTCCTGTTCACCGGCGACGCGGAAAAGGAGAGCGAAAACAGCCTGCTGGAAGCCTACGATGCCGGGGAACTGCGGGCCGACGTGCTCAAGCTGGGTCATCACGGGTCCAGTACCTCCAGCCAGGCAAAATTTCTGCGGGCTGTCAACCCTTCCGCCGCCGTCGCGAGCTGCGGCTATGAAAATTCCTACGGGCACCCGCATGCCGAAATTCTGCGGCGGCTCGATTCGTTTGGGATCATGCTTTACCGCACCGACCGGGACGGTACGGTGGTTTTCTGTTCGGATGGCGTAAGCCTTGAAGTCCTGACTGAAAAATAAGGCTGTGAAAAACCCGATTGCGGTTTCCGCGCAAATGTTGCGTGTTTATGGACATTTGTTGCATGATTGCTCGAATCCATTGACATTGGCAAAGGCGGAAACTATACTGAAATCACAGAAAGCAAAGCGTTTCACCCGTTTATGATAAGGAGGCTTTCCTATGTCTATTTTAGTCACCGGCGGAGCCGGATATATCGGTTCCCACACCTGTGTGGAGCTGCTTAAGGCGGGGCGCGACATCGTCGTGCTCGACAATTTCTCAAACTCGAAACCGGAGGCGCTGCGCCGCATCGAAAAGATCACCGGCAAGAGCTTCAAATCCTATGAAGTCGACCTGCTCGACCGCGAAGGCGTCGAACGCGTTTTTGCGCAGAATCAGATTGACGCGGTCATTCATTTCGCGGGTCTCAAGGCAGTGGGCGAAAGCTGCAAGATTCCGCTCAAATATTATCACAACAATCTGACCGGCACGCTGGTGCTCTGCCAGGTGATGGAGAAATTCGGCTGCAAAAAATTCGTCTTTTCCTCCTCCGCCACCGTCTACGGCATGCACAATCCCGTCCCGTTCAAGGAGGATATGCCTCTTTCAACCACCAATCCGTACGGCACCACCAAACTGTTCATTGAAAAGATCCTCACCGACCTGCACGAAGCCGATCCCACCTGGAGCGTGGCGCTGCTGCGGTACTTCAATCCCATTGGCGCGCATGAGAGCGGCCTTTTGGGTGAAGACCCGAACGGCATCCCCAATAACCTTCTGCCATACATCTCCCAGGTCGCGACCGGAAAGCTCGATGATCTGGCTGTTTACGGCAACGATTACGACACCCCGGACGGCACCGGCGTGCGTGACTATATCCACGTTGTCGACCTCGCGGTTGGGCATCTGAAAGCGCTCGACTACATCGCGGACAAAAACGTCGTTGAAGCGATCAATCTCGGCACCGGCCACGGCTATTCGGTTCTCGATGTCGTACACGCCTTTGAAAAGGCCTGCGGCTTCCCCATTAAACATCACATCGCCCCGCGCCGGCCCGGCGACATCGCCACCTCCTATGCCGACTGCACCCGTGCCAAGGAGCTGCTCGGATGGACGGCCCAGCGCACCATCGACGACATGTGCGCCGACAGCTGGCGCTTCTCGAAGCAGAACCCCAACGGGCTCTAACCGGCCGCCTTTTTCAACCGCCCTCCACATCTCCCAATATTGTCCATGGACCGGCCGCCGGTTTGCGGCCGGTCCATCCTTTTTATACGTCCTTGAATCTTGATAGAAAGCTGTTATAATAGATAAAATAAAGGGGTTGCATCCAGGTAAAAAAAGGGGGGTACTTCCCATGAAGAATAAAAAAAAGCTGCATATTAAATCGGTGTTCAGCTTTCTATTCAGCAAAGTGGTCATTGTGGCGCTTCTGATCCTTGTCCAAGGCGGCGTACTGCTCGCGGCGATCATCTGGCTCAGCGAATACTTTGCGGCCGTTTACGCGGTGCTGCTCACACTGAGCATCGGTATCGTGGTCTGGCTCATCAGCAAGGACGAAAACCCGTCCTACAAACTCGCATGGGTCATCCTTCTGATGTCTTTCCCGATCTTCGGCGGCTTTTTTTATCTGATGTTCGGCAACAAAACGCTTCCAAAGCTGCTCACCCAGCGGATTGAGCGCGCCGAGCAGGACACCCGCCGCGGATTTACCGCGCCGGAAAGTTATATGGACGAACTGCAGGGAGCCTGCCCGCGGTTCACAACCATTCCGAACTTCTTGCGCAACACAACCGGACTGCCGCTTTGGCGCGGCACCCAAGCCGAATACTTCCCGCTTGGAGAGCATATGTGGAAGCGGATGCTCGAGGAACTGCCCAAATCAAAGAAGTTCATCTTCATGGAATATTTTATCCTCGAAGAAGGGGAAATGTGGGACCCCATTCTCGAGATCCTCACGCAAAAAGCCGCCGAAGGCGTGGACGTGCGTTTCATGTATGACGACATCGGCTCGATCCAGACCATCTCCAGCCGCTATCCGGGCAGGCTGCGCGCGCGTGGGATCAAATGTGTGCTTTTCAACCCGTTTCGTCCCCACCTCAATTCGATGATGAATTACCGCGACCACCGCAAAATCACCGTCATCGACGGCAACGTCGGATTCTGCGGGGGCATCAACCTTGCGGACGAATATATCAACACCTACGAAAAACACGGCCATTGGAAGGATACCGGCGTGATGCTCAAAGGCGACGCGGTGTGGAATCTGACCTCGATGTTTCTTTCTCTCTGGAACTTTTCCGTACCGACCGATGACGACTATATGCGCTTCCGTCCCACCCTGAGCTGCGACAGCGACGGTTTCGTTCAGCCGTTTGGAGACAGTCCCCTCGACCGCATCAACGTTTCGGAAGAAACCTATATGCAGATCATCAATCGGGCAAATCGCTACGTCTACATTACAACGCCCTACCTCATCCTCGACAATGAGATGGTCACAGCGCTCCAGTCGGCGGCGCGCAGCGGCGTGGATGTGCGGATTATAACCCCGCACGTCCCGGACAAATGGTTCGTGCACGAGACGACCCAATCCTTTTATCAGCCGCTGCTCGACGCCGGCGTGCGTATCTATGAATATACGCCCGGGTTTGTCCATGCAAAGATGTATGTGGCGGACGACGAGATCGCTATTGTTGGCACCGCGAATATGGATTACCGCAGCTTTTATCTGCATTTCGAATGCGGCGTCTGTTTCTATAACGCGCGGGTCATCGCCGATGTACGCGACGACATCCTCCAGACTCTGACCGTCTGCCAGGAAATCCCGAAGAACTATCTGCGGCACGTCCCGGTGCTGCGCCGGATCATGCGCGCCTTCCTGCGCCTCTTCTCCCCGATGATGTGAACCCAATGCCGTCTCGCCGCCTGGAGCCCGATGGCACGCGTCAAGGGGAAAACAGGCTGGCCCTTTCCCCAGGTTCCATCCCGGCAAAACGTCTTTTCGTCCTGAGCGCGCAAAGGCCCCTTCCGAAAGCTTTCGGAAGGGGCCTTTTTTCTATGCTGGAGAGAGAGGTGAATCAAATTCAGGGAGCAATGGAACCTTTCAGGAAGGTCTCCATTTCAAACTGACTGCGCATATGTTCCGGCAGGCGGGAAAGCGGGACCAGCACCGGGGTACCGGTGGCCGCGCCGTCAAAATAAAAGTTCGCGTAGACGAGCGGTTCCCCAACCGCATAGCTGCCGACCATCGCGTCCGCCATCGCCTGGATGTCACCCGGATTTTCAAACAGCGCGGTCACTTCATAGCGGCCTCTGGATTGCAGGAATTCTTCCATTCCGATCCGTTCCGCCTCTTCAGTCCAATTTTCCCGTTCACTCCGGATGTTTTCGCGGGTGTATTCCAGCTCCTGCGCGGAGAACTGGTAGTCGCCAGGCGACATCTGCGCGATCGCGGAATAGTTGTTGCGGTAGCGCCCACCGCCGGCGCCGTTGTCCACAATCGCCGACACTGCGACGCAGTCATCGAGATCGACCTCGATTCCGCTGAGCAGGCCCTTCTGCTTGAGGAACTGATAGGTCTGCTGTTTCTCGCTGGAGATGAGGAACTGTCCGGATCTGGCCGCGCGTTCAGCCGGCGTCTTTGGCAGGTTCGCTGTGAAGGAAAGATATGCCACCGGCGTTTCAGTGGGATACCGCAGCTCATCCAGCGTCATCGCGGAAAGATCCGTCCGGATCGCTTCGAGCAGCGCGCTGGAATCCGCGGGCGACAGCAGGTGCTTCACCCGGTTTTTACCGTACAGGTCAGAGATTTCCCATTCAATGATGTTGGAGGGATCGGTAAAGAATGCCGGATGCCGCTGGGTGAGGAACTCCGCGTTCGTTTCGAGCGGCGCGAGCTTCGACATGGTTTCCGCGTCGACTGCATTATAGGTACGAGTCAGCTTGCCGCCGCCCTGCAGCCGATAGGTGATCTCCGTGTTGGTCCACATGACCGGCACGTCGCTGTCCTCCATGTACCCGGCGCGGTCGTATCCTTTCCCGACCGCGTCGGTATGGAAGGCGCGTATCGCATCGATGGCCTGCGGATCGGTCAGCGTGACTGTGCGCAGGCTGTTTGTACGCAGGTCCCCGTCATAATCTATATCCGGACCCACCCGGACAGCATATCCATCGTAACGGCCAGTATAGTTGATCTCAGCCGAAGTCACCTTCGCGGTATCCGGCACGCGCGTTTCATAACCAAACGCGCCGGTCATTGGGATAAGCGTCCCACCCACAGTGACCGCCACCATCAGCACACCAAGCGGCAGGCTTTTTACCAGCGTTTTAAAGCCCCGATTGAGGATCACTTCTATAATTGCGTATGCAAGGATGCCGCCGATGATCGTCCACATGACAAACGGCATCTGCCCGCGCGGATACGAAATCGCATAGAATACGAATCCAACGCAGATGCCGCTGATCATCGTACCGATCAGCTTGATAAGGATTTGCAGGATACCTTTCGAGGTGGTGGTCTCTGCGGTTTCGCTCGGTCGTTTGCGGTAGAGTTTCATGGTCACAAAGAAGAACGCCGCCGCAAGCAGCAGGTAGACTAAAATAGCAATGTTGCTTTCGGTCAGGGCGCTGATTTCGTCCACCGATCTTGACAGCGGCGCTATCCCCGCATACGGGTTTTCAAACGCGAACCGCGCGGGCATCAGGGTGAGCGGCGAAAGCAGGAAAATGATCCGCATGAAGGCATCGCTGGCTGTAAATCCATAGAGGAACTCGCTGCAGAGCCCCACAAAAAGCCCGCTGAGCACCGGTCCGGAGATAAGCAGTGTACAGGCAAACACAAATGCGTCAAATATCGTACCCACACAGACCGAAACAAACGCGGTCACCATATAAATCGTTGCGGATGCCGCGAACCAACCGAGCATATCCAGCCACAGGTAACCGAATGTGCCTGCATCGAAGCCGAATTTGGCGATCTGAAGCAGCGAAATAAGCAGGTTTGAAACGATCACCGGGATCCACAGCATGCTCATGGCGACCGCAAAGTTGACCCCCAGCAGCGTTTCGCGGCGCAGCGGCAGCGCATGGTAGACGTCGGCGGCCTTTTTGCTGTGCATGTAGCCATTCAGCACAAGCGCGAGCACCAACGGGGCGACCAGCATGATCGCCGAGAAGAAGAAGGCGGAAATGCCGGTATAGTTCAGGCCAAGGCCGCCAAGACTGTATTGGTAATAGGGGTTGTCGTAGCGGATGGCCTCGGCGGCCAGGTCGACCGATTTAAACGCCTCCATCGCGTACTGGAACGGATAGAAGATGCCGATGACGGTGCACAGCAGGGCAAAAAAGCCGATGTTGCGGCGGAAGGTGCTCTTATACAACCCAAGGAACCGGCCGCGCTCAGAATATGATGTTGTTGTAGTCATAACCGACCGCCTCCATTTCATGAATGAATACTTCCTCAAGCGTGAGCGGTACGCCTTCCGCGAATACCGCGCCCTGTTCGAGCAGGTAGGCGGCTGCGTCGGCGCTCGTCCCGCGCACCACAAGATTCACAAGGCTTCCGCTGCGGGACATCTGCATAATATCGAGCTTTTTGAAAATCTGGTCGTCCACGCCCTGCGGAAAGGCCGCGTGCACCTTGCAAAATCCCAGCTTAAGCTCGTCGATCTCCCGCTCGAAGAGTATCTGCCCCTTGTGCAGCAGCCCGACGTGGTCGCACAGATCCTCGAGCTCGCGCAGGTTGTGAGAAGTGATGATGACCGTCATATCCCGGGCGGCGATGTCATCCGAAAGCAACTTCTTCACCGCGCCGCGCATCACCGGGTCGAGCCCGTCGAACGCTTCGTCCAGAAGCAGCAGGTCAGGCTGGCAGGAGAGCCCCAGCAGAAGCGCGGCCTGCCGCTTCATCCCTTTTGAGAAGGTATTGATCTTCTTTTTCGGATCGAGCGGGAAAATCGTGCAGAGCTTTGCATACCGTTCGTCCGAAAAGCCGGAGAAGATCCCCTTATAAAACTTCGCCATGTCGTTCATGCTGGACTGCGGAAGGAAATACAGATCATCCGCCACAAAAAAAGTCCGTTCTTTGACCGCGGTGTTCTCGTAGACCTCTTCCCCATCCACCCTGATGGTACCCCCATCCGGCATATAAACACCCGCGACCAGCCGCAGGAAGGTCGATTTTCCCGAGCCGTTCGAGCCAACCAGCCCGTAGATTGAGCTGTCCCGGATGGTTGTGGTGAGCGAAGAAAGCGCCGTGAAATCACCGAAGCATTTGACCAGCGCGTTTGCCTCAATCATCGTTTCAAATCCTCCTCATAAACCGAATCGACCACCTCGTCCACCTGCCGGCGGCTAAGCCCGGTACGCTTGCCGTCCCGGACCGCCTCGCGGATTTTCCCGAGGTTCTGCGCGCAAAGAATTTTATTCGCGTGGTCGCCGGATGCAATAAAACTGCCTTTTCCAGCCACTGAGTATATGATTCCCTGCCGTTCCAGCTCCTGGTACGCCTTCTGGACAGTATTTGGGTTCACGCCCAGATCCCGTGCCAGGTTCCTGACCGACGGCAGCTGTGCGTCCGGCGCGAGCGCGCCCACCGCGATCAGCTCGGACAGCCGCAGGATGAGTTGCTCATAGATCGGCTGGCGGCTTTGCAAATCCAGTTGCAGCACAGTTCCACCCCTTTTCATATGCTTTTCTGAATCGTTCCTTGTGTATTAGTTCACTTGGTACAGTTAAAGAATACCACATCTTTTTCCAGATTGCAAGCAGAAAGATTCTTTGGCGGGCAGTTTTCCTTTTTAAAGGTTTTATGAATTTTTTACCGATCAATTTGACACCCGAAAAAATGATGCTATACTTGAAAAAGATATATTGTGGGGGTGTGTGCCAGCGCGCCCGTATTTGACTGCAATTCTTCCGGAGTCCTTGACTTTGGCGGCCACAATGGATTAATATTATATAATAATATCCTTTCTTTTGCAGCGGGGAAATTTCTGTCGGCCCCCATACATACAGTCCCAGAATTTGAATAGAGGTGTATGTGTCCTTTGAGAAAAACCAAGATTGTCTGCACCATCGGCCCGGCCTCCAACAGCGAGGACAAAATCCGCGCACTGATCGGGGCCGGTATGAATGTGGCGCGTTTCAACTTTTCACACGGATCGCACGAAACCCACATGGAAAACTTTTCCTGCGTCGACCGCCTGCGCCGGGAGCTGAACCTCCCGGTTGCAACGCTGCTCGATACCAAGGGGCCGGAAATCCGGCTCGGCCTTTTTAAAGGCGGCAAGGCCGATCTTCGGAAAGGCAAGCCCTTCATCCTGACCGCTGCCGAATGCGAGGGAGACGAAAACCGCGCTTCCATCAGCTTTTCCGGGCTGGTGGACGATGTGAAGCAGGGGGACACCATCCTCTTGAACGACGGCGCGATCGCGCTGCGGGTCACCGAGGTGATCCCGCCCGAGATCCACTGTGAAGTGCTCAATGACGGCATTATCTCCGACCGCAAGGGGGTCAACGTCCCCGGCGTGCGGCTTTCGATGCCGTATATCAGTGAAAAGGACCGCGCCGACATCATCTTCGGGATCGAAACCGGCTTTGATTTCATCGCCGCCTCCTTCGCCCGCTGCGCGGCCGATATCCTGGAGGTCCGGCAGCTGCTGGAACGCCACGGCAACAACACCATCCGCATCATTGCGAAGATTGAGAATGCCGAAGGCGTCCAGAATATCGATGAAATCCTGCGTGTTTCGGACGGCATCATGGTCGCCCGCGGCGATATGGGCGTCGAAGTCCCATTTGAGGATGTGCCGGTTTTTCAGAAGCTGCTCATCCGCAAAGGCTATCAGGCGGGCAAAATGGTCATCACCGCCACCCAGATGCTGGAGAGCATGATGCATAACCCCCGCCCCACCCGCGCCGAAGCCGCGGACGTGGCTAACGCGATCTACGACGGTACCAGCGCCGTCATGCTGTCAGGCGAGACCGCAGCAGGAGATTACCCGATCGAGGCGGTGCGCACGATGGCGCAGATCGCCGAACGCGCCGAGCAGTCGATCCATTACCGCAAGCGGTTCCAGATGCGGGAGAGCGACAGCGTGCCGAACGTCACGAGCGCCATTTCCCACGCCACCTGCACCACCGCCTACGACCTGAACGCAACCGCCATCATCACGGTCACCTTTTCGGGTACGACCGCGCGGATGATCTCAAAATACCGTCCGGATATTCCGATTATCGCCTGTACCCATCGGGATTCCACCTATTATCAGCTCGCCCTTTCCTGGGGCGTCACGCCGCTCAAAGCGCAGATTCAGGAGAACACCGACGCCTTGCTCGCCCACGCGGTTCAGCAGGCAAAGGAGGCCGGCCTCGTCAAGGACGGCGATCTTGTGGTGATCACCGCGGGCGTCCCGCTGGGTATCAACGGCACCACCAACCTGCTCAAGGTTCATGTAGTCGGAAATATCCTTGTCAGCGGTCAGGGAGTCAACAAGCTTACCGCGGTCGGCAAGGTCTGCGTCGCGCATACCGAAGAAGAGGCGCTCGCCAACTTCAACGACGGCGACATCCTGGTCATCCCGCACACCTCAAACGCGCTGCTGCCGGTCCTCAAGAAGGCTTCCGGCATCATCACCGAGCGCGGCGGCATGAATTCTCACGCGGCGATCGTCGGCATGACACTGGATATTCCAGTGATTGTGTTTGCGGAAAACGCCACCCAGATTCTCAAATCCTCCACCTTTGTGGAGGTGGACGCGGCCAACGGCACGGTCAGCAACTCCTCCCCGGCATAAAAGATGTATAGCAATATCCCGTTTTGCGGGATGATGTAGATAATCCAGTACACATAAAGGAGCCTGTATATGAAACATTTTCATCTTTCTACCCGACTTGTTGCGCTGATGCTGGCGCTGGTCATGCTGTTCGCGATGACGGCATGTGATCGTTCCGCAAAACCGTCCGATGAGGATTCCTCCTCCGTACCCAGCTCCTCCTCCGGGGTCCCGCCGTTCGTAAACCCGCTCGGCGACGTTGACCTTTCGTCCATCGCGAAACCCGAAGCCCCCGCTCCAGAAGTGCTTGAAAAGCTGAACGCGGCTTATAACCTCAACAATGACGTCGTGGGCTGGCTCAATGTCCCGAACACCACCATTAATAACGAGGTCGTTCAGGGCACCGACAACGAGTTCTATCTGCGCCGCGACACGCAGAAGCGGGACTACTTCCCCGGCTGCTTCTACGCGGATTACGAGTGCAAGTTCGGCGACCGCAATACCCTGTCGAAAAACACGGTCATCTACGGGCACAACATGGGAGCGATGCAGATCGGTACGCAGGATGACCCGAACGAGGTCATGTTTGCCCAGCTGCTCAAATTTTCCGATCAGTCGTTTGCCGAGCAGAACCCGATTTTCTACTTCTCCACCCCCGAAGATAACATGACCTTTAAGGTCTTTTCGGTTATGTACACCGATACCAACCTGGCTTACATCCATCCCAACATGACCAACACCGATTTCACCAAGCTGATTTCCGAAATGAAGGATCGTTCGATCTATGACTATGATGTGGATGTCAATGCCAGCGACAAAATCTTCACCATGTCCACCTGCACCTACAAGTTCGGCGCCGCCGGCACCGCGAACTACAAACAGGCCCGTTTTGTTGTCGTCGGCCGTTTGGTGCGTCCGGGCGAGTCGGTTGATTCCACCGCGAAGCTCACGGTCAACGCGGATGCCAAAGGCCCGCAGTTTCAATAATCACAAATAAAAAGAACCGCCCGCGGGCGGTTCTTTTTTTCTTATTTATGGGCTTCGTAAGGGTCGGGCCGGAACAGGAGCGAAATGCACCAGATGGCGGCAATGGCCACCACCGTGTAGATGATGCGGCTGAAGATACTCCCCTGCCCGCCGAACAGCCAGGCTACGGCGTCAATCTGGAAAATCCCGATCAGCCCCCAGTTAAGGCCACCGATGACAGTTAAAAGCAATGCGATTTTATCAATCATAATGATTTACCTCCTTGGGTTCATACGAACCGGTCGGTTCTAGTATGTGTCACAAAATCCGATTTATACAGCGGATGCGCAGGATCTCTTCCCGGGGTGGTTCCGGAACGGCCGCCACCCCGATGGTCACTGGCACGCCCGGCGCCGCGAAAAACATCAGTCTCCCCGCTTCCTCCCGGGAAATCATCCGGTAGGGCTCCAGCCGCTGCCCATCTAGGAACAGGACGCCTTTCGATTCCTCCGGCGGCAGGGTCACTGCCATCCATTGGAACTGATTCCCCAGCGTCTCTTCAAGAAGCGGCATCGGTACCCGGCGCGGCCCGCCGGGCGGCAGGGTCATGCTCTCCTGTGCCGTGACCCGCACCGCGCAGAACAATAACATCAGGACAGCCAAAAAAACCACAAATGTGCGCTGCAGCATCTTCGGTTTCCCCTTTCCGGTTTGTATCCCGCCATCCGGCGTGTTATACTAAATTTATATATGCTTATTATTGGCCCAGGGAGGCGGTATCATGCAAATGGTTGACCTGACCCATCCGATTTCTTCTTCTATCCCGGTCTTTCCCGGCGATCCCGTCCCCGTCCTCACACCGCTGTGTACCATCGAGGCGGATGGCTGCCGGGTAACCGGGCTTTCATTCGGTTCGCATACCGGCACCCACATCGATTCTCCCGCGCATCTGTTCTCAGAGGGGAAAACGCTCGATCAGTACGCGGTCTCGTCTTTTTCCGGCTCCGGCTGGGCAATCGACTGCTCCGGCCATGCCGGTGAAATCGGACCGGATGCGCTTGACGGCGTTCCCGCGGCGGATTTTTTGCTTTTTTATACCGGCTGGTCCCGCTATTGGGAAACGCCGGATTACCTGTCCGGATTTCCTACCTTCTCCCGTGCGCTCGCCATCCGGCTCGCTGCGCGGCGCTGCAAAGGCGTCGGGTTCGATACTCTTTCGCCCGACCCGGTGGATTCGGCCGGTCTTTTCGCACACCGAACGCTGCTCGGACAAAATACCCTGCTGCTTGAAAACCTCGCAGATTTTGGCCAGATCACAGGAAAGCCCTTTTCGCTCTGCGCGGCGCCGCTCTTATTTGCCGGCGCGGACGGCGCACCCGCGCGGATCGCGGCGATTTTGGAATAGAGCCGGTTTCTGATCGATCAAATTTTGTGCAACCCGACAGACCTCGTTCAAAACAAAAACCTACGCTTGTATTTTGTGCGCTTTTATGGCAGAATATAAAAGGTTCGTTATGTAATTTTTTAAAAGGAATGATCTGATAAAATGAGTCATCAAACGGTTGTGGTATTGGATTTCGGCGGCCAGTATAACCAGTTGATCGCACGCCGGGTGCGCGAATGCGCGGTCTATTGCGAGGTACTGCCGTATAAAACCCCGCTTGCTGAAATTGCGGCAAAAAATCCGATCGGCATCATCTTCACAGGCGGCCCGAACAGCGTTTATCTGCCGGACGCGCCGCACGTGGATCCCGCGATCTTTTCGCTCGGCATCCCGGTGCTTGGCATCTGTTACGGCATCCAAACGATGGCCTATGCGCTCGGCGGACATGTTACCAGCCCCGATTCCCGCGAATATGGTAAAACAGATACATACTATGATACCGGGTGCATTCTCTTTAAAGATTTGCCCGAGCGTGGGATTTCCTGGATGAGCCACACCGATTATATTGATAAGCTTCCGGAGGGCTTCACCGCGACGGCGCACACCGATGCCTGCCCCACCGCAGCAATGCAAAATCCTGAGAAGAAGCTCTACGGGCTGCAGTTTCATCCGGAGGTGCTCCACACCGAAAACGGCATTGCCATGCTTCGCAATTTCCTGCTTGAAGTATGCGGGGCCAAAGGCGACTGGACGATGGGTGATTACGCCCGTCAGACGATCGTTTCCCTGCGTGACAAAATTGGGGACGGCAAGGTTCTTCTCGCCCTCTCCGGCGGTGTGGACAGTTCTGTCTGTGCTGCGCTGCTTTCGCAGGCGATCGGAAATCAGCTCACCTGTATCTTTGTTGATCACGGCCTGATGCGCAAAAATGAAGGCGACGAGGTGGAAACCGCGTTCTCTGGGCGAAATATCAATTTTGTGCGCGTAAATGCGGAGGAACGTTTTCTCGCCAAACTCGCGGGCGTTTCGGAACCAGAAAGCAAACGAAAAATTATTGGTGAGGAATTCATCCGTGTCTTTGAAGAGGAAGCAAAAAAGATTGGCAAGGTGGATTTCCTCGCACAGGGAACCATCTATCCGGATGTGATCGAATCCGGTGCGGGCGACGCCGCCGTTATCAAAAGCCATCACAATGTGGGCGGACTTCCCGACTATGTCGATTTCAAGGAAATCATCGAGCCGCTTCGTCTGCTCTTCAAGGATGAAACCCGCGCGCTCGGCCGTGAACTGGGCTTACCGGATTATCTGGTCAATCGCCAGCCGTTCCCCGGCCCAGGGCTTGCAATCCGCGTGATCGGCGAAATCACCAAGGAAAAGCTTGATATCCTGCGTGATGCCGATTTTATCTTCCGCGAGGAGATCGCCAAGGCGGGGCTCGACCGCGATATCCATCAGTATTTTGCCGTACTCACTTCCATGCGTTCGGTCGGCGTCATGGGCGACGGCCGTACTTACGATTATACCCTTGCACTGCGCGGCGTGACTACCACTGACTTCATGACCGCCGATTGGGCGCGAATCCCGTACGAGACGCTCGATATCATAAGCCGAAGGATTGTAAACGAGGTGCGCAATATCAACCGTATTGTCTACGACATCACCTCAAAACCACCCGCAACGATTGAGTGGGAATAACGTAACCACCGCCGCAAACCCTGTATTCATCAGGGTTTGCGGCTTTCTCTTTCCCCTTCAAGTACACAAACGGTACATGAAATGGGGTTAAAAGAAACTTTGAAGCCTTTCAGCCACCTCGTCCTGCTTATTCGGGTAGAGGTGGGAGTAGGTCTGCAAAGTTGTTTTTATATCTTCATGCCCCAGCCGCTCACTGATCAGCAGCGGGGAGAACCCCATCTCGATCAGCAAGCTCGCATGGCTATGGCGGAGGTCATGAATTCTGATAACCTTGACATCGCCCGTCTTACAGCCTCTGTCCATCTCGTGCTTGAGATAGTGCTTTGTCACAGTGAATAACCGTTCGTTTGGCTCGTAATCCACAAGTTTTTCAACATAAGACTTTATGAGGTCGCAGACAAAGGGCGGCAAGGTAACTTTCCGTTTGCTTTTTGGTGTTTTCGGCTCAAGGATCAGATCCTCGTTGTCGAGCCGTGCGTAGTTTTTGCTGATCGACACTGTGTTCGTATCAAAGTCGAAGTCGTTTAGGGTTAATGCCAGCATTTCTCCAGAACGCATCCCCGACCAGAAGAGCAGATTGAAAATGGTCATGGAAACGATCTTATCGCTGACAGCTGCAATGAAACGCTTAAACTCATCCACCGTCCAGAACAACATACAGTCCGCATTCTTCTTTCCCATAGAGCCACAAATCCGGGCTGGGTTTTCCGGGAGCCTGTAATATTTACAGGCAAAGTTGAAGATCGCAGATACCTGATTATGTACAGTCTTGAGATATGTTTCGCTATAGCCAGCGGGATGCGAAATCAGTGTCGTTTGCCATTGCCGAATTGTAGTTGCGGAGATTTTATTGATTGGCATATTCCCGAAGTAGGGCAGCACATGGGCGCCTATGAGAAATTGTTTGTTTGCATAGGTCGTAGGCTTTAGGCGCGGCTTACAGTCCTCCATATAGAGTTCTACAAGAGAGGAAAAGAGCATATCACAAGAAGCGTGTGCCTTGCTTAAAAACTCCGTTTCATAGGCTTTCGCCTCTTTTTGCAGCTTAAAGCCCATCTTCTTTTTCTGTGTCTTCTTGCCCCTCCAATCAGTAAAAACAAATTTGCAATACCACAATCCGGTTTTTGCGTCTTTGTAGGTAGGCATTTGCACCTCCTTCCGCTACCACAGCTTTATTTTAGCATGATTCCGTTTGGGCGTATAGAATCACGGATCATAGATAAACATTTTCAAAAAAGTATCGAGAAGAAATTTTACCGGCAATCGTGATTTTACCCTGGGCCTTGAGTTCGCTGTTTAATCGCTGTATGATGCGATAAGCTGAGCTTCTTGATATATGGAGTATCGCCGCAACCTCGGTAGCGGTTAAAAATTTCTTATCCTGTTGTTGATTTATCGGGTTCATATCGTCCTCCTTTGGATGTGATGGAATAAAAAAGCACCGCTTATAGGGAATGTCCCAATGAACGGTGTCCTGCGTAGCTATAACCTTGCTAGCAAGGTTTGAAAATAGGCAGTAAAGACTGCTTGTGTATCCTCTGGCAGTGGCGGATAGGAATCATATTGCTTTAACTCCGGATGCCGGAGCATGGTCATAGCGAAGAGGTGAGCGAATAGTTCGCTGAGTTCTTCTGTGCTATCCGTGGTTTGGGTGGTTCGCATCAATCCATCCAGTTGTACAAATAGCTCAGGCAACACCAACAGACTGCCAGTCAACTTGAGATTGAGCAGGTGACCCAGTTCATGGAGCAGTATGGAGCCAGGATTAGTCTTTGTATCTCGCTGGACATGGGGCAAGATGATGTCACAGGTCAACTGTCCGTTCGGGGTAGCATATGGGCGGCAAAGGGCATCGTAGGTGCGGTGGGCGTCGTTAGGCAACAACAGATACAAAAGCGCACTGCCCAGCACCTTTTTGGAAAAGTCATAACACTTGTCCAGTATGGATAAAATGTGCGTGATCTCCTGTGTTGTGATTTGCGGGCCATCCGCGCAAAAGTAGTCCTGCTGAAGATGGTCAGCAATCTCCAGCAGATAACCACGGTTTGCCTTGAGGCTGCTTTGGTAGCTCCAATTGCGATAGAGGTAGGTATAGACAGCAGATGCGCCCTCGCAGATGTACCAGTTTCTATACTCAGACAAAAGACCGTTTAGATAATGGTGCTGACAACGCTCCTCCAGTGTGCCATATAGCTGTTTACATTCAGCCTGCTTCAAATCAGTCCGGGCAGCTTGCTCCTTGAGGTAATTGCCTAGGCCGGTAAATGTTTTGCAGTGGTCTATGTCCATGGAGAGACCTTCCTTCCATTTGAATTCGGGATAAGATTTTTGATACCTTTCTTCGTATACTGGATAGACCTATCGCCTCCTAAGAGATAGGTCTTGCGTTCGATTCCTGTTCATTATCCCCTTTTTGGAAAAAGGCCTCGTCCATGCGTTTAGCATTGGCTATGCGATTATTTTCTAAAATATGACCATACAGTTCAGTAATCATTTCTACCTGAGCATGGCCGGAGTCCCCCTGTACCGCCTTAAGATCTCCCTGTGACAGCACCAGCTTATAGGTGATACTACTGTGCCGCAGGCTGTGGAAAGTCACTTGTGGCAGGCCAGCCGCTTTCAGCGCCTCGTGAAAGCGGTCGGTTAAAGTGTGCTCCTGGATGGGCCGCGCATCCGGATAGCAGAAAATGAGTCCCAGTTCGGTTGCTGGAGAGGATGCCCTAAAGGCTTTCAATTCCGACATCACTGAGGCTGGTAAATAGATAACCCGGTTGCTGGCTTTTGTTTTAGGACGTTTGAGCACCAATGTGGTGCAGGCAGTACACAGCACGGATGGAAATTGATAGAGAATATCTCGTCCCTGTAGCTTAGTCAGCACATGGTTACTGACCCGGCACAGGGTTTTGCTAACTCGAATGCTGCCCTCAGCGAAATCTACATCCTGCCAGGTAAGCGCCAGTAGTTCGCCTTTGCGTAGCGTTCCCGCAAAGGCAAGTGTCACGGCCATGTGCAATATAGGGTTGGTGCAATCATCTAATAGATGTCGTACTTGTTCAGGGATGAGGAAAGCAAGGGAAGTGGGATGTGACTTTGGCAGTGACGCGCCGTGAAAAGGGTTTCGCTGTAAATACTCCCACAGCACCGCCTGCTCAAAGGCACTGTGCAGCAGCTTGTGAAGGCTGCGCAGAGTTTGCGTGGTAATAGTTTTACCTGTTGGGGCATGGCAGCGACCACCTTGTTGTGGTAACTGTGCAAAGCGGTGGTATAGATGTGCCACCACACGGGGAGTGAGTTCTTCAAGGCGCATCATGCCGATGGCCGGGATAAGATAACGGCGTATAAGGCTGCAATTGGCTTGGTAGGTGGACAGTGACCAATGGATAACTCCATATAGCTCCACATATTGCGCAAAAAAATGTTCCACCGTCTGTACACACTGACGGCGGACTTCTGTTCGTGTATGTGAGCATAGTTCCAGTAACTCCTTTCGTTGCTGCGCCTCCTCAAGACTGTAGTAGGTCTCCCATTTTTGCCTTTTCTTTTCGCCTGTGGTATCTGTATAGACAACCGCATAACTTTTGTTTCGTTTTACAATAGATGCCATGATATTAATTCCTCCATAAAAAATTACACTATTCAAACGAAAGTGCTATTTTTAGAATAGCATCTATGTGCCACTAGTTAAAAATGCAAATATAGAAACAAATTTTCTGAGTTAAAGAACTGTAGGTGTGTTTATGACAGATATCATAAACACACCTACAGTTCTTTATTAATCGCCATCCAATGATATTGTATAATAAGTTGAAACAGCGGTTGCTCTTATTTGGAAAAACAGCTATACTTAAACTTATAAAAATTAATGTTTTTCTCCAAGAATCCTGTGATATAACACCATTCTACAGAAGGATGCCCTCGGCGTAGTGACTAGATATATTGGTATAGGAGTTTTGAGTATATGGATATTTTTTCCAAGCTGGTTGTGATGAAGGGAAAAGATTATACCGATAAAGTTATTGACATAGAACCTCAGTATCCTTATATCAAAATCATTCTTTCTAATGGACGGGAATACACGCCGAAATATGAAAATACATATATTGCAGATTTAAGCGGAAGTGTGGATCTAAGCAAAAAAATTGTGCTTTATAATTCCACCCCGCTTTTGAATGTGACGCATCTTTTAGATTTTGGAAAGCTGTATCGTGTAATTTTTAAAGATGGAAAATCTAAAATATATCCTCGTCAATCGATTAGAATAGAGGAGGATTTGCAAAAAAAGCATCGAGAGCTTTGGGAGTACTGGTGCGATATCGCACAGCATGTAAAGATTGGGGAGTCGGATGGAGAAAAAGGAGCCACTTTTGTAGCCAGGGTATTTGCGTCAATTCCTTGCATTCATCCCGAGAGTGCTTTAGCTCAGTATATGAACGGTACTTATGAGCAAATAGATTTGGATGAGATCCCTTTGATTTTTCCGTTCGACTTTAATCAAAGTCAACAGGATGCAATTGTTCAAGCCCTTTGCAACTCCATTTCTGTCATCGAAGGGCCTCCTGGAACCGGAAAAACGCAGACCATTATTAATCTCATTTCCAATCTTGTTGGACAAAGGAACTTAAATGTAGCTATGGTTTCCGGTACGAATGAGGCGGTACGGAATGTGCAAGAGAAATTGAGTCAAGAGGGCTATCACTTTTTGCTTGCAGATTTAGGGAGGAAAGACAAGCAGGAGGCCTTTTTTGCAAATCCACCTCATCCAGATTTAGAGGCATTGACAGGCCATATCGTCCATCTATCTCCGGATGAAATAAGCGATTTGAGCAAGCTGTTTCTAGTAGAACGAGAACGGGCCCAACTTGAGCAGCAGCTTGCAAATTATCGATTGGAGTACGAGCATTTCAGACGTTATCGCCAATCGCAAGATTATAATGACATGGAGACACTAAGCGTTTCAAAATTACCATCAGAAAAAATCGTACAGTTTTTGGCGGAAACGCAGTTAAATGTTCTTCAGAATAAGAAGACCTCGTTCTTTTATAGACTAAAACTTTTTTTAAAATATCGCTTTAAAGAGTTTTCTCTACTGAAGCAAAATGAAATTAAACTGGTGTTGGAAGTCCAGAGTTACTATTATGAAGCCAAAATATCAGAAATAAGCAGACAAATTGAGGAGCTTAAATCGCAATTACTGCGCTCTAATTTTGAAGAACGGCAAAAGGCGTATCAGAAGGCTTCCCGAGAAATATTAAACCACAACCTCGTAAAGCGTTATGCCGAACTGGATGATGCGACATTTACGAAAGAGTCGTTCAAAAAGGATTTTGTTCGTTTTCTGACCCACTATCCGGTAATCCTCAGCACAACATTTTCGATTATTAACAGCATCCCCAAAGGGTTCCTATTTGATTATTTGATCATTGATGAATCTTCGCAGGTGGATATTTTAAGCGGCATCCTTGCGTTGTCCTGTTGCAAGCGTGCGGTGATTGTCGGAGATACCAAGCAACTTCCGCAAATTGTCGATGAAAAGATAAAGGACAAGCTTGTTACACATTGCCCAGTCCCTTCTTATGACTACTTTTGCCATAGCTTGTTATCTTCCGTGATAAAGGTGCTTGGAGAAAAAGCACCTCGGAAACTGCTGCATGAGCATTATCGCTGTGAGCCGGCAATCATTCAATTTTGCAACCAACGCTATTATGGCGGAGAACTCGTTGTTTTAAAGAAAGGTTCAGAGCAGACCCCGCTCGTCCTATGCCAAACAGTTCCCGGAAACCACATGAGAATGGTGACAAAAGGTGAAGGGAAAGGAAAATTCAATCAGCGAGAATTAGATACAATCATGGAAGAGATACTGACGGATCCCGATCGGTTGGATACTTCGAAAATCGGGTTTACTACCCCATATGTAAAGCAGGCGCAAAAGGCGGATGGCATATTCCCAAAGGAACTGGAATGCGACACAATACATAAATACCAAGGACGCCAAAAAGAAATTATGATTTTATCAACGGTGTTGAGCAATACACGGTATGGTCATATCGGCCTTCGATTTGTGGACGATCCGCACAAGATTAACGTTGCTGTTTCACGCGCGCAGCGACAGTTTATTTTAGTGACAGATAAAGCCCTTTTTGAACGTTCGGCCAAAGAACTTAAAGCGCTCATTGGGTATATGGAGTATCAGTTGTTGGATGCAGCTATTGTAGAGTCAAAGGTTGTATCTGTCTTTGACTTGCTTTATCAAGAGTATTCTCATACCCTGCTCGAATTTGGAAAACGGCTTCCCTCCATTTCACGATATCAGTCTGAAAATATTATGTTCCAACTACTGTCCGACATCTTAAAAGAACCGAATTACAAGGACTATTCTTTTGCATTTCAAGTTTTGCTGAAGAATTTATTTCATGATTTGCAGCTACTGACAAGGAATGAAATAGAGTATATCAACCATAGGGCCTCCGTTGATTTTGTCGTGTATAATGAAGCTACGCGGAAGCCAGCTTTTGTCATAGAAGTAGATGGCTTTGCATCCCACGAAAATAACCCCCGGCAACAAGAAAGAGATTTGATGAAAGATCACATTTTCAAAGTGTACGGACTTCCACTACTCCGCCTATCAACAAATAGCAGTGGGGAGGAAGTGAAAATCCGTAAAATATTGGAACAGATTTAAGTAGAGTATAGCAATTAGAAGATGCCTCAAACAGTATAACAGTATTCATATCGGGTTGTTTCATATAACTTAAAAGGAAGCCTCTTTGCCTTTTGAAGTAAGAGTGATGCTTGGTTGTTTAGAAATATTGAGCAGATTACGTGTGAAGATGATAATATTGAAAATGCATTTAACATGTTGAATCAAGAATTGTTTACTAATTTGTTAGGCATTGACCAGAGCATCTGTACTCAGTGCCGAACCATTTGGAAAAAGATACAGAAAAGAAGATTGGGACGAGGATAACAATTTAATTTGTTCGAAAGAGGAGCTGATTAGGTGAAAATCGCATTTGTTGAAATTCAGAATTTCAGGAAACTACAATCTTGTAGAATTGAATTCGGTCCTGAGTCAACTGTTTTTGTTGGAGCAAACAATAGTGGCAAAACAAGTGCGATGACAGCACTTAAAAAGTTTCTAAAGAAACGGAAATTAGTGTTAAATGATTTTACGATGACCAATTTTATAGGCATTAATAAGATTGGTCATCGTATTCTCGAACCTCAGGAAGACAATCCAATTTTGCGGAATGAATGGCTACCGTTATTGCCAGCGATGGATGTTTGGCTAGATGTTAAGGCAGATGAACTTAGATATGTTGCTGAAATTATTCCTACTTTAGACTGGACAGAGGGGAAAATTGGAATTCGACTCATATATGAACCAAAGGATTATGAGAAACTTTATGGCGACTTTGCAGAAGCATTTCAGAAAGCACATGGTGGAAAAGATGGTCTAAAATTATGGCCCAACGATTTTTGCGATTTCTTGGGTGTGAAAATGCAGTCGTTGTTTACAATGAATGCCTACATTTTAAATCCTGAAAACATTCAAGATATCGGTGCTGATGATACTGCACGGCCACAAGCAATGCTGGTAGATATAGCCCCGTTGGACTTTGATCCTTTTAAAAAATTAATTAGAGTAGATATCATATCTGCGCAGCGCGGCCTTGATGATAGCGATGACAAAGACGATAAAGATGCACAGTCTGCAGAGAGTAGTTTACTTTCCAATCAGTTAAGAGCGTACTATGATAAACAATTAGATCCAGAACACGAACCATCTGCATCAGATTTGAAGGCACTGAAAGAATTGCAAGGAGCAAGTGAAGTTTTCAACCAACAGATATCCAAAAAGTTTCATAAAGCTATGAGAGAGCTTGCGCAATTTGGCTATCCTGGGAAATATAACCCGAATATCATTGTTGAAGCGAAAACCAAAGCAGGTGATGTGCTTTCGCATAATACAACCATTCGATATCCTCTTTTTTCTAACGAAGAAATTCCATATACATTACCAGAAAAATATAATGGATTAGGGTACCAAAATCTAATTTCTATGTCCTTTAGGCTAATGAGCTTCCGTGACTCTTGGATGAATAGAAATAGGAATAATCCAGATGACGAGGACAAAGAAGTTAAAGTGATTCCGCCAATCCATTTGGTTTTGATTGAAGAACCAGAAGCTCACTTACATACCCAAGTACAGCAAGTGTTCATTAAAAATGCATATAAAATCTTACGGAATCATCCTAAGCTGAAAAACAAAAAGATATATAACACACAATTGCTGGTAACAACGCATTCAAGTTATATTGCTCTTGAAAGCAAGTTCGAGAATCTGCGATATTTTAGAAGGACAAGAAATTCCTCAAAACTCCCAACAACCGTAGTTGTGAACTTAAACACTGTTTTTGGAGCAAAAACTGATACTGCAAAATTTGTTACACGATATTTGAAAACTACCCACTGCGACCTATTTTTTGCAGATGCGGTCATAATGGTTGAAGGTGCTGCTGAGCGAATGTTATTGCCTCACTTTATCGAGCACCACTATAACCAGCTAAATCAAACATATATCTCAATATTGGAAATTAACGGGCGACATGCACATAGGTTACGGGGGTTGATTGAAACATTGGGAATTTTCTGCCTCATTATAACGGATATCGATACTGTAGATCCCAAAAGCAAAAAGAGCGTTATGCCGCAACGAAATAAAGGACAAATTTCCACGAATGAAACAATTATTAATTGGCTTCCCAAGCAAAGCTCTGCCGACACACTATGGGCCGCTTCTTTTGAGGAAAAGCAAGTCAGATATGAGAACAATCCAGATGCGTTTATCGGAGTAGCATACCAAATTCCTGTCAAAATTAAATTTTCTGATGGCTCAGAGTATGAATTGATTCCCAATACGTTTGAAGATGCATTGGCCTATGAAAATTTTAATATGTTCAAAACCTTGAAAGGTCTGGGAACAATAAAAAAATTGAGAGCTATTTTCAAGGATGAAGACGCTTATAAAATATCCACAGGTGTATATAAATTGATTTATGGAGCAAAAGATGAAAATAACAAACGACAGAAAGGCATTGATAAAGCAGAGTTTGCGCTTCAATTGCTGTATAACAAAGATCCCCAAAACATTGTACCTCCCTCATACATTGCAGAGGCTTTGCAGTGGTTGGAAGATTCCCTGATTCAGAGGGAGGACGGGGATTTTGCGTCAGAAGGGGAGGCGTAAGGGATGCCGGACAATAATGTTGTGAACGATGATCAGCGAGATGATGCAGTTGATCAAACAATCAGAACTTGTTTAGACCAAGATAAGCCCCAAAGCTTTTTTCTTTTTGCTGGAGCAGGTAGCGGTAAGACAAAAAGCCTTATCGATGCATTAGACTTTTTGCTATGTAAATATGGGCAACGATTTATGGAACTAAGAAGAAACATTGCTGTTATTACATATACAAATGCGGCTTGTGATGAGATCAAAAGAAGAGTACAGTACAACCCTTTATTTCAAATATCAACCCTGCATAGTTTTGCGTGGACTCTTATCCAACCATATACGCAAGATATAAAAGAGTTTTTATATTCTGATTTGTCTCACCGAATTGAGGAAAATGAGCAAAAGCAGATAACAGGGCGTAAAAATAGCAAAACCTACCGAGACAGAGAAAAGAAAATTGCAGCATATCGTGAACGGATAGAAAAGCTTAGCGGCATCAAAAAATTTATTTATAATCCAGATGGAGTTAATACCGAAAAGAATTCTTTGGATCATGACGAAGTACTCCGTATATGTGCTGCTTTTTTGAGCACTAAGCAAACTTTTCAAGACATTGTAGTGGATCGGTTTCCGGTTCTGCTTATTGACGAGAGTCAAGATACTAAAAAAGTATTGTTGGATGCATTCCTAATCCTGGAAAAGACTCATAGAGGAAAATTTTGTCTGGGACTGTTGGGGGATATTATGCAGCGCATTTATCTTGACGGGAAAGAAAGAATACAAGATTTTGTCCCATCGGAGTGGGCTAAACCTTGTAAAAAGATGAATCATAGAAGTCGAGAAAGAATTGTGACACTGTGTAATGATATTAGGCGGCCAATTGACGGAATTGAGCAAATCACTCGCCAAGATAAGCCAGGAGGAATCGTTCGACTATTTCTTGCGGAGCGAAATGCGGATCGTATAGCCACAGAATCTGCTGTTCAAGAAAAAATGAGTTTATATACAGGAGATCCTAAATGGCTGGCTTCTAGCAATAATAAATATTTAACACTTGAACACCACATGGCAGCAAAACGTTTGGGCTTTGATGACTTTTTTGATCCTCTATATAAAGTTTCTTCATATAAGCAAGGCATAGGTGATGGCTCATTGTCTGCTATTTCGGTGCTGTCAAAAATTATTATTCCATTATTCAAGGTGTGCCAAGAAAATAATCACTTTGCGGTTATGCAACTTATCAAGCAGTATTCTCCTTTGGTGCGTAACAGCGTAAAGCACCACAGTTTCACTGCTACAAATCTTAAAGGCCTTCACGAGAGTACGAAGAAACTTTTGAATTTATGGAATGACGGAAATGATCCCAAATGTATAGAAATTCTGAGAATTATTAAAGCAGAAGGCCTTTTTGATCTGCCTGGCGATATTAGTGTTTTACTCGCACGGGAAGATGACATACAGGGGCAGCAGGAAAACCCGGAAGATCAGGCTGAAAGGATAGATGCATTGGAAAAAGCAATGCAAGTTCCTTTTTCCCATTTCGTAAAGTATTATAGCTATATTTCAGGGAAGGAAGGCTTTGATACGCATCAGGGAGTTAAGGGATTGCAATTTGAACGTGTGATGACAATTATTGACGATAACGAGGCCCAAGGAACAACTTTTAATTACGAAAAACTTCTGGGTATTGCAGAAATGTCTGATGCGGATCAAAGGAATCTGCAACAGGGAAAAGAAACTACAATTGATCGTACAAGAAGATTGCTCTATGTGACTTGTAGTCGTGCAATTGATAGCTTGGCAATTGTCATTTATGTGGATCGTACTGATCAAGCATTTGAAAAAATATTGACATGCGGATGGTTTCGTCCAGAAGAAATACAGACTATTTAAACCAAGGCTGCTTCATGGATTACGAATTTAGCTGGAAAGTAATTCAGGTCGAATAAACTCTCGTTGCAACTTAAAAACGTCAATTTGTAAACATTATGAAAATACACTCTATAGATTAAGGCATGGGCCATCATTTATAAAAGCCCATGCCTTGGTGTGGTAGCACTAATATTGTAAGTTGAAACAGCAAGCGGAGATCATATAGAATTGATCAAAAGCATTGGTGACGAAGCAATGGTACCTGTGAGACATGTGAAATTGCGGTACACGAAAAGTACACGGATTTTCCGCCAATCAAAATACTGCTGAAATTGAGCGGGAATTTTGCGAATGATAGCACCAAAAAGCATTGAAAATAGCTATGAAAACGAACCTGGAACAGAGTGGGAATGATTATGGGAAATCTATTACTAAAGCAAGGAAACGAGTTTATAAATAGGGCTGAAATCAGTGAGTTATTAGGTGGAAATCCGCAAAGTGGAATCACCGTAGCAAGCAAAACAAATGCTATTCTCTTGTTTAAAAACGCGGAAGAGCTTTATTCGGACTATTTCTATCCTCGAGGCTCATATGAATTTTGTATGTACACAGGTATTGGTAGAAATGGTCATCAGGATAGTTTAGAGAACAAAATGTACGATTTGAATATGGCTGTTCTCTCTCATAAGAAACAGGGCAAACCATTATTGCTTTTTGAGAAGAGAAAACGGAAATATTGTTTTGTTGGTGAATATGAATTAACAGAAACACACCAAAACATTCAGCCGGATGATGAAAAATTTCTGCGGCGGGTATTTGTTTTTCACTTAAAAAAGATTGCTGATACTGCTGAATTAGCGCTTTTTTAATTCCGACCGCAACTAAGACGAAATAAAATGCATCCATCCGCCCGGGAACCCTTTTCGGATCACGGGCTTCTCATCGATCAATATCTCCCCATCCCATATGCTGTTCATACACGGAAAATTTTTTCTCAGGCAGATTTACGGGTCCTTTCCCCATAAATCCGGAAAGCTTTCAAAAATGCCGGTGTCCTTTTCGAAAACCTCCAGACCGCTCTTTTCCATCCGAGTCGCCGCTGGGCCTGCCGCCGCATAGTATGGGTTTGTAAGCAACAACAAGCGGCGGCAGTATTAGGGTGGCGACAGCCCTCAGAACAGCCTGCGTATGACGACCTGCCGCTTCAGATAGAGTTGGCTCATCCGGGGAAGGAAAATTCCTTCCCCGGGGGCGGCTGACCTGAGGCCAAAGGCTGTGACAACGCGCCTACTTATTACCGCTTTCGATATTGCTCACCGGCCCTCTCCGCGAAGGCTGTAAAAGGACCGGACGCCTACTGGCGTCCGGTCCTTCTTTCGTGCGGCTGGGCATCGCCGCGCGGTGGATGCGTTCTCCAGGCGCATCCACCTTTTTTCAGTTTAATGACAAACAGAGTTCCGCTCTTGCTCAAACCAAAATGAATGCCGCAGGCACACCCCCTTCCAAATCCGCCACCAAAAGCGGAGAACGAATGTGGGATGGATCTTCAAGCTGCTGTCGCGGCAGCGCCGTCCGTACCTTGCCGTGGTCGAACAGCCGCGGCTAGCCGGTAAGTTCGGCGCGCAGGGCGGTGAGAATTTTCTTTTCACGTCTGGAAACCTGTACCTGGGTCATGCCAAGTCTCGCAGCGGTCTGCACTTGAGTCATACCGGAAAAATAACGCAGGACGATCAGTTTTCGGTCGTTTGGCTCCAGACTGCCTACCACCTGTTTGAGGGAAATAATATCCGAAAGGAGGTCCTCGGGCGAATCAACAGGCAGATCAATCTGCCCGCCGCCATCGTCGTCGCTTTCAGTGAGGGAAATGGGCGGAGCCGAGGCGCAAAGAGCCTCCACGACCTGTTCTTCGGGCAGATCCATCGCCTCAGACAGTTCGCTTACGCTTGGTTCCCGGCCAAGGACATTGGAAAGCGTTTCGCGCTGGCGGGCAATCTTCATGGAGAGCTCCTTGATCGAGCGGGATACCTTGACCGCTCCTCCATCCCGGAACAGGCGGCGCATTTCACCCAGGATGACCGGCACCGCATAGGTGGAAAACCGTACGCCCCGTTCCTCATCGAAGGCATCCGCAGCCTTGCAGAGGCCCATACAGCCCGCCTGGAACAGATCGTCGTATTCAATTCCCCTTCCTTTGAAGCGGTGTGCACAGGAGTGTACCAGCCCGATATTCTGCGAGATGGTCTGCTCGCGTTTTGACGCGGCGCATTCGATCACTGGATTCATGCCTCCTTACAGCGGATTCTCCTTTCCAGCGTCACCGTCGTCCCCTTTCCCTCTTTGGAAACAACCTTCACCTTGTCCATCAGGCTCTGCATCACGGCAAAGCCGAGTCCTGCGCGTTCCTCTTCCGGAGCCGAGGTATAAAGTGGTTCCATCGCTTTTGGAATGTCGGGAATGCCGCAGCCTTTATCCCGGATTTTGATGACAATACGGCTCTGCGGCATGATGCTGGCGGATATGTACACGACGCCGAGCTTATCGCGGTAAGCATGCACAATGCAGTTGGTCACCGCCTCGCTCACTGCCGTCTTAATATCCGAGAGTTCCTCAACCGTCGGATCAAGCTGTGCCACAAACGCCGCCACGGTGGTGCGTGAAAACGCCTCGTTGACCGAACGTCCCTCAAACTGCAGTTTCATGGAATTAATTGCTTTCATCGTCATTTCCTCCGTTGTCCCCGGTTTTTGCCATGGCTTTTGGCCGTTCGGTTTTCTCCATCACCGCGAGGCGGTCAAGCCCCGCGAGTACCATGACTTTTTTCAGATGGCTTGCAATATTCACCAGATGCACTGAACCGCCCAGCTCCTGCATCAGTTTATAGCGGCCCATCACCAGCCCGATGCCGGACGAATCCATAAAGGTCACATCCTTGAAATCAAGGTCCAGTTCCCGGACCTGCGCGCGGGTAACCGCCTCGTCGATCGTTTCCCGCATCTCCTTTGCACTGTGATGATCGATGTCACCAATCAGCCGCGCAATCAGGATTTCATCGGCGATGTCAATCTGTACGCTCATACCCTATTCAACTTCCC
The DNA here is from genome assembly GCF_900078395.1 of Anaerotruncus rubiinfantis. Classification (NCBI taxonomy): domain Bacteria; kingdom Bacillati; phylum Bacillota; class Clostridia; order Eubacteriales; family Oscillospiraceae; genus Anaerotruncus; species Anaerotruncus rubiinfantis. The sequence continues at coordinate 191,874 of NZ_FKLA01000008.1, read as the reverse complement.
TTCTCCGGCTGCCCGGAAATTTTCGTAAAAAGAAAAAGCCCTACCCCTATAGGATAGAGCTTGTCCGATAAAAAACATGTCAAACTTTGCGAAAAAATGGATTAATCTCCGCTATTTTCCAAAAGATACGGCCGCGCCGCAGACGCCAGATAAAGCGACCCGCAGACCACTGCCGCACCGCCTTCCGCACGGGCCTGCGCAATCGCCTGTTTTAGCGCGGCAGGCAGACTTTCGCAAGAGGTGGCGTCCGCGCCCAACGCGGCCGCACGCTGCGAAAGCTCTGCGCCCGAAAGCGCACGGGAATTTTCCGGCGTGACACAGATGAGCCTGCGAAAATACGGCAGCAGAATTTCGAGCGCGCCGGAACTGTCCTTGTCCGCGAGCATGCCCATCACCGCCGTGATGGGACGGCTGCCAAGCAGTGAAAGCGACTGGGCCAGCGCCGCCGCCCCCTGCGGGTTATGCGCACCATCCAAAAATACCGGCGGGTCATGCTGCATCAGTTCCATCCGCGCCGGAAAGCGCACCGAAGCAAGGCCTTGCCCGGCAAAGCAGTGCGCCCCTTTGAAACCAGGAAAGCGGGACAGTTCGTCCACAACGGTGATTGCGGTCAGGGCGTTGTCTATCTGGTAGGCGCCCGGCAGCGGCAGATGAATCTGATATCCGTTATAAATAAAATCCGAACCGGAAATTTCCATGTACAGGCCTTCCACAGCGCTCCTGTTCGGCTGGACGACCGTGCCGTCCCCATGCAGCATTGCCTCCTCATAGATCACGGCAAGCGCGTCCGGGTCCTGCCCGCCGCAGGTCACCGTCCGCACGCCCGGTTTGATGATGCCGCATTTCTCGCGGGCAATCGCTTCCACCGTGTCGCCGAGCAGCGCAGTATGATCCATGCCGATCTTGGTGATGACGCTGAGCATCGGCTTTTTAAGGACATTGGTGGCATCCAGCCTGCCGCCAAGCCCCACTTCGATCACACAAATTTCGCATTTCTGCCGCAAAAACCACAAAAAGGCAAGCGCGGTGACAAAGGCGAATTCTGTGAGGCCGCCCGCCCGCTCTGAGAGCGGGCGGAGTTCCTCGGTGAGCGCGGCAAGCGCCTCTTTAGGGATCATCTCGCCGTCGATCTGGATGCGCTCCCGGAAATCGATGATATACGGGGAGATATAAAGGCCGGTTTTATAGCCCGCGGCGCGCAGAATTGACGCGGTCATCGCGGCGGTCGAGCCTTTGCCGTTCGTCCCGGCGATGTGGACCGTTTTGAGCTCGTCCTGAGGATTTTCGAGCATCCGCATAAGCGCGCGCATTGGGCCGAGGTCCGGAAAACGCGGCAGTGAATGGATATAGGCGAGGGCTTCTTCGTAGGTCATGGGTTCATCTCCTTTGGAAAGCGGCATCGATAGAGCCGGAAAAGAAAAGGATGGGGGGATTTCTCTTGCAAATCCCCCCATACCCCCAAATACGCTTGAACAATCAGGCGTTCCGCGCTTTGCGAAGCGCGGGCCGAGGACACTGTCCCGGCGCCCTTATGAACTTTTAAAAAAGTTCAATCAAAATTTTCTCGCCAGCCGTCAACCAAAGGCCGCGATCGATTCTTCGATCTTTGCGAGGCGCTCCCGCGCTTTTGCGAGACGGGCACGTTCCGCGTCGACCACAGCCGCCGGCGCTTTCGCGACAAAGCCCTGGTTCGCGAGTTTGCCGTTCACCGCGGCGATCTCCTTTTCCACCTTGGCCTTTTCCGCGTTCAGACGGGCGATCTCCTTCTCCCGGTCGATCAGTTCGTCCATCGGGATGAAGATGCGCGCCGCGTCGGTGATCACCTGCACCGCTCCCGGAATTTCAAAACTTCCCGCCACCTTCACCTCCGATGCGGACGCAAGCCGCAGGAAGAATGGGACGCCCGCTTCAAACACAGCCGGTTCGTCGGTCGCGATATAGATACTGGCTTTTTTGGAAGGCGGCACGTTCATCTCCGCGCGGCGGTTGCGGATCGCGCGGATGGCGGCCATGACCATTTCAAACTGCGCTTCCTCCGTGGCAAAGTTGAGCGCTTCGTCGTAAACCGGCCAGGACGAAACCATGATGCTTTCGCCCTCATGCGGCAGCGCCTGCCAGATTTCCTCGGTGATGAACGGCATAAACGGATGCAGAAGCTTGAGGATGCCCGTCATGACATAGACCAGCACCTGCTGCGCCGCCAGCGCCGTTTCGCCGCCAGCGCCCAGCCGCGCCTTGCAAAGCTCGATATACCAGTCGCAGAAGATATCCCAGATGAAGTCGTAGAGCTTTTGGACGGCCATGCCAAGCTCGAATTTGTCGAGGTTGTCAGTAACCTCTTTGACAAGGGTGTTATATTTGCTGAGCACCCATTTGTCCTCAACCGTGAGGGAGGCGGGCAGTTCGGGCTTTTCGACCGCGTCGGACAGGTTCATCAGGATGAACCGCGAAGCGTTCCAGAGCTTGTTGGCAAAGTTGCGCGAGGCGTTCACCTTTTCGTCCGAAAAGCGCATATCGTTGCCCGGGGAGTTGCCGGTGGCAAGGGTGAAGCGCAGCGCGTCCGCGCCGTACTGGTCGATGACTTCGAGCGGATCGATGCCGTTTCCAAGGGATTTGCTCATCTTGCGGCCCTGCGCGTCGCGCACAAGCCCATGGATCAGCACCGTGTCGAACGGCGTTTCGCCCATGTGCTCGATGCCCGAGAAGATCATGCGGGCGACCCAGAAGAAGATGATGTCGTAGCCGGTCACCAACGTGTTGGTCGGGTAAAAATATTTGAGATCCTCGGAATTGTCCGGCCATCCCAGGGTTGAGAACGGCCAAAGCGCCGAAGAGAACCAGGTGTCGAGCGTGTCGGGGTCCTGATGGATATGCGCGCTGCCGCAGTGGGCGCATGCGGTCGGTTCCTCTTTCGACACGGTGATTTCCCCGCAGTCGTCGCAGTACCAGGCCGGAATCCGGTGGCCCCACCAGAGCTGACGCGAAATGCACCAGTCCTTGACGTTATCCATCCAGTTAAAGTAGATTTTATCGAAGCGTTCGGGGACAAATTTGGTTTTGCCGGAACGCACCGCTTCGTTCGCGGGCTTCGCAAGGGGCTCCATCTTGACGAACCACTGTTTTGAGATCCGCGGCTCGATCGTGGTGTCGCAGCGGTAGCAGCCGCCGACATTATGCTTGTAAGGCTCGACGCTTTTGAGGTAACCGCCCGCTTCCAGCTCCGCAATGATCGCCTTGCGGCACTCTTCGCGGGTCATGCCGGCAAATTTTCCGCCGTTTTCGTTGATGGTGGCGTCCTCGTTCATCACATTGATGACCGGAAGGTTGTGGCGCAGGCCGACCTCAAAGTCGTTCGGGTCGTGCGCCGGGGTGATCTTCACGACGCCGGTCCCGAAGTCCATTTCGACATAGCTGTCCGCGACAATCGGGATTTCTTTATTCACGATCGGCAGCAACACCATCTTGCCAATCAGGTGCTTGTAGCGCTCGTCGTCCGGATGAACCGCCACGGCGGTATCTCCGAGCATCGTTTCCGGTCGGGTGGTCGCAATTTCGAGCACCTCTCCGGTGCCGACGATCGGGTAGTTGATATGCCAGAAGAAACCGTCCTTTTCGGAGTAGTTGACTTCGGCTTCGGAGATTGAAGTTTTGCAGTGCGGGCACCAGTTGATGATCCGCTCGCCGCGGTAGATGAGGCCCTTGTTATACAAATTCACAAAAACCTCGCGCACCGCCTTGGAACAGCCCTCGTCCAGCGTAAAGCGTTCGCGCTCCCAGTCACAGGAGGAACCGAGCTTCTTGAGCTGATCGATGATACGGCCGCCGAATACACGTTTCCACTCCCATGCGCGCTCCAGAAACTTTTCGCGGCCGAGCATCTCCTTGGTGAGGCCTTCCTTACGCATCGCCTCCACGATTTTTGCCTCGGTGGCGATCGACGCGTGGTCGGTGCCGGGCAGCCAGAGCGCGGCGCGGCCCTGCATCCGCCGAAAACGGATCAGGATATCCTGCAGCGTCTCGTCGAGTGCGTGTCCCATGTGCAGCTGGCCGGTGATGTTTGGCGGTGGGATGACGATGGTATACGGCTCCTTATCGGGATCCCGTTCGGCGTGAAAATAGTTCCCGTCGAGCCAGAATTGATAGGTTCGGTCTTCAACCTGCTTGGGGTCGTAGACCTTTTCGAGTTCCTTGCGCATTCTATTTCCTCCAAATCCAATAGGCTGGTACAATACCTTATATTATATCGATTATTGGGCATAAATTCAAGGATTACACGAAAGAAATGCGCCGAAACGGCAGAAAAGCCCCGGTGCTTTGCACCGGGGCTTTTCATGGAAGAAATGAAATTTTACGGATTTACAACATTGACCGGTCTGCCCGCGAGGAACTGCCGGAAGTTGTCGACGGCGATATCCATCAGACGTTGGCGGCTCTCCTTGGGCGCCCAGCTGATGTGCGGCGTGATGATGCAGTTCTTCGCCCCCAAAAGCGGGTTGTCCCCCTTGATCGGCTCGGTCGATACCACATCCAGCCCCGCCGCGTAAACCTTCCCGCTGTTTAACGCGTCCGCCAGGTCCTGCTCCACGATGAGCGGACCCCGCGAGTTGTTCAGGATGATCACCCCATCCTTCATCTTCGCGATGTTTTCCCTGCTGATGATCCCCTGCGTCTCCGGGAACAGCGGGCAGTGCAGCGCGATCACATCCGAGGTTTTCAGCACCGTTTCCAGATCCACATATTCCGCCAGCGCTTTTCCGCTCTCATTCGGATACGAATCGTACGCGATCACCTTCATCCCCAGCGCCTTCGCGATCCGCCCCGTCGCCTGACCGATCCGCCCAAACCCGATGATCCCCATCGTTTTGCCCGCAAGCTCGATCAGCGGGTAATCCCAGAAGCACCAGTCGTCGTTATGCTCCCATCTGCCCTCGTGCACCGCCTTGTTGTGGTGCCCGATGTGATGGCAGATTTCCAGAAGCAGCGCGATCGCGAACTGTCCCACCGCGTCGGTCCCGTAGGTCGGGATGTTGCACACCGGTATCCCGCGTTCTTTCGCCGCCCCAACATCCACGATGTTGTAGCCGGTCGCCAGCACCCCGATGAACTTCACATGCGGGCATTTCTCCAGCGTCTCCCGGCTGATCGGGGTTTTGTTCGTGTAAACCGCGTCCGCGTCCCCAATCCGCTCCGCGATCTTCTCCGCCGGCGTCCGGTCATAGACCGTCAGTTCTCCGAGCGCTTCCAGTTCCCCCCATGAAAGGTCGCCCGGATTCTCGGTGTAGCCGTCCAATATCACGATTTTCATAAAAGTTCCTCCTTATCCGGCAAACGCCTCAGTCTTCCACCATTGCCCACGCGCGGTTGATCACACGCTTCGTGTTCGCAAGGATGATATCCGCGTCCTCGTCCCCAAACGGCGACACCTCAAACGACAGCACATACGGGTCGGCCGGGTTGAAGAAGCCTTCTTCCTTCAGCACCGTGAAGAAATCCACCAGCTCCTCCGTGTCGTTCGCGCTGTTCGGGAATCCGAACCGCGGATGCTTGTCTCCGTATGCCGGGCATCCTTCCTTCACCACCGCGTTCCCTATGTGGAAATGCGTGATGTACGGCCGCAGCGTGCGCACCACGAATTTGCTCGTCTCGTAGGTGGTCGGGAAATGGCTCAGGTCCACCATCAGGCCGAAGTTGCTGTGCGTCAGCCGCATATCCGCCGCGAACCGCGCCGCCAGCGGCGCCGGCCCGATCAGCGCAGCTTTGTCCATGTCGTAATCGAATACCTCGAGCTCCACCATCATGCCTTTTGCCTCCGCGTAATCGCACACCGCGCGGGTCGTTTTCAGAAGCTGCGCATACGCTTCCTCCTTATGCGCCGCCTCCCATTTGCCCGCCAGGAACGCGATGCCTTTCGCACCCAGGTATTCCGCTTCGTCCACCGCTTCAATCAGGGTGGCCTCCGCCTTTTTGCGCCCCTCTTCGTCCAGGTCGTTCGGGTTCAGCTTCGGCCCCAGCAGCCGCGGCTGCGCTCCATAGCACACCTTCAGGTGGCTCTGCTCCAAAAGCGCCTTCGCTTTCGCGCGCGTCTCGTCATCCCCGACTTTGCACACTTCCACCGCATCGAAAAATTCGTCGCATGCGATCGTCTTCAGGCTTTCCAGAAGCTCACGCCCAGGGTGGCTCATCCACTGGATCGTTCCTACTTTGAAATATTTGTGAATGCTTTCTCGCATCGATTTTCACTCCTTTTGTTGCTGCGTTTACCGTTTTGTCAAAGGAAACTGCGTCCCCACATAAGGGAGGTACCGTTTGAAGCCTTCCGCATACTGAATCCCACGTTTGGCCCAATCCTTGGCCTGAAAGCCTCTGTGGGTGGCAAAATGGGTGTAATATCCGCCCAGGTGCGGCTGACAGGCAAACTTTGCGACCGCCTGCATCTTGATTTCATAGACGTCGTCGATCTCAATGTAGGTATCGGCACGGAACTCATTAAACTCCGAATGCGGGACGGTGCTTTCAAAGAAATAGACATTGGGGAAATAATGCGCCGGCGTATCCGGGAACGCCCCGATCTGCGCGGCGCTGCTGAGCGCGCGTACCACCGCTTTTCCCGTGATCTCATGATCCAGATTGAGCGGGTCGCTGATCCAGTGGGTAAGGATCAGTTCCGGCCGGATTTCCAGAATCCGCTTGGTGAGCAGCCGGATGCGTTCCTCATCCATGGTCAGCGGATAATCGTTATAAGCGTAAAATTCGATTGTGGCACCCAGAAAATCCGCGGCCGCCTGAGATTCCTCGTGACGGATTTTAGAGCATTCCTCCACCGTACCGCCGGTGGTGTTGCGCCAGTAGTCGCCCGATTCCCCGCGCGAACCATAAGTGAGCGCAATGATGTGGACGTTCCATCCGTCCCGGATGTAGCGTGCGATCGTGCCGCCCGCGCGGGTACAGTAGTCCGCCGCGTGAGCGCTCACGACCAACATGTCTTTTTTGCCCATGGAGGTCTCCTTCCCAGCAGATGTTCAGGGCTTATAACCCATCTTTTCGAGCTGGTCGATGATATTGTGGCGGCCCGCGCTTCGGCTTGCGCCCATCGCGACAAAGCCTGCCGCATCGTCGAGCGAGGCGATGCCGCCGCTCGCTTTGATTTTGACCTTGTCGCCGAACGCATTCAGCAGGAGTCCGATATCATGCACCGTGGCGCGCCCCGGGCCAAAACCGGTGCAGGTCTTGATGAATTTTGCGCCGTTATCGACCGCAATCTGCCCTGCGGTCAGCTTCTGCTCATCGGTGAGATAGCCAGTCTCGATGATCAGCTTGATTTCCACACCGTAACCGGCGGCCAAATCCGCCATCTGGCGCACTTCATTCCCGACGAACGCATAGTCCTCGCTGAAGAACTTGTGCAGGTTCATCACCATATCAATCTCATTGACGCCCGATTCGAGCGCGAGCTCGGCCTCCTTCAGCTTGGTCGCGGTCATGTGGTTGCCCATCGGGAAACCGACCGCCACCTGCGCATGAACTTTGGAGCCCTTCAGCCGCTCGGCTACATACGCGCCCATGACCGGGAACACCGCCACTGCCGCAAAGCCATAAAGCAGTGCTTCGTCGCAGGTTTTTTCGAGCAGTTCCTGGGTGCAATTTGGAATCAATGCGTTGGAATAGTCAATTTTAGAGATGACGTCTTTGATAAACGCCTCGTCCTGAGGCAACGAAAGCAATTTCATGACAGAATGCCTCCTATCTGATTGCGTGCTGATCCATTTCCTTCTGGAACCGCCTGCAGGCGACCGCGAGGCCGTCCGGCTGGTTGAATACCGTATAAACGCCTGTAATCAGAATATCCGCGCCGATTTCGACGCTCCGTACTGAATTGGGGTAATCGATCGCGCCGTCCACCGAGATGAGAAAATCGGTCCCGGTGCTTCTGCGCAGCTCGCACAGCTCTTCGAGCCTGCCGATGGCGTCCGGCATGAACACCTGGCCGGCATAGCCCGGTTCGACCGACATCAGAACCACCATATCGCAAAAGCGCACCAGCGGCTCCAAAAGTGAAATCGGCTGCGAAGGATTGATGATGACGCCCGCCTTCATGCCATTGTCGCGGATGCGTTTTAACAGCCGCCGGGAAAAATTGGTGCTGTCCAGATGGAAGCTCAGGTAATCCGCGCCGTCAGCCGCCATCCGTTCGACATACTGGAACGGGTCGGTCACCATCAGGTGGACGTCCAGCGTGAGCTGGGGATATTTTTGATGGATGGTTTTGACAATGGAAAGCGGGAACAGGATGTTCGGTACATAATTCCCGTCCGCAAGGTCGATATGCACAAAATCCACGCCGCCTTCAATCAGCTGGTCAACCTGGTCCCCCATATGAAGCAGGTCGCAGTTGGCCAGGGAGGGTGCATTGATTGCCATATCCGTTCCTCCTTACTTCCCGTAGCATGCCCGGAATTCATCCGCGCGTTTTTTAGCCAGCTTCGACAGATCCACCACATCCGACATCATGATGATGAGGTTGTAGCCTTTGTCATAAAGCTTCTTGGCCCCATCAAAGTCGTTGGCCACAGTGGCCAGGAATTTCTTCGACGGGATGACGATGTCCTCAATCCGCTTGATGGCCGCTTGAACCTCCGGATCGTTTATCTGGCCCATCTTGCCCATCGAGGTCGAGAGATCCATCGGGCCGATGAAGATGCCGTCAAGCTCCTCCACCTCCATGATGCCGGGGAGGTTGTCGATCCCGGTCGGGGTTTCGATCGCGACCATCACGAGGTTCTCGTCGTTTGCGCGGCTCAGGTATTGTCCGCGGTTCATTCCGTAACCGGCCGCGCGCGGGCTGCCCGCAATGCCGCGGACGCCGAACGGCGGATACTTGCAGCGGGAAACCGCTTCGACCGCTTCTTCCTTGGTGTTGACATACGGGACCGAAACGCCCATGACGCCGCAGTCCATAATCCGCTTGAGGGAGATCAGATCGTTCCACGGCGCGCGCGCGAACGGCGCGGCGCCCGTGGCTTTGATCGCCTGGCACATGCTGAGGACCGTCTGGTAATCGACAGGAGAATGCTCCACATCGATCACCAGAACGTCAAACCCTGCGTTTGCCATGATTTCAGCCGAGACATTGCTTGCCATATGAAGCCACGCCGCGGAAACCTTGCCCTTTTCCTTCAGTTTCCGCTTGACTTCATTGTGATACAGTTCTTCCATAATTACGCTCCGTTCTTCCGGTCACTTCTGCAGGAACTCTGCGGTCTTGGCCGATTCGTATTCCTGATAAAGTTTGGTGGTTTTGATCTGGCCGATCAGTTTCTGATCCGCTTCGGTGAACGGCTTGTCAAACGCTTCCGCGGCGCTGCGCAGATGGTGCGGCTTGCCCGTGCCGTAAACAACCATGTCAATCCCATCCTGGGCCAGGCACCACCGCAGCGCGGCGTCAGCCAGCGCGCCGGTCTCAGTGATTCCCGCTTCCTTGGCCATATGGAACAGCTGGCCCTTCATATAGGCCTCGCGGTCGACAACTCCCATCCCCTGCTCTTTTGCAGCTTTGAGGACCTTGCGGTTCGCCTGGTAATCGGCAAAATTGTAGTTGATGTAGACCACGTCAAAATAACCGGATTCGATCATTTTGAGATAGGTTTCCTCACCGGAGAAGGTATCCGCACACGCAAAGCGGATGAGGCCTTCCTGCTTGAGGGCAGCGATGTTGCGGCCGAGTTTTTCGAGGTATTCCGGATCGTTGTCAAACGCGCACTTCATCGGCGCGATGTTGAAAAAGTCAATGGTGTCCCGCTGCAACAGCTTCAGGATGCGCTGCGCTTCGGCGCGCAGCAGCTCGAGGTTGCCCATCTTGACGTTATTCTCGTCATAGGTGTAAACCATCCCCTCCGGGCGGGTCTGGATGTAAATTTCACGCGGCGGGGGCATCTGCTTCAGGTTGCGCCCGAGCGCTTCCTTCTCGGAATCCTGGGTCACGTCGTAAAAGTTGATCCCAAGATCGTAGGACTCTTTGAGCACTTTGAGCCGGTTCTCGTTGCCGAAACCGTCAAAGATCACGCCAGGTGTGGTGCTCTTCGAAAAATCCTCGTTGAAGCCGCGGGATTTCCCGGTTGGCAGGTATTCATGCCCGCCCATGCCCAGCACCGAAATCTCGATGCCGGTTTTCCCAAGCGGAATATATTTCATAGCGGTAATCCTCCTATCGTAAAAGTGAAGGCAAATGGGTTACGTTCCGTACATCAGTTTCGGCGCCCACAGGATGATGTCCGGGAATATCGTCAGGACGACCACCTCTATCAGCACCGCGACCAAAAACGGAATACTCTCCTTCAGGAACTCCGGCATCTTACAGTCGAGCACACCGCATATCGTGTACATCGCAACGCCGACCGGAGGGGTCAGGATACCGGTGGTGACGACAACCGACATAATGATACCGAAAAAGATCGGGTCAAATCCGAAGTTCTTAATAAGCGGCAGCAGAATGGGAGTGAGCAGCAGGATGACGACCGAGCCCTCCATGAACATACCGAACAAAAGCAGGAACACAACAACGATCGCCATAACGACCATCGGCTCGGAAGTGATCCCGGTGATGAAGTTGGTGATCTTCTGCGGGATCTTGTCGATCGGGATACCGTAACCGAAGATACCGGACATCGAAATCATGAACATGATCGCACCGACGTCCACAATCGCTTCTTTCAGTGTTGCAATCAGCTTTGGAATTGTCAATTCTTTGTAGATGAAGAATCCAACCACCAGCGCGTAGACACAGGCGCACGCGCCGACTTCGGACGGGGTAAACAGTCCCATGCGGATACCAACCAGCAGCAGGATCGGGAAGATCAGCGCCCAGATGGTGTCGCCCAGGGAGTAGAGGATCTCTTTGAAGCTCGCGCGCTTTTCACGCGCGGGTTTGAATCCGCGGATATGCGAAGTGATCGAAACGGTGGTCATCAGAATGACCATCATGAGGACGCCCGCCGCCAGTCCTGCGGCGAACAGCCGTCCGATCGAAACCTCACCCACCGTGCCGTACAGGATCATACCAACTCCCGGCGGGATGGTCGAGGTGATCAATGAAGTGTAGCCGATGACAGCCCCGGTGTAGCCCACCGGGTAACCCTGGCGTTTCATTTCAGGGCCCAGGATACGGGATTCCATCGCCGCGTCCGCGTTCGAGGAGCCGGAAACGCCGCCCATCAGAGTGGAAAGCACAACGCTCACCTGCGCCATACCGCCGCGCATGTGTCCGCACAGCAGCATGGAAAGCTTGATCAGCCGGTCGGTGATACCGGAAGAGTTCATCAGGCTGCCGGCGAAAACAAACAGCGGCACCGCAAGCAGGGTGATGTTCTGTGTTTGGGAGATCGGCAGCTGAACGATTGTGGTAATTGGGAATTCGGGATGCTGCAGGAAAAAAGTCGTTCCAGAGATCGCAATGGAAAATCCAACGGGTGTTCCAATTGCAAGCAGTATGATAAAGGTAATCACTACTACTACCAAGCAAATTCCTCCTCTTCATTTCTTGCGGCAGGCCGGTTGGGACCGGCCTGCCGCAACATTTCAACTCAAAAATGTCAAAAGACTGTGCGTTCGTCCTCGTCTTTCACCGTGTGATACATTTTGATCAATGTGGTGACCACCATGGACGCACAACACACCGGCACGCTCAGGGTAACCCAAGTGTAGCTGAGGAAAGGAATTCCCTGGAATGCGCGATACCAGGTTTTTACTGATTGGATTGCACCCAGATAAACCATCGCGATCAGAAATACAAGGCAGATCAGGTAAATGACTAGTTTCAATGCCTTTTGCGGCTTTCCGCCCATCCGGTTGAAGAGGATATCCACGTTGACCAGCTTTCCTGCCCGGAAAGCGATGTCAGCGCCAAGGAAAGTACTCCAGGTGAACAGGAGCAGCGCAATGTCGGTTCCCCAGTTGATCGGATTTCCAAGAGTGCGCAACATTGCCGAGATAAAGATGACGGCAACACTGGTCACCAGGCCGAAAATCGCCACAACCAGTTCCACCTTACAGAAACCTTCGTAAAACTTCTTCATATTCTCCGCCCTTTTCTTTCGCGCGATAGCGATTGTTCATTTAAGCTGTGCGGCCAAGCTCCGCGAAGATCGCATCGCGTGCTTCCATAAGGTTCAGTTCCTCGTAGGCTTTCTTGCTGGCTTCTTTGAACGCGGCGATGTCCATCTCTTCATACGGGACATATTCCATGCCGGCGTCGATCATGGCCTGTTTTGCGGCGTCGGTGTCTTTCGCCATCTGTTCGGAAACTTCGAGGCCCGCTTTGTCGCACTCCTCGGTCAGGATCTTCTGGTACTCTTCCGGCAGAGCGTCGAACCACTCAGCGGAGCAGACCATGAAGTTGTTCTGGAAGAAGTGCTGGGTTTCAAGGATGTACTTCGCAACTTCCTGAATTTTCAGGTTGTTCGCGGCGATGTACGGCAGCTCGCATCCGTCGACAACCTTGGTCTGGATGCCGTTATACATTTCACCGTAAGCAAGGGAAACAGCGGTGCATCCGAGGGAGTTGACGCCGGAGACCCAGATCGGAGCGCCCGCGGTGCGGATCTGCATGCCTTTGAGTTCGGCAGGGCTGGTGCCTTTCTTGTTCGAGAAGATGTTGCGGTAGCCCTGGACATAAGCGAAGGAGATAACCTTGATGTTGTGGTCGGCTTCCAGTTTCTGCTCCCAGCCGTCGATTGTCGGGGAACCTTCGACCAGCTGCTTGACTTCGTCGAGGCTCTCGAGGAAATACGGGGCAAGCAGGACAGAGAATTCATTGACATAGTTACCCAGACGCGCGGCGTCGGTCTGCCAGCCAACGTTGGTGCCCTGTTTCATCTGCTCAAGGACATCTTCCTCAACACCCAGCTGGCTGTTTGGATAGACATCGATGACCAGTTTGCCGTTGGTCTTCTCGCTGACGGCTTCCGCCCATTTCAGGTACGCGCCGTGGAACGGGTCCTGCTCGGTGAGGGTGTGACCGAACAGCAGGGTGTAGGTTTCGCCGTCATCAGCCGGGGCTTCGCTCTCAGCGGGAGCGCTCGCCGCGGGAGCGGTGGACGCCGCCGGCGCGGCGGATGAAGCGGGCGCGCTGCTGCCTCCGCAGGCTGCGAGGGATACCATCATGGCCAGTGTACAGATGATTGCGAGGGTTCTCTTTTTCATAATGATCCTCCTAATCTACTTCTTGGAATTAATCATATAAGCTGACGTTTTTACATCTCGCTTATTCAAGTAAATAATATTATAACTTTGTTTTGTAGTCAACCGAATTTCGCTTATTTTGTCACATCCTATAAGATTTTTAGGGTAAATTTATGTATATCGCGGTCTTGCGCATGTGTACATGTCATATTTTATGGGGTTTTCACAAAACCCCAGCCCATCTCCTGTACAAACTTTCAATTGCCAGCCTGTAATATTTCTTTTATAATAAAGTTGTATTATTATTTCGATGCACTCTGTACGCGCGGCAAGATTTATGATATGATAAGCTTGGGTTGATGTGGACTGCAAATCAGCCCAAGCTTATCCAGCAAGCAAAGGAGTATCGGTATGTCTTACAATAACAACGCGAGCCAGGAAGTCAGCGATTACATCATCAACAATATCCAGTCCGGCGTTTGGAAGCCAGGGGACAAAATCTGGTCGGAAAGCGAGTTCTGCGCCCATCTGGATGTGAGCCGGATCGCCGTCCGGGATGCAATTGCAAGCCTTTCCGCGATTTCCGTCCTCAAAAAAGTCAAGGGGTCCGGCACCTATGTCGAAGATCCGGACAACGTCTCGCTTGAAGGGATCCGTTGTTTTCTCATGAAGACCGAGGACATGCTGGAACTGATGGAATTCCGACACATTATGGATTCCTACTGTACCGAACTCTTCGCCGAACGCGCCACCGAGGAGGAGATCCGCGATCTCGAGGAGTGCTATTATCAGATGCTTCAAAATTACAAAAATAAGGAGCGCTACGATTATTTCGCCAACGAATTCCACCTGAAAATCGCGCGCGGCTGCAAAAACCAGTTCATTTCCAAGGTCATGGAATACCTGCGCGACAGCATGCTCACCCACCAGAACATCCTGTCCCATGAAATCAACCGCAAGAAGTACCAGATCGGCGTCACCTACCATTACCGGATGCTTCAGATGATCAAGCAGCGTGATTCCGAGATGGCCGGCGCCTACTGCCGGTACCATATCCGTGAGTCGATGGAGCTGTTCCGCAAAATCGTTTCCGAGAACCAGAAAAAGGCCGCCTCGGAAAATAAATCGGAAAATAAATAAAAAAATCGACCGCTGCTCCCAGCAGCGGTCGATTTTTATTGGTCTAAGTATATGAGCGGGTCCAAAAAACGGCTGCCCACCCGCAGCTCCAGATGTAAGTGGTTCCCGGTCGAATTCCCAGTCGAGCCGACTTCCGCGATCTTCTGGCCCTGTTTCACCGTCTGCCCGGCGGAAACCATCAGGGCGCTGTTGTGGCCGTACAGGGTCTGGGAACCATCCGCATGGTCGATGATGACGCACCGGCCGTATTCCCCATACCACCCGGCAAGCGAAACTTTCCCTTCGGCGGCCGCATAGACCGGTGTGCCGCGTGGCGCTGCGATGTCGATTCCGTTGTGTCCATGATAGTCATAAAAATCAGCGGAAAGCCATCCGCGCCCTTTGAGAGGGTTTGCAAAGGATACCTTCGAGGCGCCGCCGTCCACAGTCCGGCTTTCGAGCACCTTCGCACCCCGCCGCACCACTTCGTTGACCGGCTTGGCCAGTTCCCTTGACTGGACCGAGACAATCCGCACCGGGATGCCTCCTTCATAGACCACCTGGAAGGTTGTCTCCTTTTCACCCATGACACCGTCGCTGACGTGTTCGGTATAGCCGCGGTAATAATTCGGCAGTTCGATGTAATCGGTGCGAAAGGGGATCTTCTCCGTGAATGTTACAGCGCGCGTTTCCCGCACAACCTGAGCGCGGGCTTCGGCTTTCATACCCGGGGCCACGGCATAAAACAGGAACACCGCGGCCGCCATACACGCCATCCACAGCAGCTTTCCAAATATCCCGCTTGATTCTGTCATTTTCCCTGCTGTCGTCTTTCGGATCTTGACCGCAGGTTTTTCCATTGATCGCCCTCCTTTTCCTTGGTTCGCCTTGCGGCTCATCAACCATGATAACGGCTGGTTGTGAACATTTTATGAATGTCACAATTTTTTTACCGTCCTTTCATATTATTGGAAACATCCCCCTCCCCCCGCTTGCAGCCGCTGGAAAAAAGCCTGCCGCGCTGGAAATGCCGGAAGATTCTTCCCCTTTGCCGCTCCCTTCAGGCGCTTGAAAAAAACAGGAAAATAAGGTATGATGAAAGCTGGCACGTATAAATATGTATCATTTGCGATACGTTGTTTTAAACAGCCGGCCAGGGCCGGCCACAGGGAGGCAGAATCATGTCCGCTATTTTGGAGGAAATCAGTAAATTTCTGCAGCAGGGCCGCGCGCCCGCCGTCAAAGATGCTGTCAATAAAGCGATTGAAGCCGGGATTCCTCCGCAAGAGATTCTGGACGGCGGCCTGCTCGCCGGGATGAATGTCATCGGGGAAAAGTTCAAGCTGAATCAGGTCTTTATCCCCGAGGTGCTCATCGCCGCGCGCGCCATGAACGCGGGGATCGATCTGCTGCGGCCCCTGCTCGCCAGCGGCGGAATGGAGAATAAAGGCACGGTCGTC
This sequence comes from Anaerotruncus rubiinfantis, assembly GCF_900078395.1. Taxonomy (NCBI): domain Bacteria; kingdom Bacillati; phylum Bacillota; class Clostridia; order Eubacteriales; family Oscillospiraceae; genus Anaerotruncus; species Anaerotruncus rubiinfantis. Next base: position 176,122 of record NZ_FKLA01000008.1, on the reverse strand, counting down.
ATTGGAACGGTCAAAGGGGACCTGCACGACATCGGCAAAAACCTTGTGAAGATGATGCTCGAAGGCAAAGGGCTCAAGGTGATCGATCTCGGGGTCGACGTGTCCGCGGAAAAGTACCTTTCCGCCGCCGAGGAACATCAGGCGCAGATCATCGCCTGCTCGGCGCTGCTGACCACCACCATGAATGAGATGAAAAACGTGGTTGCGCTTGTGAAAAGCTCCCCGCTCGCAGACCGGGTCAAGGTCATGATCGGCGGTGCGCCGGTCACACAAGCCTATTGCGATACGATCGGCGCGGACCGTTATACGCCCGACGCCGCCACCGCGGCCGAGGTCGCGCTGCAGCTCTGTGTCGGCCGGCCGAATGATTGATCGCTTCCCGCGCCGGGAAGCAGGAAGGGGTAACCTATGTTCTGTAGAAAATGCGGCAGCGAGATTGTCGAGGACAGCGTCTACTGCTCCTACTGCGGCGTAAAGATCGAGGAGGAACCCTCTGGCGATGAGCCCCGCGAATCCGCGCCCTCCGCTGCGCCGGCCGAACAGCCGGATGACGGCTGCATTCGGCCGGGCATGCCCAAAAAGCGCTGCTCTGAATGCGGCAAGGAGCTGCCGGGCAGCTCCACTTCAGACACCTGCGCCATCTGTACCGTACGTATCCGCAACCGGGAGCGCGCCGAACAGGAAAAACGTGACGAACAGGCCAACGCGAACCGCGACCGGTACGATATCTCGGATGAATTCGACCAGAGTGTTTTTGAGAAGGAGCGCGGAAACTATTACCGCGCTCCGGCGGGCTATTCCGGCCCCGGCCACAAGCAGAGCTATGACTATTACAATCCGCATAAAACCCGCGGCGACGGCAGCCGCAAAGGCTGCCTGATCGCTCTGGTCATCGCGGGGGTCGCACTGATTCCGTTTATCCTGACAGCGGTCATCGGTCTGTTCTCCTTCGCCAGCGCCACCCCCGAACGGGAACCCGACCTCACGGTGGAGCCGGAATTTTCCATCAGCGAGCCGGCAGAACCGCTCCCGGACGACTGGAATCTCCCGGGTCAGGCCGGGGATAACGCCTATTCCTATACGGTGGATGAGGTTTATGATTACTTTCTCGTACCGGCGGCGGAAGAAACCCTTTCCAGCATGCTATGGCCCGATGACGAGTTCGCCGTGACTGTTCACCGGGATTCTCTCGTTTCAGACGGCGCTTACATCTATGTCTCCGGCTTGTTCAGCCGCACCCATGAAGGTGTTTACGAGGAGGATCCGTTCGTTTTTGGGGTGATGATCTCTGAACTCAGCTATTTCCCGCTCTCCCTTTTCCTGAGCGGCGAAGAGCTCTTCGACTACCGTTACGAGATCGATAACCAGGGCTACCTCACGCCGGAGGGCGCCGAAGTCTTCGGGATGGAGCCGGGCGACCAGCTCTTTGATGATCCGCTCTTCTTTCTTGATGAATTGCAGGAAGGCGGCGACTACGACATGTATCCCTTTGACACCGGCGACAGCGGTTCCTCCGATTTCAGCGGATTTGGCGATTTTGACGGGTTCGACAGCAGCTTCGGGGCTGTTTGATATTTTTAATGTGAAAAGGCCCGGCAATCCCATGGGATTGCCGGGCCTTTATCGTTTGTCATTCGTCCTCTTTTCCCAATTCCTCGGCGTCGCTGATGGCGCTGTTGAACCGGTTGCCGAGTCTCAGCCACTCGTGCAGTCCAAAGAGCTCAAACAGATAGATCGGGCTTGAATCCACGCGCGGGTCCTCGGTAACCGGGATGTCGCTCATCGCCTCATAGCAGAGCCTGCCGTATTCCTCGATCCCCATCAGCGCGCCCGCCATGGCATAGTGCATGGTCATGAGGCCGTAGCCCCAGCCGTGCAGCTGCGCGACGCTCACCTTCGGGCTCGCACCGGCCGACGCCATCGCGAACATCTTGGGGCCCTTGACCCGCTGTCCGATTTCGATGATGTCCGCGATCGAACCCGTCCCTTCGACAAAGGTAATGGCCGCGCCCGCGTCAATCGCGTCGTTGCAGCGGCTGATGGCCTCCTCTTTGCCGAGCAGATGATAGGAGTCGGTGCGCGCGATCAGCACGCATCCGGTTCCCTCCAACGCGTAGGCGGCAGCCTTCACCTTGCTGATGTAATCCTCGTGCGGGATGACCTCCTTACCGCGCAGATGCCCACAGCGTTTCGGGAAGGTCTGGTCCTCCAGGTGCACCGCTTTGGCGCCCGCTTTCGCCACCCGTTTGCAGGTGCGGATCAGATTGATCTCATTGCCGAAACCGGTATCGATGTCGACGATCATCGGGATGCTCGTGCAGGAGGAGATCCGCTCCACCGCCCCCACCAGTTCATCGAGCGTCACAAGGCCAATGTCCGGGAACCCACAGAGGCTGGCGGCAAGCTCGCCGCCCGACAGGCACATGGCTTTGAAGCCCGCGTTCTCCACCAGGCGCGCGGATACGCAGTCATAGACGCACGGCGCCATCAGCGGGCCTTCCTCCATCAGTTCCAGAAAGCCCTTTTTTGTTTGATTATTCTCATAAAGCATCTCGATTACTCCTCTGATTTCATTTCTTGATAGACTGCGGTCTTTTTCTGAACCTCCGGGTGGGAAAAGACCTCCCGCATCCCGTAGCTCAAACGGTCGAGTTCGGCGCGGTCCTCCGAGCGCAGCTCCAACGAGGCGGCTTTGAGCGAATCAGCAAATTCCGCCATGGTGTCCGCGCCGGAGATGGCGCAGGTCACCTGCGAATTCTGCAGCACCCACGCGGTTGCGATCACCGCGGAGGAAACGCCATACCGCCGCGCCATACCGGCCACCGCATCCACAATATGCGCAATGCGTCCCGGGAACACCCGCTTCATATATTCCCTGTAAACGGGATCATAGCCCCAGGTGGATTTTTCCGGCGCGGGCCGTCCATCCGCAAAAGCTCCGCCCAAAAGCCCCGCCCCCAGCGGGCTGTAGGCCATGACGCCGAGCCGTCCGTAAGCCGCCGCCGGAAAAAGCTCCTCCTCCGCCGATCGGTTCAAAAGGTTATATGGGTTCTGGATCACCGAAATGGGGCATCCCCCATACCGTTTATGGATCTCCTGCATCGCAGTGATCTGCCAGGCATTGTGGTTGCAGAGCCCCGCGTAGCGGATCTTCCCGTCACGGCAGAGCTGCTCGAACGCCCGCATTGTTTCCTCGTATGCCGTTTCGCTGTCCGGCATGTGCAGGAGATATACGTCGATATAATCCGTAGAGAACCGTCTGAGTGAATCCTCCACCGCCCGCACCATGTGGTACCGGGACGCTCCCGAACCATTCAAAGTCGGGTGGCGTTCATCGATCTGCGCGCCGAACTTGGAGGTGATGATCACCTTATCCCGAAGCCCTTGGACCGCCTTTCCCAATGCGGTCTCCGCATGGATACCGCTGCGCAGCTTATAGATATTCGCGCAGTCGATGAAGTTCACCCCGCAGTCGATCGCCATCCGTATGGTGCTGGCCGCTTCATTTTCGTCGTAAATTCCCCGGAAGCCGCAGCCAAAGGCAATCCTTGACACCTTCAGACCGGTGCATCCCAGCGGGACGTATTTACCCATATACTGCATTGTATCCCCCCGTCAAGCCGAATAGATCAGGTTCGGGAACCAGGTCGTGATGCCCGGGAACAGGATCATCAGGGTCACAAGCACAATCAGCGCCAGGATGAACGGCATCAGTTCCTTCGCCACCTTCAGAGGATTCGCGTCCGCAATGCTGGCCGTGATGTAGATCAGCGTCCCAACCGGCGGCGTGATAAGTCCCATCTGGCAGACCAGCATCCCCACCACGCCAAACTGGATGGGATCAATCCCAAACGCCCGGACAATCGGCACCATCGCTGGGACGATGACCATTTGGATGACGTTGACATCAAGAATCATACCAAACAGGAAGAATACCAGCAGGATCAGTGTCAGCGCCACCACCGGACTGTCGGTGACATCCATCAGCAGCGTTTTCAATGCGTTGGAAACGCCGATCGAACTGATGATCCAGGTGAACACTCCCGCTACCGCAAGGCACGGAAGCACCTTCGCCGCCATCATTGAAGCGCGCGCGAAACAGTTCATAAACTGCTTTATATTCATGCCGTGGTAGATGAAGCTTGAGATGATCACAGCGCACACCACCGCGATCGCGCCGATCTCGATCACTGTGCCGACCCCCGCGACCAGGCAATAGACGACGATTGCCGGAAGCATAAAAGCGAAAAAGGAGGATCGCGCCGTCTGGAAAAAGTATTTCCAGCCGCGCCATGCTTCCTTGGGATAGTTGCGCTTGACCGAAATCATGTAGGAGACCACAAGCTGGAACGCGCCCATCAGAAGCCCTGGCAGCATGCCGCCCAGGAACAGCTTGTTGATCGAGCAGGACAGGTATACCCCCATCAGGACCAGGCCGCCGGAAGGCGGGATGATCGGCCCGATGCAGGAGGACGCGCCGGTGACCGCCGCCGCGTATTCACCGTCGTAGCCATCCTTTTTCATCATCGGGATCATCAGCGAACCGATGGCCGCGGTATCGGCCGTGGCGCTGCCAGACACCCCCGCAAACACCACCGAAGCCAGAATGTTGATATGGCTGAGGCTGCCGCGGATATGTCCGATGGCCGCCTTGCCGAAATTGACGAGACGGTCGCTCATGCCGCCGTAGTTCATCACTTCCCCAAGCAGGAAGTAAAACAGGATGGCGCAGAAATTATAGCTGTTCATCCCGGAGATGAGGCCCTGCCCGATGACCGCCACCGGGATAGAATCCGGGAAGAGAAAGAAGATGCCCGCAACCGCCATTCCGAGGGAGGCGAATACCGGGAAGCGCAGGCACAAGAACAGGAACATGATCCCGAACAGCAGCACCGCTTTGATAATCATGCTTCGCTTTCCCCCTTTTTCGTCAAAAGATAGATATGCTCAACCAGCATATAAAGCGCGGCAAACAGCAAAAGCGCGCCGCCCACAATCACCGGCAGGTACCGGTTGCCTTCATCCAGATTGATCACCGACATGACCATGCCGTGATTCGTCTGCCAGGTGCGCAGGCCAATCTTTACCGTGGCAAACCCCATAGCCGCGGTGACGATATCGATCCCCGCGTCCATCAGGCGGATCGTCCGGCGGGAAAGGATGTTGTCAAGAACGTCCATCTTGATGTGGCTGCAATTTTCCAGCCAAACCCACGCGACGCCGATCGCGCACATCCAGGTCATGAGGTAGATGGACAGCTCCTCCACCCATACGATGGTCACCGCCACAAAATACCGGGTCACCACCTGCACAGTGGCAAGCACCACCAGCACAAACAGGCAGGCGGCCATAATCCAGCGGAAGACATTGCAGATGTCCTTGCGGACTTTTCTATACTTTTCCATAAATCAATCCTCAATCGATGTAGATGCGGAAAACGGCGGCCGGCCATCCCGGACGGTCCGCCGTTTTCCATTACCTTTATGTAAGGCCCTTTTCAGCCTGCCAGAGCACGGATCTCGTCGTACAGACCCGCAGTGTAGAGGGTTCCTTCAAATTCGCCGACAGCGGCTTCTGTGGCCTCCCGGAAGGAATCCAGATCCGCATCAATGAATTCCATGCCGTTGTCGATCATCTTCTGCTTTTCGGTCTCATACATGCTGTTCAGCTCCTGGTCCATGGCGGCATAGGTCGCGGCAACCGCTTCGTTGATCCAGGCCTGCTGCTGTTCGCTCAGTTCACCGAAGGTCTTGGCAGAAGCCCACAGGAACAGGTTCTGATAGATGTAATTGAGTTCCATATAATATTTCTGGATTTCGTAAAGCGCACTGGTGGAGGTGTTGATGACATCGTTGTCCTGCCCGTCGGCCAGACCGGACTGCAGGGCGGAGTACATCTCGCCGCCGGAGATGATGGTCGGGTTTGCGCCCCAGGCGGACCAGATGGTGGTCATCGCGGTCGCTTCCGGGGTGCGGATCTTCAGATTCTTTACATCCGCAACCGACCGGACGGGTGTGTTGGTGGTGGAAAGGCCGCGCGGCATCTGGCGGGAAAGCGCCCCCAGATATTTCAGGCCGTTTGCGCTTTCGATCTTTCCAACCATACCGCCCAGCAGGTCGGACTCCAGGAATTTATTGTAGTGGGTTTCATCATCAAACAGGAACGGGACCAGAACAACAGCCATGTCTCCGCCCTCCTTCAGACCGGAGGAGGTGTCCAGCGCGGCCATGAAGAAATCGAGATCCCCCTGTGCCATCTGCGAATAATGGGACAGGGTGTTGCCCAGCACGCCCCCCATGTTCACGTTCACGGTGATCAGGCCGCCGGAAACCTCGTTCGCCTTCTGCGCAAAGGTGTTTGCAATTGTCTCATGGAAGGTGCCGACCGGGGAGGTGGAACCCATCTTTAAGGTAATTGCCTCCTCTGCCGGGGCTTCCGGTGCAGAGCCGGACGCCGCGCTGCTTGCGGGGGCATTGGACTGGGAACTTGCGGGCGCACTGCCGCCGGAATTTCCGCAGCCAGCCAGAACGCTCAGCATCATGCTCAGGCAAAGAACCATCGCGAGTGTTTTTTTCATCTTTCTTGCTCCTTTCATATCCAAACAATCACAAAAGCTGTGATCGCTTTTTCCATTTGTTTTGGTGCGGGCTATACATTATATTCTGTTTCGGTTTTCGCCATGGTGGTCAGCACCTCGGAACGGAGCATCTCCATGGCAAACTTCTCACGTTCTTTGGGATCCGGTGTCTCGGCCAGGGTTTCATAGGCCCTTCTCGTCATTTCGATCAACGGGGAGGGCGTGTCCAGGAACACGCGGACAAATTTCTCAACCGTTTCCCCAAACTGCTCCTTGGGGACGACCCGGTTGACGAGCCCCATCATGTAGGCGTCCTCGGCCGAAAAATCCCACCCGGTGAGATATGCTTCCAGCGCGCGTTTTTTCGGCATACAGTCGATCGTTTCCACCATGACCATCATCGGTACGCCGCCCATGCGGATCTCAGGGAAACCGAATTTCACGCCTTCCCGCGCAATGGCAAAATCGCAGCTTGCGATCATCCCCATGCCCGCTTTCAGGCAGTCGCCGGAAATCGCGGCGATCAATGGCTTTGTATTCTTGGACGCCAGGGAGCTGTAGCGTGCGATCGCATCCGCATACTTTTCCTTCTCGCCGGGAACTGTGGGGTCCACCCGTCCACCGGTGTAGAAATATTTGTCGTTTCCGGTGATGACCGCGACGCGGATAGTTTCGTCGCGGATTAGGATTTCAAAACAATCCGCAAGCTGCCCAATCCCTTCCCAAGTCAAACCGTTTTTGGTCTCCGGGTTGTCGATCGTAATGGTCATTACGTTGTTTTCCACTTTTGAATAGACTTGCTTTTTTCCTTCCATGGAGCCACTCCTCACGTTTTTGCAACAGGGAAAATCCCACGGCCGGACCGCGCCTTATATCCGGCACGCCCGCAAGCTTCCCTTAGCTCAAAACTAAACTAATTTTTTATAAATGTCAAGTTATTAAATATGGATTCGTTTATTTTTATAAAAAATTAATTCTTTTTTATATAAAACGCTAAATGAAACTATGTTTCACCCTCAAATATCAGAAAAAACGCTGAAGAGGACTCCTTTTTTGCAAAATTGCTATTTGACAAATTTTTTTATTTTGTTTATACTACATCTTGCAAGCAGATACGATTGAATTCCCATTTTTGCTTGTGAAACCGGATGAAACTATGCTATAATAAACGCGGACGCCCGGTTGAAAGCGATGTAATCCATGAGAAATTTACAAATCCGAAAGACATAATAGGAACGGGATATTATGATTGCAAATCGAATCCGCCTGGCACGACAGGCCAACAGCCTTTCCCTGCAACAGCTTGCGGAGCGGATGACCGAACTTTCCGCCCCCATCACGAAAGCGGCCCTCTCCAATTACGAAACCGGCAAAACCGCTCTCAGCCCGCAAGCGATCTCCGCTCTGTCCTCCGCCCTTGGGATGCCGGTGGAATTTTTCCATCAGGACGACTGGGCGGATTTCGACCCGGTCATCTCCACCACTCTGGAACCGCTCCCCGCAGCCCGGATGGCAGAACTCAAGGCCTATGTACAGATCGAGCTGGAACGTTACCTCAGTGTCATCGACGTGCTCAACGATCAGCGGCACCCCGTGCCGTACACCCAAACCCGTGTGCATCTCGACGAACCCCGGGAAATCCGCAGCGTCTGCGACGAAGTCCGCCGGCTCTGGGGCATTGGCAGTTACGCCATCCCCAGCGTCTGCAACCTGCTGGAGAGCCACGACTGGCTTCTCTTTTCTCTGCCGTACGCGTTTGGGCACATCAATTTCTCCGGCGTCGAACATTCCCGGGACCTGCGATTCCTCTTTTATACGCCGATCCCATTCCAGGACGAATTCCGCTTGCTGCTGCTGCAGGAGTTGGGGCGGGCCTATCTGATCTGCGAGCCGGAGGAGGAAGCTGCTGTCCTGTCCTATTTTGCCCGGGAGCTTTTGTTCCCAAAGGTGCTGGTGGAACAGGAATTTGGGACACGGCGCAGCCATATCCTGGAGGAGGAGCTCGACCGCGCGAAACAGAAATACGGCATTGCGCGCAGAAATATTATGCTGCGGCTCAAGGAGCTCGGGATCATCTCGGAAAGTTACTACAACAACTTCTTGATGTATCTGAACCAAAACAGCTTTATGCGCAGGGAAAGCCGCATTTCCTCGATGCTCTGTTTCTTCGAAGACCCTTCCGCGTATGCGGCCAAAGTTGCAAGGGCCAAGGCGGAAGGGCTGCTGCCCAATGACTTTGGAAGCTTTTTTATGTAAAATCGATTACGCCTTTCCTTTTAACCTGGGGGGCCTGTGCGGATGGAAGCCGCACAGGCCCCCCTTTTTTCATTGTATAGCAGCAAAAAATGTGATAAGATGAAGCTGATCAAACTGTTAACGAGGTGCAACAAATGGGCAGGAACAAAGAAATTTCCGCAGAATCTTTGGCTTTTATCAAAACAATGCAGCAAAACGAGCTGACCGAAAGTGAAATTTATAAAAAAATTGCCTCCCGGATGAAGGAAGGCAAAAATAAGGAAACCCTTCTGCGCCTGAGTTCTGAAGAGCTGCGCCATTATGAAATCTGGAAAACCTACAGCGGGCTCGAGATGAAGCCGCAAAAGCTGAAGGTCTGGTGGCACGGCCTGATGGCCAGTCTGCTGGGGTTCACCTTCACCCTCAAAATGATGGAAAACGGTGAGGCGCTCGCGCAGGTCAGTTACGACAAACTGGCTGAAGAGGTGCCGGAGAGTGTTCAGATCCGGGAGCAGGAGGATGCGCATGAGCAGGCGCTGATGGAGATGCTGGACGAGGAACGGCTGCGGTATGTTGGATCGATGGTGCTGGGCCTCAACGACGCGCTGGTTGAATTGACCGGTACGCTCGCCGGACTCACCCTGGCAATGCAGAACACCCGTATCATCGCTCTTTCGGGCCTCATCACCGGCATCTCGGCAACCCTGTCGATGGCCTCGAGCGAATTCCTTTCCGCCAAAAGCGAAGGCCGGCCAGACGCGTTCAAATCCTGCATTTACACCGGTATCGCCTATCTGCTCACCGTCGCGCTGCTGGTGCTTCCCTATCTCATATTCCCAGCCAGCCAATATCTTTACGCCCTGGGCACCATGTTGGTGATCGTCGTGCTCATCATCGCCCTGTTCAACTACTACATCTCGGTCGCCAAGGATCTCAAATTCAAAAGCCGTTTTCTGGAGATGGCCTGTATCAGCCTCGGCGTTGCAGCGCTGTCGTTCGTGGTCGGACTGCTCGTCAAGAATGTGCTTGGCGTCGACATTTGATTTTGAGCATTTTTTATAAAATTACTTATATTTGTTGAAAAAAATTATATTCTTTCAATTGCATCCATGCTATAATGAAAATACAGAGAAACGCATGCAGGCCAGCCGGCAGAAAGGAGATGTTCTTATGCCGGAGCTGAAAGAAGAACTCAAAACCACCAATGCGCAGATCGAACAGATTGAACGGGATATCGTCGCCACCAAACAGCAGCTGGCCGATCTCAAACAGACCCGCCGGGAGCTTTACCTCAGGCAGTCGAACCTCCAGCAGGAAGCCATGGCGCAGGCTGCGGCTGAAATGGGGCTCGATTACGACACCGTCCGCGGTAAGTTCAAACGTTACAGCGGCTTCTGAATGGGCCATAACAGAAATCCCCCTGCGTATGCAGGGGGATTTTTTATGCCGTATGGCCGGTCAGTCTTCGCACACCTTGTGGGGGTTCAGGATATTCTTCGGGTCGAACGCGCGCTTGACCCCGCGCATCAGCCCAAGCACCGCTGGGTCAAGCGATTCTTTCAGATAGGCGCGCTTTGCATAGCCAATTCCATGCTCGCCCGATACCTGCCCGGAAAGCGCCCGCGCTTTCGCATAGATCTTTTCCATCGCACCGGACATCTTCTCTTCCCATTCCCTGTCCGGCAGGCCGTCCTTGAGAATATAGGCGTGCAGGTTGCCGTCGCCCGCGTGACCAAAGCTCTTGATGCGCACACCCGCCTCCTTCTGGAGCCGGTGGATGTATTCCACCAGCTCGTTTACACAGCCGCGCGGCACCACCACGTCCACCTCATCCATGTAGGTGGTGGAATTCTTGATCGCTTCGAGAAACGCCCCGCGCGCCTTCCAGATAGATTCGTCCCGCTCCTCGGTATCCGAGATGAGCACATCGAGCGCGCCCTCCTTCAGGCAGAGCCAGGCCACCGCGTCGTAGTTTTTCTCAATGTCCGCCGTGTCCGCGCCGTCGAATTTGAGCAGCAGATAAGCGTCGGACGAGTGGTCCGGAAACTTCTTGCCGAGATACTCCTCCGCGTCAAGGATGACCTCCCGCTCCATGAACTCGATCGCGGTCGGGACCGCCTTGGACTGGATGATCTTCGGCACCGCGCCGATCGCCTGTTCGAGCGATGGAAACGGCACCAGCAGGCTGACCGTTTTCTGCGGCAGCGGCAGCAGCTTCAGCACCGCTTTGGTCACGATTCCAAGCGTCCCTTCCGAGCCGATGATCAGCTCCTTGAGCGCGTATCCGGAGGAGTTCTTGACCACCTTGCCGCCAAGCGTGACAACCGTTCCATCCGGAAGCACCACCTCCAGCCCGCGCACATAGTCGCGGGTCACACCGTATTTGACCGCGCGCATGCCGCCCGCGTTGGTGGAGATGTTGCCGCCGATGGTGGCGGATTTCTCGCCCGGGTCGGGCGGATAGAAAAAGCCACGCTCCTCCACATAGGCGGAAAGCTCCATCAGCAGCACGCCCGGCTCGACTGTCAGGGTGAGGTTCTCCCCGTCCAGTTCGAGGAAGCGGTTCATCAGGCTCAGGTCGAGCATGATCCCATGTTCGACCGCGACCGATGCGCCGACCAGTCCGGTACCCGCGCCGCGCGGTGTGACCGGGATATTCTGTTCATAGGCGTACCGCATCACGGCGGAAACCTCCTCGGTGGAGCACGCCCGGATCACGACATCCGGATAACTTTCGGTGCCGGAAAGTTCGTCGTGGCTGTATTCCTCGTTGATACCGTCCCCGAGCAGGACCCTTTCACCGTCGCCGATCAGCGTTTGCAGATATGCGATATCGGCCGCGTCCAAAGTTTTGTAACTCATGCTCCAATCCCCCTTTCCGCCTTGATTTTTGCGATGAGTGCGGGCAGGATTTCATAGAGGTCCCCCACCAGCCCGTAATGCGCCACCTTGAAAATCGGCGCCTTTTCGTCCTTGTTGATCGCGATGATCGTATCGGCGTTCTGCATACCGGCCACAAACTGGATTGCGCCCGACACCCCGCAGGTGATGATCAGCCGCGGACGCACTGTGCGCCCGGAAAGCCCGACCTGCCGTTTCGGTTCCACCCAGCCGCATTCGGCCATCGGGCGGGTGCAGGCGAGCTGTCCGCCGAGCAGCTCCGCGAGCTCCTCCAACATCGAGAGATCCTCCGGTTTCTTGACCCCGCGGCCAGCCGCAACCAGCACGTCGGCTGCTTCGATATACTGCTCCGGGGGCTTCGGGGCCACACCGAGCACCTCCACCGCGCTCTGGAGGCACTCCTCCGGCGCGGCGCAGGAGATGATCCGGCCGCTTTCGGCTTCGCTGCGTTCGGGCGCGTTCATCACCTTGTAGCGCACCGTCGCCATCTGCGGACGGTGGTTCGGGGTGAGGATCTGCGCCATGATATTGCCGCCGAACGCCGGGCGGATCTGCACAAGATCGGTATTCTCCCGGATATCGAGCACGGTGCAGTCGGCGGTCAGGCCAGTGCGCATCCGCGCCGCGACCCGCGGGGCGAGCTGCCGACCGACGGTGGTTGCGCCGACCAGGATCGACGAAGGCCGCACCCGCTTGATGAACGTTTCAAACGCGCCGGCGTATGCTTCGATCCGGAAGCGTCCGAGCGCCGGATGGTCGTAGACGTAAACCTCATCCACCCCATAGTGCAGCAGTTCCTTTGCCTTTGAGGTGATCCCGCTGCCCAGAAAGACCGCGAACACCGGCTGATGAACCTTCTCGGCCAGCTCCCGCGCCTTGCCGATCAGTTCGAAGGTGACCGGATGGATATCCCCGCCGTTATGGTCTACGTAGACCGCGATGCCGTTCCAGCTCGCTTTATCCGCTTTCGGCGTCTCCTGCTCCTCCAGCAGGAACGCGGCGCCGGGCGGGCCGTTTTTGATGCAGAGCTTGCAGAGTTTACATGCGGCGTTCGCCTCAATGCGTCCCTCGCGCGCTTCAAGCGCGCCGAAGGGGCAGAGTTTCAAAAACGCCTCCACATCCGTTACCTTGTTGTGGTCGATGACCAGCCTTGCCATTCCCGATCCCTCCTTTTAAATAAATTTTTCTTCCCGCAGCTTTTCGAACAGCCGTTCACAAAGCGCCGCGCCGGTGTCCTTCCAAAGCTCCCGGTGGTCGTTTGCCTCTGGAGGGAAGATCCGCTGCACCTGGGTGGGCGAGCCGTCCAGGCCGTAATGGCGGGGGTCCCGGTCCTCCATATCGCCAAGCGACAGCATCGTCACCGGACGCTGCCTGCTCTCGTGCTTTTTCACAAAGGAAGGCAGACGGGGCTGGTAGATGTCCTTGTCGACCGAAAGCAGGCATGGGAAGGGCACCCGGACCGTTTCGATCGCGCCGGGAACCTCCATCTCGACGGTGACCCCCGTTTCATCACAGGCGGGAATCCGCCGCACATTCGCCACACTCGGCATACCGAGCCATTCGGACACTTCCGGCCCCACCTGCGCGGTGTCGCCGTCAGTCGTCTGCTTGCCGCAGAGAATGAGGTCGAACTGCCCAAGCCTGCGGATGGCCTGTGAAAGCGTATAACTGGTCGCGAGCACATCCGCGCCGCCAAACCGCCGGTCAGAAACAAGCGCGCCCGCGTCGGCGCCCATCGCATAGGCCTCCCGGATAACCGCCTGGGCCTGCGGCGGGCCCATTGTCAGGACCTCCACCGTGCCGCCCAGTTCCTCCCGCAGGCGCAGCGCCGTCTCAAGCGCATAGAGGTCGTAAGGGTTCATCTTTGCGTCGGCGCCGTCGCGCCTGAGCACACCGGTCACCGGGTCCACCTCGACCTTGTTGGTCTGGGGCACCTGTTTGATGCACACCAAGATCTTCATGGGAACCGCTCCTTTCACACCATCCAAATTGGTGCTACCACTTTGGACAAAACTTTTCTACACACACGCAATTGGTCACACCAATTTCCATTTTTTATATCATACACCTCGCTCAGCGCAATGTCCATTCTTTTTTGTTTGACCGCTAAAATTTTATGAAAACCATCCAATAAAAAGACCGGTTCTTTGCCGAACCGGTCAATGTATTCGCCTATTCCCTTACAGATGCTCCGTGATCAGTCGGAAATGCTCCCCAATTGCCTGCAGGAGAATCTGACGGTCGCGCAGCAAAAGCCCGCGCACCATCCCCTCGTGGGAATGCTGGAGCTGGTCGCGGCTCAGATCGCTCGTGAGGATTTCCCGGCGCAGATCGCTGATAAAGAGATCCATCACATCCGAAAGCGCCTGCAAGATCTCGACGATCAGCTGGTTGCCCGAGGCCTGCGCGATCGTGTAGTGCAGCTGCTTATCCAGCACAACGTTGCGTTCCTCGCTGCCGCCCGCGCCGAGCGCCCCGGCGATCTCTGAAAGCCGTGTGACCGTAGGCGCGTCAATCCGTTCGAGCGCGAGCAGCGCCGCCTGCGTTTCGATCCCCTGCCGCAGCTCACTGATCTGACGGTAGTCGGTTTTCTGCAAAAGGAACATCATGGTCATCAGCTCGACCAGGCTCTTTTCAAAACTGGCCGAAACGAAATTTCCAGCGCCTTGGGTGCTGGAGATCACGCCAATGATTTCGAGCGTGCGCAGCGCTTCCCGCACCGAATTGCGCCCCACGCCGAGCTGCTCGGCCAGTTCCCGCTCGGGCGGGAGCTTCTCCCCCTGCCGCAGGGAGCCTTCCAGTATCCGTCCCTTGATGTGCAGGATGACCTTTTCATACGCCTTATTTTCCATTTTGCAGCCCCTCGTCCAATTTTCACAATGCAGGTGACTTCATCGTTTTTTCTATGATACCATTCTGCGCTGTCTAAAATCAATATTTTTATTGCACTGGATTCCAGCAAAAAAGCCGTCCCTCGCGTATTTCGCGCGGGACGGCTTTTTAAAATTTTTCCGCCGCCTTACCGCAGCGCCTCCAAAAAGACCTGGTTAAACCGGCACAACTCGTCGTAAACAATGCCGTGTCCGCTGTCCGCAAGCGTACAGAGCCGCGAGCCGGCGATTCCGGCGTGCTGCGCCCTGGCGAGCTCGGACGAAACGACCACATCCTTGGCGCCGTGGATGATCACCGTTGGCACTTTTACGAAAGCAAGGTCCTGCCTTCCGTCCTCGTCACGCAGGGCAACCGCCGCCGAAACAGTGCCGATGCCGGACGCGGAAAGGGAGATATCCTCGAACCAGTCTTTTACCGCTTCGCTCTGCGGGCTCGCAAACAGCTGTTCATGGCTGAAGGTGTGGGCAAGCTGCGGCCGGTCGGACGCGGCCTGCTCGATGAGACCATTCACATACTCCCGGCTCAGTCCGTAAGGAAATCCCGGCCGCTGGGTCCAGCTAGGCGCGGCGGCCGCGAGTAAAATCAGTTTTTTGACACCGTATCCGTGAAACCTGCGCATGTAGCGCAGGACAATCGCGCCGCCCATCGAGAAGCCGACCAGCACAAAGCTTTTCAGCTTCAGCGCGCAGACAACGTTGTAGATATCCTCAGCCATCCGGTCGTAGTTGTAACCATCCGCCGGGACATCGGACGCGCCGAAGCCCCGCAGGTCAATCTCCACGACCCGGTAGCCCCGGTTCACCAGGAGCTGCTCCTGGTATTCATACATTTTGTGTGAAAGCGGCCATCCATGTACCAGGAATACCGTTTCGTTCCCCTTTGGATTTAAATCATAAGTTGCTATCTTAACTCCATCTGTGGATTTCACATAGATCATCATAAATCCCTCCCATTATGGTTCCTTTCATCCTATGTGGAGCGGCGGCGGAGGGTTCTTTTTCCCGGTTTTCCATTTACCGTGCCCGAAGCTGTTCCGATCTGCTCATTTTGTACAAAATAAATCCCCGCCTATCCTGCGCGAAATACACGAATTTTCGCATGTGAAAGGATTTCCGTTTGCGGCGGAGCTTTTTTTAATGGTAAAATAAAAATAACAGAAAAGGAGGATTCCCATGAAAAGAATTCAGCACGCCTGTTTGGAACAGACCATTCACTTTGCGCTCAAAGAAGACCTCCCACATTCTGAAGCGGCCGAGCTGGTGAAAAAAGATTTGGAAAACTACAAGATGACCTTGGAGCGCCGCCGCGTCAAATATAAAATCCGGGAGGAGCTGACCTTGCCTGACGGGTCAATCCTGGTCAAGGTCGGCAAGCAGTACAATTCCTACAGCTGTGGCAGCTATCTCAATTGATCGGGGGACAAAGATGTATCAGGTTGGAAATTACATCATCTATGGCACCAGCGGTGTCTGCAGAATCGCCGCGATCGGACGCCCGGACGCCTCCTATGCCGATCCGAACAAGTCCTATTATACCCTTGTTCCGGCCTATGGAACCGAAGTGATCTACACCCCTGTGGATACCAAAGTATTCATGCGCCCGGTCATTTCCAAATCCGAGGCGGAACAGCTCATCCGGGAGATCCCCTCCATTCGGGAAGATTCCGCGGGGAACCCCGGCGCCAAAAATCAGCAGATACTTTCGGAGCATTACCAGTCCGCCATCCAGACACATGACTGCGGGGACCTTATCCGGCTGATCAAAACAATTTACCAGAAGAACCAGGCGGCGGAAAAGCATGGGAAAAAGCCCGGCAGGATCGATGAACACTACCGGAAGCGTGCCGAGGAATTGCTTTGTGGCGAGCTCGCCATCGCACTGGGAATCCCGCGCGATGCGGTGCTCCGGCATATCCTGGACGCACTCGGCCCGAACGCGCCCGAATGTGCCAGGCAGGCATCTAAAAGCGCATAAATATGACGAGCAGAACATCCGGAAGGGGAGCCCCATATGGGGCTCCCCTTCTTGTCCGTTGACGCTGCGGCAGCCTTTGTGATAAACTACGCGGAGAAAGGATATCCCGGCCTTGTGTCCCAGCGGGAAAAACTCCGCTTTCAAACATGAATCGCGATAATCCACTGTTTGGAACCCGGCCAATCGAAAGATACCACGCAAAACCGGATGGATAACGCCATCCATCCGGTTTTATTTATGAAGGAGTGCCAATCATGAAGGAAAATCCATATGACAGCGATACATTTTTTGAAAAATACAGCCGGTTCCCCCGTTCGGTGGAAGGGCTCAGCGCTGCCGGTGAATGGCATGAGCTGAAGCGGATGCTGCCGGACTTTTCCGGAAAGCGAGTGTTGGACATCGGCTGCGGATTCGGCTGGCACTGCATTTATGCCGCCGAGCACGGCGCCAGCCAGGTGGTCGGGACGGATATCTCCGAAAAAATGCTCGCCGTCGCCCGGGAGAAAACCAAGTCCCCGACTGTTTCCTACCGGCAGGTTGCCATGGAAGATCTCGACTATGCGCCGGGCAGCTTTGACATCGTCCTGAGTTCCCTGGCGTTTCACTACACGCCCGATTTTGACCTCATCTGTGGGAAAGTATATGCGTTCCTAGGCGCGGGCGGAGCGTTTGTCTTTTCGGTCGAGCATCCAGTTTTTACCGCTTACGGCAGCCAGGACTGGATTTATGACGGACAGGGAAAACCCGCGTATTGGCCGGTGGACCGCTATTTTTCGGAAGGCGGGCGCAAAGCAGTTTTTCTGGGGGAGGAGGTTCCTAAATATCACAAAACCCTATCCACCTATCTTAACACTTTGCTGCGCCGCGGCTTTTCTATCCGGGAGATCGTGGAGCCCAAGCCGGACGAACGCCTGCTTGACGCCGTACCCGGCATGCGCGACGAACTGCGCCGCCCGATGATGCTGCTGGTGTCCGCAAAAAAATGCTGAAAGGCCTGCGCCATCAAAAAACAACCCCCGCACGCGATACGTGCGGGGGTTGTCTGGCTGGGCCAGCTGGATTCGAACCAGCGAATGCAGCAGTCAAAGTGCTGAATTATTCCGCTTATAATGCAGGTTTATTCGACTAATACGACAGTTTTACGACACAGGTACCGAATAAATCATTCTTTATGAGTGTAGGTGTCACCGAAAGGGTGACATCATGCGTGAATATCCTTCTGGTGCATCTCCATAGTCCTTGATATGTGTTAAAAATACAGATTAAGGACGGGAATAACGTGTATGCCAATGACATCTTAGGGAGTAAAATCAAGCAATTAAGGCAGGAGAAACATCTAAGTCAAGAGCATCTAGCGTACCATTCCGATCTCAGCGTCAAGTCGCTGAACCGGATTGAAAATGGCAATGGCAATCCGACACTGCAAAGCATTGTGGGAATTGCCAAAGCGCTTGATGTGAAGCCTTACGAATTACTAAAGGAGGATACAGACCATGACGGAGTTGACTGAAAAACTCGCCAGAATTATCCGAGAGGATTTTGAAACAGACTTTCCACTGATTGTCCAACAGATGCCATCCCCACCAACGAATGCATCGCCGGAAGAAATCATGAAACACTTTGGGGTTATCTGTCACCGAATCGCTTTCATGCATGGTTTAGCGGTTGGCGTAGAGGCCACCAGAACCTATATGGAATAAGGCAATCGGGGCTGAGTAATTCAGCCCCGATTAATCTATTGAGTTTCCTTTTTCATCGCTTCTCGAATGATGCGGTTTATAAAGCTATTGGTACTCTCCCCGTGCTGTCTGGCAAACTCCTTGATAATTTCTCTTTGTCCCTTTGGGACATATACTTTTATCTCTTCCACATTTTCTTTTAAATATTTATTGGCCGCTTCCTGTTGTTTTGCTGTCTTTGCCATAATCCGCCTCCAATTTCAGCTTTATCTATCCCTAGATTTTTGTACGTTTTGCCGATTGAAATCTATCCCTAGATAGTGATATGATATGGATAAAGAAATAGAGTCTATCAAGTGCAAAGAGGTAACACAAAATAAGGCTATGATAAAAATAGCCTTCTGTTTATTGTACCCTATTGTAAATATCGATGCAATAAAAAGAAAGGCGGGAAAGCAAAAGCTCACCCCGCCTTTTGGTATATATGCACGCGGATCTGGGAAAGGGAGACTTTATTTCCGCTTTGCATTACTTAACTTCTTCGTCCTCTCGTACATTCCATGTTAAAGAGGTAACTACATCCATTAGCTGAATTGTTTTCTTTTGTTGACCAGGAGGCATAGAATCGATCCGATCCTTGTATCGGGCCATTCTTGCATTGGTCATCTCGCTGATGTTTCCAGTGTCCTCCATACTTTCCATGAAAAGCTGATAGGTAAAAATACCAAGGCCACAGGCAATCCGGTCGAGGATATCTACCGTTACATTCTGCTTTCCGTTTTCCAGTTTGCATAGGTATGATACGCTGACATCAGCTCGGAATGCGAGTTCTTCCTGCGTGATTTCAAACTTATCCCTGTAAAATTTTATGTTCCGACCAATTACGACAAGAATATACAATATTCGGCACCCCCTCTGAGGTTAAGAATACCGTAATTTTCCAATGTGTTCAATTGACTATCTGACAAGACATTTATTTCTTGATATATGCAGCTTGTGATATGTGCTATTGCGGCAAGCTATAATGAAACCTATTATAAAAGATAAGGAGAACCGACAAAAATCGACATGATCCACTCTCATATCCATATACAGTAAGAGAAAGTGGATAAGGAGGATACTATGAAATTACAAATATTTTGGATGTGGATCATATCATGGCTCTTAATTATAATAATTCATGCAATAGTAATAAAGCGATATGATATATCATCTGTTTATTCAATGCATTTTAAAGAAGAAATCGTTAATGACGGTAACAATCTTTTTTCTACTGGATTAGTCTATTTTATTGCTACGCTAATCTGCCACTTTCTTTCAATAAGTATTTTACGATGGGTCATTTTAATAATTACTTTTGCTCTTTGCGTGCCTCCATTGCTATCCTTTTGTGGCCTTATATCTCGGCATTCAAGCAATCAAATAGAAAATATTCAAAAAATAACTGCTTTCATTTGTGATTTTTGTCCCCTTTTGATGTCTCTCAATATCTATTTAAGTTACATAAAATAGTTTGAAACGATAAATGCCACTCTTTTGTAAGAGTGGCATTTTTGCGTAAAGAAGGCCGCCTCGGATGGAGGGTATCCTTATATTATATATCGAATCCTTGTAGGGTTTGCCCGCACAGCTTTTATATTTAGATTATTATATAGATTCAGGCAATAATCTGTTGATCTTTTTCTTCATATTCTTCATTATCAGGGGGAATTACTGCGTGCACTTTTGTTACAAAATATTTAGCAGTGGAATCTATTGGCAGTCCATCTTCGTCATTTTGAAATTCAGCACGCAAATCGGCGAGCAAGCTGGAGCCGCCTCTGCACTCGATCCTTCCCCCTTGGTATGCCTTAAGCCAATCGTCATCAAGTATTCTTGCTTTAAACGATTTTATATAAGTGAATTCCCAGCGTTCGTTTCCCACGGCTATAAATTTTCTCACTAGAAGCTTTGCTTTTTTTTGAACCTGAACAGTTATGTTCTCTTCATCAGATCGAATATTCCCCGCAGCCAAATAAGGAATTTCGCCTTTGTCAACTTTTAAAAGGGGGAGCCTTTCTTCATCAAGCATCTGGAATCCTTGCAAATCACCATCGGCCAAAGAACGTCCTAATACAATTATTGAGTTTGAAATACTTGCGTTATTCAAAACTTGCAATCCCGATATACTTGTCACCATCACATCCCCTTTCGCATTAGTAACCTGAACTTGTGATCCGTCTCTAGATGTCTCTTGAGGTTTTTGGCCCAATAAAAAACGCTTTACTTCTATCCATTCCTTTATAGTTTTAAGCTTTTCTAAAATATAATTAAGATTCTGCTGGACGAACATAGTTGTTGGGATTACAGCGTTTGCAAGTAATTCCACTTCGAAGCTACCAGGCTCATGAGCAATAACGGAATATTGACATTTTACATTCTTTTCAGCATGGATAGATAACTTATTGAATTGTGTCAATACGGAACAAAGCGTATCCAAGGGTACAGCATGCCCTTCTCCTTCAAACTTAAATGTAAATCTATATGATTGTTGAACAGAATCCATGCCATTCACCTCCACCGTATGTGATCTAAATTATATCTTAAATTGCATAATATTACCATATATTTAGAATACATTTGGCGAAGTGTCTATATTATACTTACCATATTAATGATTATGCTGTAAAACTTTGGCGAGGCAGGAATACCCTGCCCCGCCTTTTTCACTTCACAAGGTTATAGATCTGCGCCGCCCTCTGCCTGCTGTAACCAGCGGCCACAAGCGAATCGATCTTCTCCTGCCTGTTTTTCTGTCGGGCCTTCCCGGTCTTTTTATCCCTGACCGATCCGCCTATCGCTTTTAATGCCTTCGCGTATTCCTGCGGCGTGAGGGTTTTCGCCAGCCGCCCGGAATATTTCTCCTGCTGGCTGTCGGTCAGTCCCGAGAGAACGAAGGCGTTTCCGCTGCTGTAATCCCTAGGATTGTCCGCGCCGGTGAAGTCCTGCTCAAGCCGCGCCTTCTGCGCCGCTGTCAGGGAACGGTCCATATTCAGCAGATCCCGGAATTTGTCGGATGCGCTGTATGTCGTTTTCCCATTCCGATCCTTATCGGGTTTCAGTTCGCCGTAGGAGGCGCGCCACGCCAGATAAGAGGCAAGCTCCAGCCCGGATTTCTCGGCTTCGTAAGCGTCTGTCACCCAGGTGTCCGGCTCATACCCTGGGATCACATCCGCAATTGCCATCTGCCGGGTGTATTTATAAATATCCTCCATTGCGTCCACTCTCCCGGCATTGTCAAGCTCCTGATAAACCGGCAGTTCCGCGAGTTTGGCAATCAGTTCATTCGCGGATTGTCCGCGTTTTCGCTGGATCTGCGTGTACTGGTCGCCGGTGTAGTTGATCTTCTCCCCGTCGACGGTCACATATTTTGAAACCTTGGACGGCAGGATAGAGTTTTCACCGGTCGCCGCGTAAAGCTCTGTCACTGCCTTATCCGCTGGCGTGGTCTGCCCCATCGAGATATATCCCGGCGAAACAAAGTTCTCAAGCGCCCGCAGCGGCAAAGATTTCGGCGCGCTTTCCCTGCCCCATGCGTCCAACCGTGGCTGTAAACTCTGATTGGCAAACGGAAGCTTCGCCTTGATGTTGCTTTGGAAGAACCGCTGGAATGCTGCGGGCATGTCCTCATTTTTGTCCACATAGACACCGCGCCGCACCGGATCGATGGTTCGCGCCGCCTGTCCGAATATAGTTGGGATCGCCTGTCCGAAGTAACTGCCGACCGCGTTGCCCGCAATCGCACCGACTGGACTGTTGGAATACCCCGCCGCCTGTATCGTGCTTTGCAGCCCGTCCAGCATGGACATTTCCAGCATCGGTTCCGCGAGCTTGTTCGCAGCGTCCATGAATTCGGTGATCCCGATTTCCCTGCCTTCCCGCTCCTGCATATTGGCAATCTCCGAACCGATAAACAGCGGGATCGACACCGGCGCCATCCAGCTCACATCATAATAGATGTCGCCGGGAAGCACCACGGAATAATTCTGCACGCCCTGCAACTCGTTCAGTTCCTGCTCTTTCTTGTCCTCCAGCGCGCCGCCGGTCAGGACACCTAATTTGGTGAGCGCCCACCCGAGCGCCAGAATCCCCGTGCCGGAAAGCCCGGAAGCCAGCCTGTCGATCCACTCGGTCGCGGTAATCTTCCCTGTTTTCAGGTCGTATGCGCCTTTGGTAAAGGTGGTGAGGAAGCTGACCGGGCTGTATTCATATCCGCGCTTCAGCACGTTCATGGGCGTTTTCTTGAACGGCAGGATACCTTCGGTAAGCAGGGCAGTCGCCTTGTTGGTTCTGCTGAATTTGCTTAATGCAGTCGCCACTTTGGATGCATCGCGGTAGGTCGCCTTCTGCGCCTCCAGAACTGCGTAATTGCGCGCCTGAACCGCCGCCTCCGTTTCGCCGCCAAACTGGTTTACCATATCGGCGGGTTTCAGCCCGTTTGCCTTCATGTAGGAGGCCAGACTTTCCGCATAGGCGCTTTTCGCAAAAATGGCGTCGCCTTGGTCCATCGCCCAGTCGGTCAGCTTGCGGTATCCTTCTACACCGCTCCACAGTTTGTCCGTGGCCGCACGGACTTTGCGCGGAAGAATCCCGTCGTCCGCCCTGGTTCCCCAATCGCCGTTATTTTTGAAGATCGTGCGTTTCTGGTCGAGCTGGCTTGCGGCGTTCATCTTCCCCGTCCCAAGAATCGCGTCGCGCACATTGGCATAGTCGCCCTTTGCGAACTCGATGAGCGCCCGGTCATCCGCCGCTCTGCGGTTGAGAATCGCCTTCGACCGTTCCTTCATGGGAAGGGCGCTTTCCAGACCCGCCGCAATAAGATTTTTGAATTTTCTGGCCGGGACAAAAACGGTGTTGCCCGCCAGATTTCGGCCCTGCGTGCGCACATTCCCGAGCATTGCCAGATACCGCCAGGCGTTCCATTTGTCCACCCAGGAGGAAGGCATCTGATTCGCCACCACCTGCAGGATGCGGTCGTTGGCCGCGTCCATCCCATCCGGCGTGGTCTGCGAAAGAAGATCCTGCACGTTCTCTTTCGGGATTGCGACGTCCTTCCAGCCCTTCTTCCCTCGGTGCTGCTCATTGATCCGCTGCACCATCCGCTGGGAAGCCATCAGCCGCCCTTCCGGCGACAACCGTTTCAAGATGCGAAGCGCCTGCACGTTCTGGCCCATCTCGGTGCCGAGCGCCGCCACATCCGCCACCAGTTTTACCACCGTGTCCGTATCGCCGCGCTTTGCCGCCTCTTGGATCAGCAGTTCGCCCAGCGCGATATCGTTCTTCCCGATCCGCTTGTCGCTGCGCAGAAGCGAATCGAAGTCATTTAAAGTCTGCTCATATCCATATTGCGAGATCCGCCCGCTTGCCGTATCGACCGCCGACTGATCCGCAATCGGGACATAGGCAAAGGTGCCGGAAGCAACTTCCTGTTCGATCGCCTCCGCCTGGGCGTCGCCCAGTGCCGCGCTTTCCGCCGCGTTCTGCGCAAAACGTGAGGTCTTTCCTTCTCTCGTCTGGGCCGCAAGGTCAATTTCCCGTGCGCGCGGCTGCTCGCCCTTGCGAAGCGCTCCATATTCCTCCACGAGCTGCGCGTTGGTCATGCGTCCGCCGCTTTCCGCCGCGCCAACCGTGTTCTGGCCGTATCCCGACGCCGCGCTGTTGGATGGAGGACGCTTGGTATAATCCGCATGCGCCGCCTCTGCTTCCCGCATAGCTATGTAGGCTTCCGATACCGCATCGGGGTCCTTCACCGCCTGCATATAGGCTTCCACCATTGTCTTGTTTTCACTCTCTACAAAGCCGCAGAAAAAGGCATCCAACTCTTCCACGATTCGGCCCGCGCTTTGATCGATCACACGGGAGTCGTTGCCGTAAAAGTAGCCGTCGGAAATATCCTCCACCAATTTTCGAAAAGCCGGTGATGCGGGGTCATAGCTTTCATTTAAGGTTTCCCGAAACTGAAGTGCTGCGGCATCCTTGCGCCGAAGCTGGTGATGGAACAGCTCATGATACCCTGTCTCTACTGCAGACATTCCCAGTTGGTTGGAAACATACAGCTTTCCATCCGGGCCGGTCGCCGCGTTGGGACTCTCCAGGGTGTACCCATCCGAATTCGTTTGGAGCGCTCCGTCCACCAAAACCGCGTCGATCCCTCTCTGCTGGAAGAATTCCATTGTCTGCCGCGCTTCGGCATTGGCACTCTCAATGGATGCGGGCCGGTACGCATAGGCGGTGGCGCCCACAATTCCGGTTTCCATCCCTTCCTGAGATACCCGGCGGGCAAAGCTTGCCCCTTCTTCTCTTATTCCCGGCCGTTCTCCGAAGGTTCCTTTTTCGGCGAGTCGAGTCCATAGTATTTCCTTACATGCTGACTCAACAGTTCGGCCGCTTCTTCCTGCGTCATTGTCGAATTGCGTGCGATCTCCTTCAGTTCTTCGAGCGTAAAGCCCGGCCGTTTCTTCTGTTCTTCCATCCATTTCACCTCCAACCTGATTATACCCCGGCTTCATCTCCGACGCAATGTCTGAACCGGAATTGGCCGAATCTCGGGTATCCGCACGCGGCAGGATATCCTGTGCAAATACGCGCCCGCCGCCGAAAAGCCCGCCTACCGCGCCGCCGATCCCCGCGTTATACAGAGCCTGCTTGATGTCATAAGGCGTATCCTTGTCCAGCACAAGATTTTCCAAGAAAAGCTGTGCGCCGTACTCCGTGAATTCCTCCGCGCCTTCCGAAAGCGCATCACCCGCAATCTGGCCGACTTTGGACGCTGAAAGCTTCGATAGGTATTCCATCACATTCGACGGAAGTTTCCCAACAATGGCTTTACCTGCCGGTGACTTCACCAGTGCGCCGATCAGCTTATCACCCCATTTGCCCGCGATACCACCGAACGATTCCACCCCTGCCGTGATTGCGCCCGCGCCCGCCGCCATCGTTGCCGATTGGCTGGCGCTGTAACCTTCATTCAAAGCGTTTTGTCCCGCCTGTGCGCCGCTGTCAGCGCCCATAAAGGCAAGGAAGGGCACGCCCATTGCGCTTGATAGCCCAAATTTCAGGGCCATATCTGTGCCTGCAAGCGCAACATCCGTCACGGCGCTGGCTGCGGGGCTCATGCCCTCTTTGAGTTTCTGCGCGCTCTTTGCCTGCTGTTCCTGCAACATCTGACTTGCGGTTGAGGAGGCCGTAGGATCAAACTGCGCGAGCGTATCATCCATCCAGTTATATCCCGAAGAAGCTGTTAACTGCGCCTGCAATAATCTGCTCTGGAATTCTTTGTCACGCAGAAGCGCGGGATTCGCTTTCGCTTGCTCCCACATCCGGAAATAGTCGTCCCGTGCGGAAACTCTTTCCTGTGCTGTTTTCACCGGCAGATTTCCCATATAATCGAAAATCCCGGAAACCGCGTTCATGGCTCCGGAGCCCGTGGATTTTATAAAGCTGTCTACGCGCTCCAATGCCGTTGGCTTTTTGATTGGCAACACAGAATTCCCGCTCGGCGCTGACAGTACGGGCCGGTTTGCCTTCTGCTGCATGAAGCCCTGATTCACAAGATAATCGTCGACCGCTCTTGTGTTCTTGAAGGGCAGATTCGTGAGGTCGTCCGTCTTGCCTCCCCACTGGATGGTGGATTGTTTTCTGGGGAGGATGTCCTTAGACTGCGCGTAATCATATTTCTTGAAGTCCGCCATTGTGGGTGCTGGAGATTTTGCCGCAACCGCCGGGGCAGTATTTTTATATGGGAGAAAAGCCGGATCTTTCTGAAGAACCGGCTTATTTCCGCTCAAATTAATTTGAAGATTTTTTCTGTATTCCTCTGGGATTTCATACCTTGCCATAGCGTCACCCCACTGCCGGAATTCCGTACATGTTCGCCAAAATCCTTGCATCACTTTGTGAAATCTGGCCCTGATTCAGCGCGCTTTCTATCGCGTACTTGATATCGTTTGCCAATTGCTGATCGCTCACATAACCAGCCTGCCTTCCGGTAAGATTTCTTTGCATGGCGGAATCAAATGCAGCGCCTTCTGGAGATAAAGTTTGCATCCCGCCTGCGGACGGCACAATACCAAGCTTCGACATAATATAGTCATTATCAACCATGCCATTATCATAAAGCCATTTGTCCGTTGTGCTCAATCCCGAATTGCCCCCAGAGCCGCCCGATCCAGTCAGGCTATTCCGGTATGCCAACAATTCCTTCTGCCGCTCGAATTCCTCCTGCGCCTGCTGCTGTTGGAATGCTTGCTGTGCTGCCAGCTCCGCCGCCCTCATCTGCGCCTCATACTGCCGGTTGCGATAGTCCGCAATGATCTGCGCGCGGTTCATATCGCCCTGCGCTTCCAACTCTGCTATCTGCCGGTCAAGCGCAGCAAGGTCGGAATTCGCGCCCTTCATGATCGAGTTGCGGTCGTTTTCGTATCCAGTTTGCAGTCCCAGCAGGGCGCTTTCGGTGAGGCCGCCTGAGTTTCCCATCGCCGCCATCTGCTGCGGCAGGTTCACTTTATTCTGCTGCATGGCGATAAACGCCTGCCGCGCTGCATCTTCCGCATTGCTGTTGATATCGTCCCGGTATCCGTCGTAAGCGGCTGTCGCCCTTCTGGTTGCGGCTTCATTTGCGTCAAGTGCCGCCCGCATCGCCTGATTCAAATAAGAATCATCATATCCCGTCATAGGATTCGCCTTTCCTTTGCTGTCATAGCCCGCCGGATAGTTCGTTGCGCCGTTCGCGCTGCCGTCCCATTTCCCCGCAATCCTCCCCTGCGCAAGTAAAGAATCATACGCCGCCTGGTTGAAGCTCCCGCTTCCCCATATCGCCTGATATTCCGGGCTGTCAATCGGGAGCGCTCCGCCGCTCATGCCCCGGCCCGCGACGAGATTGTCATAAACCCAGTTGTATTCGTCCGAACCGTAGGGGTAACGGTAATCGCTGTTGCCAAAGTCTGTCCCGTAGTTCCAGTCGACATAGGCTTTCGCACTGTCCGAAATCTGCGAACGGTTCTTCGCGGTATTCGGCGCTACGTAGTCGAGCGAATAATAATCCTTGTCCGGGTTACGGCTTATGTAGGAAAGCCCAACCATCGCGCCGTTCTTTAGTCTCGCAACCGGGTCTTTTCCCGTTCCGGTTCTTGCGCCGGTATACTCGTAGCCCTCTTTTCCGGTTCCCCACTCGCCCTTCTCATTTTTGAAAACCGTGTATCCGTTGTATCCGCCTTTGTTATTCGCTGCATTCTTACTGTTCCCGGAGTTATCAATATAAGATCCGGCAACCTGCGTTCTCTGGGTATATCCTCCCTTGCCGGAACTTCCGCCGGAAGAGCCGTTATTGTACTTGTTATATACATTCTGCCCGTACTTGTCATCCATGCTGTACCAGCCGCCATTCGCGCCCTGTACGTAGGTCTTGCCGCGCTCGGTTTTGATCTGTCCCGGATTGACTCCGGGTTTAGACGACTTTGAGCTACTGGAGGAGCTGGATTTTGACGAACTGGACTTGTTCCCGGAAGAACTGCTCGACCATTTTTTCCCGGAATCACTGTCCGCGCTTACCCATAGGCCACTGGAAGTCTGAACATAACTTTTTCCACCCTCGGTTTTGGTATTGCCCGCTTTTCCCTTCGCCATGATATCACCCCTATCTAATCATCATTGCCACCAGCGCCCCCACAAGCCCGCCTGACAGGGTGGATACTGCGCTGGTGAAGATTGTCCTTGTCATGCTGTTCCAGCGTTCCCCCGGCTGCTTTTCCAGCGCTGTGAGCCTGTCCCCCTGTTTCATCTGTTCCGACGCCATCCGTTCCATGTTCGCCGCCAGCAGCTTCACTGAGGTTGTCAGCTCCTGCAAGGTGTCCGCCCGCTTTTCAAGGTCGTCTATCCGATGGGAATTAGACTTTCCCCGCTGGTCTACTTCGGCCAGTCTTACGGCTAAATCATCCATCCTATTACCCCCTGTATTTGCTGATCACCGCCTGTATATCGGCTACCAGCCCGTCATATTTCGTTTGCAAAGCGTCCCGCTCGGCTTTCATGGATTCGTATTCACCGCGCGGCACCATCTCGCCAGACGGCTCCTGCGCGCCCCATCCGTTGAGGCCGTTTGCCTTGATAATCGCCGGGTAATCCCGGTAGCAGTCGTTGAGGTCAACCGGTACGCTGATCCCCGGGCAGCGGCCCACGAACCCCGGCACATCTCCGTGGTGCTGCCACATCCCATAAGCCCCGCCATAGGTGCATTTTGCCGCGTACTGCGCCACCCACTTATCGTAGTTTTTGAGCTTGTCCGCATTTACCCAATGTTCCAACCAGTCCTTTGAGGCATAGAGTCCCGCATAGTATCCGGCCTGTTCGAGCGTTTGCAGGAACGCCGCCGCCATATCGGTGCGGGTCTGTTTTCCCTGATTCAGCCCCCACTGACCACAGGGCGAAGCATATTCCTGATCCATATAGACCGGATAGGTCGGCCTCAGCTTCCCGAGTGCCGCCACAAAGACCTCCGCCTCCCGTCTGGCTTCGTCCACAGTCACCGCGTCGCTCCACCAGTACGCGCCCCAGTCGAGACCGGCGGCGAGTACGGCGGGCAGGTACTTCCCCCGGAAGGTCTGGAATTCCCGCAAGCCCTGTCCCGCCTTGATGATGACGTAGGAGTATCCCGCCGCCCTGACCTTCGCAAAGTCGATCTCGCCCTGATGGGAGGAAATATCGATCCCGCGCGCCACAACGTCAGCCATTGCCGCCACCAATCCGCTTGATCCCATCGTAGGCTCCGCTGGCCGCCGTGGCGATCAGCACAGCGTTAAGCAGGTCAAGCGCCGCCATCGACGGCGTGAGCGCCCCCGTGAAGCCCTGCGCCGCCAGCAGCACCACAAGGGCCACAAGGTAGGCAAGTAGCTGCGTCGGGATATGTACGAGACTGTCCAGCCAGTTCTTAATAAACTGGGTGATTACGCCGGTGCAGGCCATGCACCCCGCAAAGGTTGCGATATATTCCCATGTGAAAAACTCTTTAAAATCCATCTTGATCCTCCTTATACAGTCTCGGGTGTGTAAAGTGTAAAATACTGCCCCACCAGCTCATGCGGCAGATATTGCAGGGTAATCTTGTCGCCCAGCGTAGCCCCGCTGCGCTCGCAGAGATAGATGTTGCCATCCTCGCCGTCGAGGTAGTACAGACCATAGGTATACTCCATGCCGCGTGCTGCCGGGATGGGGTCATCCACAGTCCCCGCGTGCGTCTCGTCGATCACCGTCCAGAGGGCGGGAGTCGCATCCGGCTCCCAGCTCTCTTGCGATGTATGCGGGGCCGTACACTTATAGAGCCTGTCCGGGTGTATGCGACCGCGCACTTTACTCTGAGGATGCTTGCCGTCCGTCCCGTCATAGTAATTGACCGCATCCGGCGACCAGACCGGATAAAGGCTCGGCTCCTTGACGGCGACCTCCGGCGGAGCGTACACAGTCGTTGCCTCTATCTTTGCGCGGTACTCCCGCGCCTGTTCGATTGTGGTAATCATACCGTCTCGCCTCCCGTGATAATCTCATTGATCTGTTGCTGCGTCTCGAGCTGCGCTTGCAGATCGGCTACCTGCGGATCAACCGCTCCCGCTCGGATCGCGTTGGCCTGTTCCTGCGTGATTGCGCCCAGGGCGACATAATTGCGGGTCAGATAGACGCTGCCTGTCTCTGCCCCGGTGCCGTCCAGTTGATCATCCCGCACACCGCCATCTGCGTAGCGCTGTGCGATATCGTCATATTTGCTCATTGCTCTGCACCTCCAATAGCTGTAAATCCATATCGGTTGCCCGCTGTTCGGCCTCCAGCCGAGCAAGGTCTGCGTCGGTGTATCGCTGTTCCGCATCCACGGACCGCGCCTGATAATACGCTGGGTTGTCCCCGGTGCTGCGGCTGCGCAAACGGATTTTGGCCCACGTCCTGCCGTCCATGTCCGCGATATCATAGCAGATGCGCGGGATGTACCGGCTTATGGTGGTTTCCTTTTCGTCGCGGATTTCTTGCGCCGGGTCGAGCAGGGCACGGATTGCGTCGTGATCCGTGGCCGGGAATGCAAGGATGAGTATCTCCTCGCTTTGGTCATTGATTCGCGCCATTGTGACGGACGCGATTGCGTCGGGGTATTGCGTGTTGTCTATGTAGATCATATTGCCTCCTTAAAGTGGGCTGTAAGAGCCATCGGGATTGGGAGCGGGGGCGAGAAGTAGGTCGGAAGGAAGGATAAACGCAGGGCGGACGCCGCCAGAGTTGGAACACTTGGAGTTTTGCCAGTCGCCATAGCCGACGTACGAGGCGTACGTGGAGTCGATGATGGCCGGGGAGCGGAGCCACCAGTGCATTGTGGAACCGTTCAGTGTTGCAATACGCTTGCTGTCGGAACTGTTGTCTGCACAACCTGCGAAGTAGGACAGCTCTGCGCCTTCACGGGTAGGCATATAGCTGTGGTTAAAGCTGACTTCCGTAGAACTCAGCAAAAACACTTTTGCGGGCAGACCATTAGCACCGCTCGTAACGCTTTTGCTGGTGCCAGCGCCGGCACGATAAGGGATTTTCACCTGTTTTATGGCAACTTGAATGTTAGCATCAAGCTTGGCGACAAAGGTGCTGTTCAGATAGCTGTGAATTGTACTGTCGGCATAGTCGTTGATATTGGCGCTATGCCACTGCTGCATTTCATAAATATCCTTCATCAACAACCATATCCCGTCACAGCTCGCGTCATAAAGCGCCGCATCCGGGTTCCCTTGCTGTACGATCAAATGATTGTAAGCCACTCCGTCAAGGTTGATCTTGACTTCACTCCCCACCGCCAAGGTGCTAATCGCGATCCCCGCCATAGGCGTACACACCCCATAGGCCATAGGGCTTGTCTGCCAGCCGTAGGTACACCGGATAAATACCCGCACATGATGGATCACACCATTTTCCAGCCCCGACAGAACACATGAGAGCGTCCCCGTTCCCGGCATTACCATGACCGACACGCCGTCCGATGGGCCGCCGGGCATGTGGGTGTTGGCGGTCACGACGTAGTATTTGACCAGTGAGGCGTATGCCGCATCCACCGCGCTAAAGGTTGCGTCTATTTTGCCGTCCCCGCCTTTGAGCGTGAGGTTCTCCACCTGCGGCGCAAGGTCGCGGGTGTTAATCCCGCCAAAGGATAGGGCCTTGCCTTTTATGTCTGACATGGGATCACCTCCTTATGCTGTGAGCGGGCTATAGCTGCCGTCCGGGTTGGGTTCTGGGGCGAGGAGAAAATCTGACGGAAAAATAATTATGGAACGAACTCCAATTACACTTGTTCTGTCTGTGCTGGCAAGACTGCCATTCTCAGCAGGTGCAACTGGGCGAGAATAATCGGAATTGGAACTTCTTGTCCACCACATAGTTTTAACCCCATTAAAGTAGGCTACCCTTTTCTGCCTTGCAACTTCACTAGATCCTGATAAAAAATAATTTAGCTTTTTTCCATCCAATGATATGTTCCATTCGCTACTATTTAGCCCTAGCTCAAATGAGGCTGGCAAAAAAACCTTTGTAAGTAACCCGTTTTCACCTGAATTAACCGATGTTTGGGACAAGCTCCTTGCGTATGGAATTTTAACCTGCTTAATGGCGTTCTGAATTCCACTATTAAACAGCCCCAAATAGGTGGTATTAAGGTATTCGTGAACCGCACTTTTTGCATAATTGGTGGCAGAAAGGTCTCCCCATGCTCTTTTTTCGTAGATATCTTTAATCATGCACCATGCTCCGTCACAACTCGCGTCGTACAGCGTCGCGTCCGGATTCCCCTGATGTACAACCAAATGATTATATGGCACGCCACCGAGATTTAGCTTGACCTCTGACCCCACCGCCAAAGTGCTAATCGCGATCCCCGCCACCGGCGTAGCCGTCCCCACCGCGTCCACGCTGGTCTGCCAGCCATTCTCACCTCTCACATAGAGCCGCACATAATACTGCACCCCATTGGTAAGCCCCTCGATGCTCGCGGAGATAACCGCATCCCCGATTGCCCCGACCTGCACGTCCTTAATCTGTACGCCGTCCATTGGGGAGGTCGGCGCACTGCCGGGTTTTGCAATGAGCCGGTAATACTGCCCGAGATACAGCCACTGTGAGGTGATCCCGGTAAAGGTGCAGTCGATCCTGCCGTTACCGCCCTTTAAGGTCAAATTAAGCCCCTGCGGTGGGATCGTCTTTGTACTGATCCCGCCCGCGCCTAGTTCTTCGCCGTAGATCACGCTACCACCTCCACAGGCGTTAAGGTCAGCTGCACCGTGATGTTACTCTCTGGGATCGCTCCAAATGCTTTTGCCGTAGCTGTGCCATTGTTATTGTCAATCCGTAAGGTTACGCCCGCGTCCATAAGGGCAAGCTGTGTGTCGTCGTCCACGCTGATCCCAATGCGCACATCGTCCACAATGGAGCTATGCGTTACCGCCTGCGTCCACATCTCGCGGGTGCTGTCCTTGACCCATGAGGCCACGGGGAGGGTTACGGTGATGAGGTCGGATGGGTCAGCCTTGCCATTCCAATCCGCTTTTTCAGCGGGCGTGACAAACATCCTCGTATCCGTCTCGTCAATCATCTGTGCGCTGTGCGTGGCCGGATGGACATAGTTGTTCGCGTTCTCTGCAATCCCCGCGAGTTTTTCCTTTTCGGCGGTGGTGTAGTCGTTCGTGGACAGGCCCTTGCCGGTTACAACATCCACTTTCCCCGCAAGGCCGGTTTCCAGCTCTGTCCTTGTCGCGTAATCCCCGCCCACAATCTCCGCCGCCCGGTCCGCCTCGCTCTTTGCCCGGTTCGCCTCACTGGTCGCTGTCTGCGCCGCCGCAACCGCCGTGCTGGACACCTGCGCGGCCTGTTCCTTATAGAACTTCGCATTGTCGGTGTCCTCGCCCGTCCGCGTCCCTGTGCCACCCTTTGCGTAGCTCTGGGAAAGTACCGCGTTTGTGGACGCTTCGGAGGCTTTGGAGGTTGCCGTATTCGCCCCAGCCTGCGCTGTATTGGCCGAAGCCGCTGCCGCTTCCTTGCTTGCCTGTGCTGCTGCCGCACTCTGCTGTGCCGCCGTTGCATTCGTCTGGATCTCCGTCACCGCGTCCACTGCCAGCATTGCCAAAGTGATACTGTTGTTTCGCACAGTGGCCGACACGCCCTTATTGTTGCCCGTCCCCGTAACGGTAAAGGCAATGGTATCGGTATTGGAAAAAGTGTAGGTGTCAATGAAGGATGAAAGGCTCACCCGCTGCTGGGTTCCATCTTCCAGTACGAGAACAAAATCCGTCCCGTCCAGGTAAACGTCCAGCGCTATTTTTTCAATTCCCGTGTCAGTGCTTACACTGGTTCCGTCCTTTTTGGTGACTGTGATTACTCCCGTATCCATATTGATAGTGATATCCTGCACCAGCGTATTGGTTTCTGTCCCGATCTCCGCGTCGGCTTCCGCTTTGGTGTAGCAGTCGTCAACCAGCACCTTTAAAGCCGACAAAATGAGCTGCACCGTCTGGCCGGTTATGCCCGTGACCTGTGCTCCGATTTCATTTGCGCCAGTCGTGGACGTGAGCGCGTCAATCAGCCCGTTATAGTTTGCTTTGATAGAATCCCTTATCAGTTTGTCAAATACAGCCTTATTAGCCGCTGGGGTTCCTGAAAGAACATCCGGCTGCGAAACTACACCGTATGTGGTTATTTGTTCATCTGTGATCTTCCTATCTGCAATCGCCATTTCACCACTCCTTATCCCAAATCCGCCGAAGCGGTGGGCAGCGTGCCCTACCCCTTATAGTTCTTATCTTCCACGAATTCGAGCGCGATATTGTAAATTCCGAACGGTTCGTTCAGTTCGTTGTTTTCCAGCCGAAACCGCGCCTTATCCACCTTTTTGATCTTGATTTTTCGACCCAGGGTGCGCGGCGTGCGGTCGGATGAGAAAGACAGTTTCCCAAAATCGATATACCCAAAGTCGAAATACCGCGCTTTGCCCCCGGAATCCCACAGATCATACCAGATACCCTTTTTCTGCACCTTGATCCTTACGCCGGTCGCAATGGCAGAAGCCAGCCGCACCGCGATATACCGGAAGGTCTTGTTCTTATAGAAATACTTCCCGTCGATATCCGGAAGATCCCAATGGGAAATAATCGCCTGTCCGTTGTCGTTGTAGCTTTCCTGCGCCTCCGGGTCGGTGTAGAATTTCATGATCTTTCCGTCGCCCGTGCCGAAGCAAAGCGCCCCGTCCTGTTCCCACAGGATACGCGCATTGATCCCTGTCCAGTAATAGCACTCGTACTGGTAGACCGAATATGGCTGGTTCTTCTCATAGGTCTTTTGTAACCCGTCCAGAAGATATACCGTCCCGTTCAGGGAAAGCAGGTAGAAATCCTTGTAAGCAAATCCATACGCCTCTTCCGGATTCGCTTCCTCCTGCAATGCCTTGTTGATATAAAAGCTCCGGTTCTGCGCATAACGTTCGCCGGTGATGTCGGCGGGCGTAATCGCATATACCCCAAGCCGCGTCAAAAACACCGGTTCGGAGGAAATATATGCGAAGGTGTACTTTCCGAGCGCCCCCGCGCCTTGCAGCGCCCCCACAATTGGGAAAGCCGCCTTTTCGTTTTGCAGTGACCCATACCGCAGGACAATGTTTCGCCCGTCGTCCCCTTCGTCCTTGTGCGCCGCCAGCCGGTCGTTCACAATGGAATAGCCGAGAATCCGGGAGCTGTCCTGCCCGATAACCGAATACCAGAGATCCCCGAAATAGGTCGGGTCGTTCATCTCAGAATACCAGTCGTAATTTGGATATTTGGGATTGCCTGTCACAAACAGCCGGTCGGACGCGCCGTTCACGCCGTAGAGCACCGCGATATCGCAGTGGTTAATCTTATCCGCGTAGGCATAGGAAAACGCCTTGTAGGTGATTTTCACGGCGGCGCCAGAGGCGGGCGCGGCGGTGAAGGTCACGGTCTTGGTGGTGCGCTTCACGGTAAAGCCGTCGCCCTCCGTATACTTTTTATCTCCCACGGTCGCGGTCAGTTTCTCATCGCCAATTGCGGTTGTCAGGACGAAATCCTTCTGGCTCCCCGTTCCGGTGAAGTTCTCGGTCTTATATTCATATTCCCCCCACAGCCGGGAGGCGGTGATCTCCACATTATCTTGGCCGGTTACAGGCGTTGCGCCGGGCGCGGATGTGAAGGTGACGATCCCTTTTTCCCGGTCAACGGTGAAATCGGTGGTTTCCGCGAGATCCTTCCATACCCCGGAGGAGGTCATCTTCTTCGCCGTTACCTTCGTTTCGTCGAGATTCCCATAACTGAGCTGGTACTTGGTCACGCTAGACTTTCCATAGAAGCTCTCCGTCCATTTGGAGCCGAGCAGGTTGATTGGTTCCAGCGCCGTTCCCCCGCCCTCCGGGTCGCGGGATATGATGATCTTTGGGACATAGGCCTTTTCGGAAACCGGCTTCACGGCATAGGCCTTCACGCCTTCTTCCTCAAACTCGCCGTAGGCCAGAAATTTCTTTCCATCCAGAATATAGAGCTTCTTTTTCAGCTGGTACGCCTTGGAACGGACATCGTTCATTTCCGTATAAATGGCCTCACCGTTCAGGTAGAGCTTTGTCCCGGCGTGGATGATGATGTGCTCGCCGCTGTCGTCCACGAGCTTATGCACCCCGTTAATCCGCCCGTCGTAGGTTTCCGTCAGGTGGTAGCCCATCCGCTTGCGCACCTTGCCCGGCACGTCCCGGATCATGTTGGGCGCGTCCGGGCTGCGGTAGTTCTCCACGTTCGACGGGGAGTTGTAGAGGTCTACCCCCTTGAGGTTTTCAATATTGAGGATCGAGATATCCGGCCCGCTCGGGATTTTGAACTGCGCCATACTACCACCAGCCCCTTGCGCTCAAAAATTCGGTCTGCACCACCGGGGTAACCGCCCCACGCAGTTCCTCCCGTGCCGTCTCGAACTCGTTGCGAAACTGCACGGACTGGGAGATGTCATCGTCCTTGTAGAGCTGTGACACGATATAAAGCGGGATGAGCACCGCCACCTCGGGGTCAAGCGGCAATTCGTAGTCGTCCACCGTGTCCTTCGTGATCTCTGCCGGATAGGCGTTATAGTAGATTCGCCACTTTCCCGCCCGCTCGCCGGGCAGGACAAGGATACTGTCCCCTTCAAACACAAAGCCGGTTTCCTGTCGGTAGCCGTTTTCGTCCTCCACAAAGATCTGGTTGTCCTTCACCGAATAATAATCGTCGCAGAGCGCCCGCAGGTCGTAGCGCTGGATGCCTGCCTGCGTCCCGTCCTGCTCAAGCTCATGGTATTTGATGAGGAACTTTCCCGCCGTGGACAAAAGCTGCAGCGCTTCGTTCGCCGCAGCGGGCATTGAAAGCAAATACGGCTGGGTGGTATCGTCCATCACGATATCGTCGCCAGGAATGGCAAACATCCGCTGCAGGGCCGCTATTTTGATTTCTTTCCAGGTCATCCACATTTCCTCCCAATCCAAATAGAAAAGCCGTCAGCCTGAATATCAGACTGACGGCTTGACACTTCTCATATGCCACGGTATAATAAAGATACAAAAGGGCACTGCCGACAGACGGTTACGCCCCAGTAGAGTTACAAAGAGTAGCCGCTACATTTGGACGTGTGGGCGGCTACTTCTTTTTTATTGCGAGTATGTATCCGGTTGCTGCGATCAGCACAAGGATGATCCAACCATAATCCATAAGCAACGCCCCCTTTCAGGGGCTAAGACTTAACCGCCTGCCGCTGGGATCGACAGTGCCTGCGATCATTATACCCAGTCTGATATTCGGCTGTCAAGGTGCAAGGCCCGCCCATCCCGGACGGGCCTTTTCTCATGCCTTAAAGCGCGGTCGCGCCGGTGATCCCGCCGACAGCGGCAAACCGCCAGTCCGCAAAACCGGCAATGAAACGCGCGTAGCCGTTCCACACGTTATTGTCATTGTTGTTGTCCACCCAGGTTTTGACCTCGAGCTTCACGCGGTCGAGCCAGAGCGCGCCGCCCACTTCCTCATTGTAGGTGGAATCCATCAGAATCCACGGCTTCACGCCGGAAGCAAGGAACTGGTTGAGATACGGCCACACAATGACACTCCAACGCCCATACTGGTAGTTGAAGCCGTTGTTGCTGGTATCCGGGTCTTTGTCCGCGCCGATCGCCTCGAACACATCGTTTTTCAGTCCTGCGTCGTTGGGAATAACGATGGTATTGGGCGTGACCGCCAAAATATTCCTATTGTCGTCGGTGAAGTTCTGCATCCGGGTTTCGAGCTTCCCGAGCGCTGCGTTCGAAAACGCATCCGAAAACTTGTTCGACTGTGCAGCGCCCTTCACCTTTGCCGGATGATCGGTCGCAAAGACCGCCTTCCCGTCCGCGCCTGCGGTTGAGAAGCTTTTCCCGCCAAAGGCCACGGAAGTTCCGGAAATGCCGCCCGCCAGAAGCGCCGCCGCGAACTGCTCGCGGGTGCGGTAGTAGCCGTTCACGAAGCCGAGCGGCTTTTTGTTCATGTCTAAGAGCTTCGCGTCCTCCACCATCTCGCGGGTGATGACGAACTGATCCTTCCAGGTCTCATGCTCAAGGATCTTGTCAAAGCCCTCCTGCATCTCGTCCTTCGGATATGCACCACCCTCACCTACCGGCTGGAAGCCGTTCATGGAAGTCATCGAAGTGATCTTTTCCGCAAAGTTCTTCGAGGTGCTTTCCTTGAAGATCAGCGGCGCAATCGCCTTCTGTTCAAAGGCTTCCGCTTTCTTCTCAATAAACATCATAATGGGTTCGGCGCTCTTTCCGTAAATGGATTCGTTCAGGCCTGACCCCTTGCTGAATGTAATGCCTGCCATCTCTATCCCCCCTTAGAATCGGACTGCCACGGTGTCCCCGATCGCAGTCCCGTCAATCGCGGCAATCTCCGCAACGCCGCTTGTGGTGGTCGCGGTCACCTGCAGGCCATCGGTATGCAGGGTAACCTTATCGCCAATTTTTAGAGCTGTTCCCTCCGCTGAAAGCGGAACCTCGAAGATCATGTATTTCTGCACCCGCCACACCGGAAGCCCGCCGTTTACAGGCTCTGATCCAGCCGCAATAAAGGCCGGAGCTGCGGTCGCGCCGCATTTGGTTACAGCGCCGCTCGCCAGAACGAGCGCTTCGCCCACGGTGTAGGTTTCATCCGTTGTCACCGGAAGATATTCCATCGGAGGCGTGCTCTGCACGTCCGATTTTCTCAGTTTGAAAGCCATATTTTCATCTCCTTATAGATGTCTCTGGTAAAATTTCTGAATCTCCGCATCGGTCGCTCCGGGGTTCCAGCGTTTAAATTCCGCCAGTTTGTCCGGCGGAATCTCTACAGATTCCCCTGCACCGCCTGCGGTTGCCGTCATGTGGGAACGCCCGTTGATCGCGTTGATCGCCGCCTGCTTTGCCGCTGCCGCCTTTTTTCCGGCAATGGTATCAAGGTTGGCCGCTGCATAAGCCTTGGCGAGCGGGATGCCCCTGCCCCAAAGTGATAGCACTTCCTGCGCGTTCGGAAGGTTTGCAATATCCGAAAAGGATTTTACGCCCGCGTCCGGGAACTGTTTTACAAGCTCGTCCACCTGCGCCTGTCTCCATCCCTCAAACTGCCGCGCCTTATTCTGCTCAATCACCTGCCGCGCTTCCTGCACAATAGGGTT
Source organism: Anaerotruncus rubiinfantis (assembly GCF_900078395.1). Lineage (NCBI taxonomy): Bacteria > Bacillati > Bacillota > Clostridia > Eubacteriales > Oscillospiraceae > Anaerotruncus > Anaerotruncus rubiinfantis. The sequence continues at coordinate 137,119 of NZ_FKLA01000008.1, read as the reverse complement.
CTGGCTGACCGCCTCGCGCACCACCGGCGCAATCGCCTGCGGGTCGATCCCATACTGTTCTATGTATTGCTGGCGCTTATGCTCCGCTTCCTGCTGCTGTACGGCCCGTTCCAGCTCTTCAAAGCTGGAAAAACCGCGCGCCCGCGCCAGGGTTTCCATCCGTTCCTGCATCATGCGCATCCTTGTCTCCGCTTCGCGACGGGCGGCGGCATACTGCGCGCGTTCCTCCGGCGGCTGTCCGGCGGGTTCAGCCTCGTTTACGCCTTCTTCCGGCTCATTGGCAGGATCGTCCATATTCTCCGGTTCTGTGCCCGGTTCCATTGCAGGGTCGGCGGCTTCCTGCTCGTTTGCGCCTTCCATATTCAAAAAATCTTCCATGATAGTCCTTTCTCAGTCGGGATTTTTGCGCTTTTCCCATGCGTATTGGTGGGGTGCTGTTCGGGGGTTTACTTCCCGGTCTTTTTGCTTCTCAGGTCGCCGCCGGTCTTGACGGTGTTCTTGCCGCTGCCGCCCTGTGGGTACGGCGCTTTCACCTGCTGCGCGCCCTTGTTCGAGATTTTACCGGAATATCCGCTTTTTTCCGCCATGCTATTCACCACCTTTCGCACTGGAATCATAATCAAGATGCATGACCGTATTGATCACGCGGTTAAAATTAGGGCATTGTGGGTTCATGCAGGTTATTTCCTGCACCGTATAGACCCGCGTTGGGGTATCCGGGGAGCTGTCCCCCTCCACCTTGGTATAAACCCTGCTGATCTGGGCCTGCACCGGGCATTTCGGGCATTCCATGCTGCTGCACCTCCTTCTGGTTTTGCAAATAGGTCTTGGTATCTCCCGCGCCGGGATAGTGTAAAAGCTCCATCTTCGTCCAGAACAGGATCAGGGTGTCGATGCTGGCCGGGTCCCCGAAAGCGCCCTGTTGGAAATTCATGCGGGTTTCCTGCCACATCGCCTCCCGGTTGTTGGCAAGCGGCGCGGAGGTGTCACAGCTGAACAGAAAGTCATCCACCCAATACCATTGGCCCGCGTCATCCTGCTCTAAGAAGTCATAGCGGTTGAACACACCGTACTCGACGTTTCCCTGGCTGTCCTTGGAGGTCACAGGGCGCGGTTCATCCGCATAGGCGAGCATGAACTTGAACATGAGTTCAAACAGCTGGGCATAGGCCGCGTTCTTCATCACCCGCTTGCTTTCGAGCCGTCCGGCAGACTGTGCCGCCGCGAATTCCTTCGCCTTCCCGCTGGTGGCGGTTGTATCCCGCCGCCCCTGGAAGCTGTCGGTGATCCCGATGATCTGCCGCGCGCTTTGGTATGCGTTCTCCACACGGCCCATGTCGTTTCCCACATCCGGCTGTATGTTCAGAACGTCCACCATCGCCTTCTGCGCGGGGTTTTCGAGCTCCAATACCTTTAACTCCGTATCGTCCTTGCGGACATATACGCCCTTGGGGAGCGTCACATAGCTGCCGCCCTTGGTGAGCTTTTCATCGATCTTGGTGTCGAGCTTCTTGATCTCGTTTTGCATGTCGCGGATCTTGTCCACGTCGCTGTCGCCCAAAAACTGCCCGAAAACCGAGACGTTGCGGCGCAGCACCAGCGGGAACGCATCCGGTTTGTAGCGCGGTATCCGGGTAGGAACCGGAAAGCCGTATTCGTCCACTTCGCCGGAATCCATAGGGATTACCGTACCGTCCGACCTTTCCGCATCTTCGGCCAGCGTTTCATATTCCTCAGTCACTTCCTCAAATGACCGCGAGCCGCAGTAGACACACTGGTTCCCATCTCCGTTTTCGCCGCATTTTTTACATCTGTGCAATCGCCGCGCCTGGTAGTCCGCATAGTCCTCCAGAACCACGTCGTTAACCCAGCTAAAGCGCCCGATCCCGCCCTGTTTGTTGCGGTAATAGGCGATGTTCTGGGTCACCATGTCCCGTGCCGGGTCCATCCCCGCGCCGCGTGTGTCCGGCGCACTTTCGCTCTCGTCGGTCACATCTACGCCATACCGGCGTTTGATCGCCTCTTTGGTCTGCGCCACCTGCAGGATGATGTAATCCATCTCCCGGATCTCGGTAACCCCAGCCTGTGGGATGACCTGCTTTGGGTGCAAAAGCGATATCGCCAGTTCGCCCACTGTTTTATGCGTACTCCGGCGGCTGTCCCACTCACAAAGAAACAATGACCCGCCCTGGATCGGCGTGGTGCGCTCCTGCTCGTCGTTGAGCGTCTCGAATGGGAGCCTGTCCAGCTCGTTGCGCAGCATGTTTTCAATGAGGTTTGCCAGCGGTTCATGGCGCTTGTGCCGCGCCGTTACCTTTGGCTGCGGAATGTTGGAATCCACCTGCGCTTCCACCAGCTCCGCCACGATGTTGCGCACATAGCTCGCCTTCTGCGCGGGTTTATCCGAGACGCTGTCAATCTCCTTTGTCCCCGCATACAGCGCCTCCCGCTGGTCGTAGAGCACGGTCGGGGCCAGCGCCTTGTTGCGGCTTAGCCGCTCCTGCCACAAGCCGAGCTTGTCCTGCTCTTTTCGCTTATCCAGTATGTTTGCCCCCTTTCGCAAGAGTTTAGATATCAAAACGGATTCCCCCATTTCTCGATCAGGTAGGCGCGTCCCGCTTCGCTCGCCCCCTGGTAGTCCTCCCACTGGTCGGGTGTCCATTTGACCCTGCCCTTTATTTGCTCACGTTCTGTATAGTCCTGCTGCGGCCTGATATAATGCGCAATCGCCAACGCCATAATGTGATCGTCGTGCGCTCCCTGCTGGGCCTCCGGTCTGCCCTTTTCGTTACGCACAAAGGTCAACATCTCGCCCAGTGTGTCCGGGTCGTTCATCAACTCTATCGATTCCCGCACCACCTGAACCAAACCAGCTATAATGACCGGGCGGGTGGTAGAAGTGGTCTTGAATCCATAAGCGTCTTTCGGCTTGTGGGTGTAGTTGTCCTCGGTCTGCCGCACATACTGTTTTGGATATTGCAGCCGCTCCAATTCTTTGACCGGGAATGTGGAAAAGTTCGTTTCAATGCCAACGAGCGCGGTGTTGTAATAAACCCCGAGGCAATAGATCTGCCGCGCGTAAACATCCTCGTCAAACTGGTGAGACAGTACCGCCGCCTGTCTCCCATCCGTATTGTCAAGCACCTGCCCGATAAATCGGTCTGATCCTTCGCCTGCGGTGTCTCCGCCGATTACATAGGGCGCACCCTCTCTTGGCGGCTCATAAATCTTGATGCATCCGTCCGGACTGTCCACCCATTGGATCTCTGTAATCTTTATACCGTCATAGCGGTATTCAAAATATCCGGTCGCTTTGGGCCGCAGGCCACGGATCTCCGCCAATCTTCTGTTGACCTTTTGCGCGTCAAAAATTGTGCTTCCCAGCACACCCCATTGTCCCAGACAGTAAACATCGTAGTAATACGGATCGGTTTCCTTATAGCTTTCCAGGAGCTTTTTATAGTCCTCATCCAAAAAAGCATTGTCTTTGTAGGTGGTGTGCAAAACAGTTACCCGGTCGTCCTTACGGTCAAAAAACCGCTTTTTCAGCCAGTGGTTTACATCCACAGGATTGAAGGAGATAACGATCTGTTTTTGCGTTCCCTTGCCGCGCAAGCGCACATCCAATTGGTTGAAATCCGCTTCCAGGGTCTCACTTGCCTCTTCGATCCAGATATCCGTCAATTCTCCTTTGGCAAAGGTGATGGATTTCAGTTTTTCAGTATCGTCCAGTCCTTTAAACAAAACTGAATTTTGATTCAGAATGCAGGTAATTCGCATATCGCTCTCATTGGCCTTGAAGTATTCGGAAAGCCCCCATCTGGCGATTACCTGCTTAAATAAGGCGAAGGTTGAATCTCGGTTTGTACGCCCTACCGCGCGTACCACTAATAGATTCAGCAGCTTATCTTTGAGGATATGGTATATGTAACGCTCTGCGATAAAGTAACTTTTCCCCGATCCAGCTCCACCATAGAACACCATGTAACGGTGCTGATCTTCCAAATATGGCAGGAAAGCGGGATTAAAGACTTTTCTGGAAATTTGAATATCAATCATCGGTCAATCTTATCTTGATACTGGTAGTTTGGCTAACCTCCGCGCCGTCCGGCTTTTCCTTCCAGCCCTTGAAGTTGTTTGCGAGGCTGAATTTTGCCCCGTTCGCTCCGTCTTTGTCGTACAGTCTCGATTCCGCGTATTCCTCAACTCTGGACTTCGCGCGCGTGATCGTGTCATTAAAACATTTATCTCTCGTCTGATAGTTTAACAGCGCTTGACGGCTCATAAATCCCAAGGCAAGCGCTAAACCCGTTACCGTCGGAGGATGTGCGCCTATAATTACCGGCTTCCCGTATTTATTTAAAACTGGTCTTTCTCCCCCACTTTCGTCCGGCAATGTCAATGGGTATCCTTCGCAGTCCTTGAAATATGCGTCTATGAGCCTTTGCATTTCTTCTGGCTCTGAAAATCTCGGCGCTCTTCCGCGCGGTGATTTCGCGCTATTCTTTTTTTCTCCCACAAAATCACCCCTTTCTGTTTGACTTCCACGCGCATACGTGATATATTTTTATGGGAGGTGTTTACATGCCTGGTAAAATTACGGATGCGCGCATTGCCGCTGGATTGTCGCGCGCTGAACTTTCTCGCGCTTCTGGCGTGTCTTTGCGTACATTGGAAGATTGGGAAAGCGGTAGAAATAAACCGCGTGATGTCTATGTTTTAGCAAGGCTTGCTAAGTTCCTGCACTGCAAAATTGAGGACTTGATCGAAATCCCGTCCGAGTAATCGGGCGGTTTTCTTTTTCTAAAATAAATTTTCAAAATCTCTTGACACCCACGTTTATACGTGGTATATTATAGCCATAGACAACACACCACCAACAATATAGGAGGGCCCGATATGTTCGATTTTATCGCCGCTATAGACAAACGAGACGAGGACAAATGCAAAGCCCTATATAATCTGATTGCATCAAACACTGAACACGTTATGGCGCTTACTCCGACCGGCGGCGGATACACTGGTGCAATGACACGCTATTGCGATATCCCAAATGTGATTACTGCAAAATGGTGTAAAGAATTCGCCGACGAAGCTAAAGAAATTACCGGACTGGAAATCTGTAGAGTTGAAGCATATAAAGGCAATAAAAAAGCTGTCTATCATGTAAACAAAAACTGTCTGCGTATTTATGAGGGATATGGTTTTACATGGACGGCGATCTACGAGAACAACAATGGGATTATTTGCAGAGATCAAGCCGCTTTAGCTTGCGAATGCTGAATGAGAGGATGTCTATTATGAAGGTTATTAGATTTGATAATGAAGGCCCCGCCAACCGCGGCGAATACATCTCCAGCAAAACCAGCATCCGAGAAATTGCAATGGAATATGGGCATACCCAGGACACGATCGAACTGTATGACGATGACGATGTGCTTGTAGCTATTGCCACTTGGCCGCAGACTGGGGGGGCTTATATGTATTGCACCGGAAAAAATCTCGACCCAAATCCAATCTACAGGGTTTTCATACACTAAAAATTAAGGGACATTGCAATGTGTGATCCGATCGGGAAGATTGAATACTTTGATTCCGGTGAAACTGTTTTTTACGAACTCCCCGAGGACTTTTTAACCGCTATAGCTCACAACCTAGATGTTCTCGGAATTAATGGGTGGCAGTATACAGCCTTGATTGACGATCCTAAGCTTAAATACAAGGCATACACCCTTGTTTCCAATGAGTTCGGGCTAGATCCGCCCTCATTTGAGGAGTTTTCTCAAAGCCTCAGAAGTATGTAAGAGCAGCATTAAACGCTTTCGATTGATTCGAGGGCGTTTTCTTTTTGATTTATCTCCCGGCACACCGCCTCATACTGTGCATTAAGATCCCCCAACTCCGCTTTTGCCTCCCTGCGCTTCTTCCCGGTCTTGTGGATTAGCCGTTCGTGCAGCTCTATGCGCTCGCGTAAGATACGCAACCGCTCTTGTTCCAGTGTTTCTAGGTCGATGACTGCCACCGCCTTTTTCGAGGTTAAGATCTTGCATTTTTTCGGCCGCCCCTAAACTGGCTTTCTATGCGGGTATTAAGCGTTTTTCTCCGATTTTTCGGCCGCGTCCATAATTCTGTCAAGATATCGGTTTGTCTTAATCTTGTTCTCCTTTTTGTCGGCCTGTTTGTGCAGATGCTTTCCCGTGCAACCGAACCTGATTCTCTTTCCGAGCTTCATTTTTTCCGCTCCTTATTTTAGGAGTTAGGGCATACTTTGCCCGGTATGCCAGCGGGTGAAAGGAGGTTGTACAAATGGCGAAAGCCCCATGAATCAAACATGGGCGCGGCTTCTGCACATTGCACAGGTTCCGCCGATTCTTTGCTTTCGTGTTGGCGGCTTTTCTTTGAGCAAGCCGCCTGGCGCTGGGCACCGCTCAATTGCGTTGTGCGTTTTAACTCCAGCACAGGATCACGCACAACCTTGTGTGGCCCCCCCCCCGCATACTGGCTGGGAGCATACGGTTCATCGGGTACAATGTACCGTGGCAGGGATTTGCACCCTGCATGAGTGGTTTGCCATCTTACGCCCATCGCGCATTTCTGCGGCCTGAAAAGCGTGAGCACTTAAGCCCTAACCGCCTTCAGGGTTATAGGTGCCACTCTACCCGTCACCATAGCGTCTACCTATTCCGCCACACGGTTATGTCTAAATGCCGCTCCTAAAAACAAGGCCGATGCAGGCACCCGCCTTTTGAAACCTCACGGCTGGTTTTGTTCGTACCGCGTCAGGCTCGTGCGCCCTTTGCGGCATATCAACACTTTGTCTTTCCGTCAATGCTCGCCTGGATCTGCGACAGACTGTATAACAGGCTCTGTTCCGAGCGGTAAAGCCCTTTAATGCGCTTTTCCAGTTCGTCTCGTTCTTTCCCGTTCGTGCCTTTCAAGCCCGCTTGCAAAGCCTCCCGACGCTTCCTGATGGGCTCTAATTGGTTGAGATATTCGATTTTCAGTTCTTCGAGATTTTTCATAAGTAAAATAAAAAAGTGGACTACAAGCATTTCTGCTCATAGCCCACTCTGGCTGTTACTCCCGAGACTCTACGGGAGCCGATATTTTTCTTTCTGATATTCTCTCAAACACAACGACTTCATGTTTGAGCCTTTTGACCTCCGCCACATTGCCCCGCAAGACAATATTCTCAATTTCTTGCACCAGGTCGCCAGTCAATAGTTTCTTTTTATCTACTACTTTCATTATAGCATATATCCCTCCAAATTGCAAGTTGCATCTTTGTTGGTACTAATGGCCGCTTGCTGTATGCTGCCCCACTCCTGTATAAACCACTCTCTCCAATCGGCACAACTCCTCAACTCGTACTCTCTGTTGTGATAAATGGGGCATACTCTCTTTTTGCAGGTGTCACATGGGTAAATCATGGCTTGTCCTCGTCTGTTTTCCGGCGGCTGAATAATCCTCCGAGCAACAACTCCGCGATCATCTTGCCAATTGTGATTGCAAAGCCCGCAAGGATAAAGCAGGAGAGGGCAAAGAGTACATCGGATGTTGCATTAATCATGGGTAGCCTCCCTTTGTGATTTCGGTATATAAATTCTGTTTTCGTGTTTGCGTTCTGCCTTTCTGACTTCTCCAAGGAGCCGCTCCAAGGCCTTTATTTCCGGTTGATTATTTCTGACATATTGTTCTATGGGTTCAAGTTCTTCCGCCGCGTCTTTGGCGTTTCTGCGCTTCTGACGGGCTTCCCGGAGCCTTATGGCGGCTTTTGCGGTATCCCGATAATTGAGGTTGTCCAGCTCTAATGAGTGTAGGATGTCTTGGGTAATTTTCTCCTGTTTCTCCTGTTCCGCTCGCCGGATGTGATAAATCTGAGCGCTGTCCCGGAGAAAGGAAAGAAACTCCTCAATCGTCTTGCTGGTGTACATCGGTTCCAGCCTCCTTTTGTTTCGCGCCATCCTTTCGTTCTCCATAGCTGCAAAAATCTGTGTCCTTATGCGCAAAATCAAGGTAACCGCACCTGCCGAAATTAGGTGGATGATTTTTCAGACGGTTTGGTCGATCATGCTCATATACAAAATTTTTGCACTCCGCGCACCTACACCCGCCCGCTGCGTGGATGGGATCGATGGTGGGGGCATCTTGGACCATTTCCCAAATAACATCTTCGTCAGAGTTGTCGTAATATGTTGCGTCAAGAATCTGAAGGGAAAGTGCATCTGCATCAATCAGCCGCATCTTCTTCGCCTCCGTCCATCCACGGCCATTTTACTAATTTCATTTTCGCTCCACAATGGGGGCAGTGCGGGGTATCTCCGCATGTCTCGATGTGGCATTCGGAGCATTCGCATGTAAGTCCAAATTCGTCGTCGTGCATAATCCACCGCCCATACACCACCGGTGCGACATCGGCGGCGGGTAGGCCCTTAATTGCTCCTCCTATATTCCACGCTACGGAATCTCCGCAATAATCGTGCATTTTTAGGCAATCTTCGTATTCTTTCTGGCATATACTCAATGCGGCTTCCCGCTCTATGTATTCAGCCATTGGTGCTCCTCCTGTTCCAAAGTTTACGTAATGCTTTCAAGCAAGCATTATCGTGCTCTTGTCTATCTGAATCTCCCCACGGAATTTCAGCATCTATTCTCGCCCCGCAATTACAGCATTCGATGTAACATTCAGGACTTATTTCAAATGCACCCGCTCTAATATCGTCTGAGCCGCAGAATGGGCAGGGTTTTAAATCTTTCATCTATTGCACCTCCCGCAAATAGCGCCCACATATGGGGCAAAAGTGCGCTGGCGCTCCGTCAAGCTCATTATAGTCATCATCAAAAGTGAGCACGTCTTCGTTCAAGCAATATTTGCACCCTTCCAGCCGTTCCCGCTCATTTTGTAAGGCAGCAATTTTAACAAGCTCAATCTCGACGGAATGCTCGCACCTGCTCTTGCCGCGATGATTCGGCATTTTAAGATGCTCACGATAAGATTCAATTCGACACTTACAGCTTTTGATCGCCCGGTCTATTTGCTCTTTTGTCAGGTTATTCATGCCCGTCCACCTCATTCAAAGCTTTTTGTGATTTAAGATACTGCGCTGGCGTTTGCTTGGTGATCGTGATGCTAATTACTTCCGGGTTCCTGACCAACTCAATTGCTTTATTTAGGGTGATATCGTCGCTTTTGTAAGAGAACACCGCGCGGCCACACACAACGTTAAACTTTGCTTTCATTTATTGCACCTCATCCAATATCTCTCTCAGGTCTACGCACTCGCCGAAGTTTATCCACAACAGCAAATTTTCATCGATAGTGTAATAACAATCATCTTCACTGAACCATGCTCCGAGCGCGTGTAATTCTGGTTTTCTCTCGAACGCATACAGATATCCATCTTTGTCACGCGCAACCCACGGCGTGCCCTCTGCCACTCTCCCGCGCATGATTGCGATATCCTGATCGGTGTAGCGTGGGCGGCGGATGATTTTTAGCTCGCCTTGGATGAGCTGGCAAAGATGGCATCCTGGTATCGCTACGTCGGGTCTGCCGTATACAGTTCCATCCTCCTCTATGTGGGCTCGCATATAAAGTGTGCCATAATCTGATCTAACCTCAAATTTTTCGCCTATTTCCAGCGGCGTTTCATCTCCGCCGAGTATGTAACAAATGCGTGGTAATTCTTTTTTCATGGCTCGTCCCTTTCTCCCTGCTACGCCGGGCGGTTTGGTTTTAAAACCTAATTTGCGCTTTAACCGCCTCCAGGCGCTCCAGCGCTTTTTCGTAATAATCCCGGTCGATCTCAAATCCGATATAATCAAATCCCATGTTGTGGCAGGCAATCAGGCTGGACGCGCTGCCTGCGTGAGTGTCGAGGATCTTGTCTCCGGGTTTTGCGTATTTGGATAATAGCCACTCGTAGAGCGCTACCGGCTTTTGCGTGGGATGGATTCTACAATCGTCTTTTTTGCCCTGCGGCGGATACTCAAACACTTTAGATATCGTTCCAAGCCCCTCCGATATGTAGGCAACTTCCGCCATCGACATGGTAAATTTCTCGGATATCGTTTGTTTTTTCCAGACAACGAATCCTTTGTATTCTGGTAATTTAAAATTGTTTGCGCCCCATATGATTTGATTTTGACTTATGCGAAACAACTCATCAAAATATTTTGCGTCTGGCTTTTTTCCGAAAGCTTTCATTGTCCCGTGTTTCCGCATATCTTTTGTGGGGCAATTCTCCGATTCATCTCTATAGGGCGGATCTACAATCGCCAGTTCAAAATATTTGTCCGGGAATTCCCGCATCCCATCCATGCAATCCATGTTGTAAAGTTGATTTAGTTCCAGCGTTTTTATCACCTCGGTTTCGGTTTATGGCGTTTCATGAGATTCTCCGGATCTGTTTTACGCGGTTTTTAAGCCCGTAAGAGGCCTTTTCCATGTCACTCGCGAAATCTTCTTCTAGTATCCGGGTCACTTCATTTTCAAGCCGCGTGAGCCGCTCGTCGCCAAAACCAAATATATTGTTCAGAGCCACGGCGCATAGGTTTAAGGCAAAGTCGAAGCCCTCCGTCGTCGCCTCATGAAGTTCCGCTGCCTTTCGTTGCTGCAACTTTACAGCGTAAGCATTTTTCATTGTCCCGCCTCCCATTCTCGGTAAATTTCGATCCACTGGTCAAGTGGCATTGTTACCAACCACTCACAGTGATTCTTGCGGTGCATTACAACAGGCATTTCGCCTTCCCGTGCGTCCCGCTTCGCCTGCGCTATAGCGTCCTCAATGCAAAGCCGCTCGACCCGTTTGCACTCGATATGGATTCCCGGCAGGCCCACAACATCAGCATCCCCATTGGCTCCGCTGTACTGCTGACCGCGTCTGCAATCATATCCCAGGTCACGCAGTTTCCGGGCAAGCTCCCGCTCCCCTGCGGCTCCTTTTTGGCGGCTGTTCATTCTTCGTACCTCGTCTCGTACTCGCAGAACCGCTGGAACTCCCCTGTAAACGAAAGGGTGATGTATCCTGTTGAACCTTCTTTGTTTTTTGCGATAATGAGCTTGCGGTCTGAGTTTTGCTGTTCCCGGTCAGTCTCGTGTAACAGTAATATCACGTCCGCGTCCTGTTCAATCTGCCCGGATTCTCGAAGGCTTGTCATGTCCGGCTCGCCTTTTCCCTCCCGGTTGAGCTGGGACAGCGCCACAACCGTTATTTTCGACTGCTGCGCCATCGTGTGCAGATCCATCGAGATGTTCGTGACCCGCTCATAAAGCCCCTTCCCTTCGCTTTTTATGAGCGAAAGATAATCGATAAAGATCACGTCTGCCCGCAGCTGCACCGCCTTCGCGCGAATCTGCGCCACCGTCCAGCCCGCCGCCTCCACGACAAATAGCCGCAGGTTTTTGAAACGGTCGTATGCCTCCGCGATCCTTGACCAGTCAGTCACGGTTCCTTCCTTAATCGATGACAGCGGCGTACTCGTGAAGTTCGCCACAATCCGATCCATCAGCTTCATGCCGGACGTTTCCAGACTGAAATAAACCACATTCATTGTTCGTGCCATTGTAAGCATCAGCTGCAAAGTCAGCGCCGTCTTACCCGCCGAAGGCCGTGCGCCGACGATCACATAGTCCCCCCGGTCAATGTATGTAAGCCGGTCAAGCCGTGAAATCCCGGTCTTGATATAGGTTTTTGGCTTCATCTTGGTTTCGTAGAAACGCAGGAACAGATCCTTTGCGGAAAGCTCAGTCTTTGCATCCGTCTCATTGAGTGCTTCGTTCGCCCGCACCGCAAGCGTCCGGCATTCATCGAGTTCTTCTCCTTCCTGCAGGGCCGCTTCCAGGGACTGTGCTTCTCGGTATGCCCGAATCCGGCGTGCCGAGCTTTTCACCAGCCCGATATAGCTTTGAAAGTTTTTGACGGTCGGGGCCGCCGCGCACGCTTCGGCTATCAGGGGCTTGTACGCCTCATCCAGCCTCCCCAGCACCGTGAGCACATCCACCGGCTTATTGAGGTCATAAAGCGCCTTACAGGCCGCATAGACGTTGCGATACTCCACGATCTGAAAATCTTCCAGGCCAATCTGTAAAACCGCCTCCGGCAGAACCGTTTCCGGGCTCATGATGATTGCTCCGATCACCGCCTGCTCCGCTTCTTTGTTTGGGCTAATCAAGGCTGCGCCACCTCCCTGTTTCTTCGCTCTTTGGGATTTCATCCTCCCATCTGTGCCCATTCAGCCATGTCGCCGGATGCGGAATATATTGTCCGCCGTCCTTTTTCCAAGCCGGGCTTTGTTTCTGCCTCTCCAGCGCATTCAGGAGTTTATCCAATAAGGCGCTGTCGGCTTTCAGCTTTTGATATGCTTTCAAAGCGTCCTGCTTTGCAATCTTTTTCGGATAGGCTTTCCAAAAATCGTCGAAGCCATATATATATTCTTTTTTATTATTAATACTTGTATTATTATGGTTGATCTTTTTGTCAATAGGGGTCTTGATCTTTTCGTCAATACCTATTGATCTTTTTGTCAATACCCCCTGATCCAAAACGGGATCAAAAACGATAATTCTGCGGCCATTCCCTGCCTGCTGATCGACGCTGACTTTTATGTACCCGCACTCCTGTAAATGACTGAGCCACCGTGAGACGGTTTCCTTCGACACTTTATAGAGCCTCGAAAAATAACCGTTGCTGGCCCAGGAATATCCTTCTGCCTGTGATAGGCTTGTGAGCTCCGCGAACAGCAGCTTTTCGGCGGGTTTGAGGCGGTCGTCGTACCGGACACATGCCGGAAGCACCGCATAATAGTTCGGTTTTTCCATCTTGTCCTCCTATGCTTTCCACCCGAGTTTCCTGCACATCTCCTCTGTCAGCCGAATCCAGGTGATATGATGGAGCTTATCAAATGGCTCCTGCCCCATTGCGTGCACCTCATTGTGGCACTCCCGGCAGAGCGGCTGCACCCGCTGGCCCTCATGGTGGATATCTTCCCGGTCGCGGCCCATCCCCACGCGATCCCATTCGTGGATATCCGCATGCTTTCCGCAAACGGCACATGTCCGGTGCATTACACAGGCGTACAGATACCGCTGCGTGTCCTCACATAGATTGAGAAGCGTGTCCATGCAGGGAATTCCATACTCGATGCAGAGTTCGATCATCCAGTCGATGAAATCCCGGGCCGTTGACATGTCTGCCGAATTATATGCCCCATCGGATAGGCTGAACAGGTCGATTCCACAGAGCTGGCAATAATGATAAGTCAGCTTCCTGCGAACAGAATCCGTCGAGATGTCGAGCAGATAGTTCATCTGCAAGGCGCACAAGAATTCGTGCTGCCTGCGTTTATCGCTATGCCGGATTCCGGCCACAAAGTCCGCAATGTCGCCTGACAATGCGAAAATCTTGTTGCGTTGGCGCGGACTGATGCTCCTGCCGTCCGGGACCACCAGCCGCACCGTTTTCACCTGATGCTCGACGACTTCGTGCAGGAGGCGTTTATCCGCCTCCAAAACCAGCTTTCCGCCGCCAAAGGAGAGTATCTTCGCTTCAGTATCCATCAGAATGGCGGGTCGGAGGAATCCGTGTCAACCGGCCCATAGTCCGCGCCTTTCGGGACGCTCTGACATCTCACCAGCGTTCCGTAGGTTGTGGATTTTTTGATCTTATCCTGAATCCACTGCGGAAGCTTGTCTATCAACGAAAGGCTCGCGGCGTCGTCCAGGGCAAAATAGGTGAGTTCGCTAACGACTGGCGGAGTCGGCATCCCTTTGGGGATAGACATGATGCTTTTGATGTTGGCATAGACGCTCCCGTTGCGCTCGTTGTGAACGATAGAGAGCTGGCAGGGCTTGCCGAGGACGTTTTGCAGGTCGAAGCCGTCCAATTCCTCCTGCGTGAAGTTCTTGCCGCGCCATGCCTCCAGATGCGTCCGCAGGTTCGCCTTTTCGCTCAGGGAAAGGGTGTATTCGTTGCTGATAACACGCGGCTTCTCCTCCCCGTCAATCTCGATTGTCTCGTCCGTCACTTCCCATGTGAGCAGCACTTTTCGCTGAGTTTTGTCGTATTTCTCGGAATACTGATCCCCAAGGTCGATGATGGAGATACAATTGGCAATATGTACGCCCTCAGAAACAGGTTCAAACGATCCGCCGGATTTTGCGCTTGCAATGATTGGCATGCTTATTCCTCACTTTCAAATTTCAAGGGGCATTTCCCACCCCGTCCATATTCTTCGTATACAATGGGTTCATCCGTAATGATACAGACCTTGCGGGATGGATTGCGTGCGTCCCGCAGGCAGAATGGGCACCACATGCAGACCGTCCGATCCTCCGGGAAATGAACGGTTACAACGGCGTGCCCGGTCGTGTAGAAATCAACTCCGTTCTTCATTTTTATCGGGCTCCGGCTCATATTTTCTTTCCAGTTCCGCAACCTTCCAGCGAAGATAATCTATCTTGCTGTCTCTCTCAGCCAGCGCTGCGTTCAGCGCTTCAAATACTTTGTCCAGCATAACGTCCTCCTTACAGGCAATAGCCCATTTCTTCCAATTCCAGACGGATAAAGTCAAGCCTCTCCTGCCTTTCTGCCGGGAGGCGGTCGTCCTCATAGTCAAACCGCGACGCATACAGATCCCGGTATTCCCAGATCAGGTCATTCGCCCGCTCCTGCTGCCGCGTTCTGGTCGGCGGTTCCAACGGTAGATCCCGCAGCACTTGACTTTTCCCGCCTTTCGTGTTTTAATAAACGTATCTTCAATTTCCATTGTTTGCGCTCTGTCGAGGTGCCAGCCTCGCAGGGCGCATGTTTTTTATCCACGGGATCAGGCTCTCCGTGATCGCCGCGCTGACTGCCAGATATAAACACCACGCCGCGAAAAGCATTATCCAAAACAATCCGTCCGCTGTCATGCTTGTCCCCTCCTTTTCTGCCGCCGCTCCCGGTTTTTACGAATCACTTCTTCCCGGTGTGCCGCATAATATTTGCGATGGTATTCCGTCCGATCCTCCCAATGCCTTTTCCGGGATTGCCGATCCCGCTCGCTCTGTATCCTGCGTTCGTTTTCTTCACAAGGTAGCGCATCTGCCGGATATGGACAGGTCAGACAGGAGTATTCATTCTTGTAATGGTCGCAGAGCTTCAAAACCGTTCCTGCCCTTCCAGTGGCTTATTGGGATATATGATGATTACCCGTGCCCCGTAGGGCTTCATTGTGGATTTTGCCCGCCGTTCCGCCTCTCTTCGCATCGTCTCCCGATCTGCGTCGGTTCCGAGATAGTACCCTTTCCCGTGGGAGCTGGATATGATGTTCACACCCTTTGTGCGCAGGCGTTCGATCTCTTTTCTGACAGCCCGTTCGCTGGTTTTCAGCCTGTCCGCCAGCCAGTACCGGGAAACCGCGTTCTCCTTACCCTCTTTGAGTAAATCCATTACGGTCATGTCTTACACCTCAAATCTATAGGGAAGCTTGTCTCGCTTGTGCAGGTTGTATCTTGCCAGGATTGCCTTTGCATATCGCAGCTGCCGGTAATTGGTGCTCAAATCCGCCTTTCCCATCCGCACGATCTCATCCGGGCTGCATTTCGATAACTGCTTTACAAGCGTCGCATCGTCTACCATATCGCCATAGGTTTTCAGAAAAAGCGTCATGCCCGAAAGGATGTACATAGTCAGCGACTTTCCCTCCCCGTGCCAAGCCTCCTTGATGATCCGTATCATCCGCGCAAAACCGGAAAAACCCAACTCGTCGTAAGCTTTTATTGTTTCGCGGATGGCCGAGATGCTGTTATCCCGCCCGTTACTGGATGTGAAGTTCCATTCGATTCCATTTGCTTTCAGCACCTTTTTGATATCCTCAATGTTGGGAAACTCTCCGGACTCGAACATTGACCGCACATCGTCTTTGGTGTTCAGCTTGGTTTTTGCCGCGTCCAGAAGATGATAGAATTCTGCCTCCTGCTGGTATGTAAGCCCGTAATAGACCTTGCAGGTGACAATCACGTCCACACCGTTGTTCATCTCCCGCAGCGCTGTGATCCGGTGCTGTCCGTCAATCACGTAATATTTGCCGCCACGGCAGTTCACGATGATCTCGTCCATGAGACGTGGATCATAATTTCGAATGATCTTGTCGACATGTCTGCGCTTTACCGGCCTCTGGTAGGCTTGCCCGGAAGTCAGGAGCGCCGTTGACAGCCGCATGATTTTGTAAGAAGTTTTGATATCCACGGGATAGTTACTTTGCCATTTTTGATTCTTTTTTGCCATGTTTCATTTTCCTTTCTGCCATGTCGTAGAAGGGCAGAATTGCCGCCGCCATACGGTCACAGGTATCGTACAGGGCTTGCGCCTGCTCCTTGTCCATGTTCTCAAATGCGGTCATGTGCCGCTCGTCTGCATAGGCTTCCGCCTCTCCTATAAAGCTTTCAGCGAAGGCTGCGAATTCCATGAAGGCCATTTCCGGGGTCGTGACGCATTCTTTGTCGACGTTCTTTAGATCCCGGATGGATTCGTTCATGTCCTTGAAGCGCCTGCCGGGGATAACCACCGGAACGAACGGTTCTGTCTGCGCGTGGTATTCGTCCACCGTCCTGATCTTCTTTGCCGCCAGCATTTCAGCCGCCTCTTTCTGCTTGTCCTCGTCTTTGATCCGCGCCAGTTTGAGTGCATTTTCTCTACTGATACCGGATTCTTTGACCACCGCTTTGACTTCCGGGGATAAATTCTTTGCAACCTGTATTTTCCCTCTGACAGCCCTCTCGGTCATTCCGATCTTTGCAGCCGTATCTGCGGCAAATGATTTTTCTATCGCAGCGGAAGAGTTTTCCGTTGCGATACCCCACCGTTTTTCATTCGTGGCTTTCGCTCCGGCTATGCCCGCTTTGGTGTCCGGGTGCAGTTCCTCGTAAATCTCCTTGCGACGCAAAAGCTGATCTGCTTCATCGATGTGGTTCAGGTTGTGCCGCACAAGGTTCTCGTCGATCTCCGCAAGCTCTGCCTGTAGGCCCTTTAGGTCGACCTGATTGCATTCGATGGTATCGCGCTCCAAACGCTTGACGGCCTCCAACCGGTGTGCGCCTGCTATGAGGTTATATTCCAGATCTATGGTGATGGGGTTGAGCAGTCCGATTTCTTCGATGCTCTGCGCCAGCGACTTCACCTTTTCTTCGTTGAGCGACCGCCGACCGGATTTTACCTTTACTTCGTTCGGGCTGATTCGTATCTGCATGTTCTTTCCTCCTTCCTTCTCTTTTGGGGGGCTTGTCCGTCAGGCTGTCCACCGAAAAGGACCACCCTGGGTATACCAGAGATAAAACGTCGCGGTTGGGATTTTAAATGCCCGGTTGCCCCGGATGTCTTTCTTCCAGCCCAGCCCAAACGGGCAGGCGCCATGCTCAATCGAGGCTCTAAGGCCGTCGTCGTCCATCCCCAGAAATCGTGCCGCTTCAATAAGCGGGATATAAAGCGGATTGCGTTCTATCAGCTCATTAAGCTCGGCCAGCTTATCGGATACGGGCTTTGGAATTGCTAGTGGGTTGAGCATTTTCTAATTCTCCTTTCTCGTAATTATTAGTGCCGCATATGCCATTGAACCAGAAATAACAGAATGTTTATGGACGTACATATCACAGCTACTGTAATGATCCTCTCCGGGCCCAACTCTTCGAAATATACGACCAGCCGTTTCCAAATACGCAATTGTGTATCATTCCTTTTCTGCCGCCCTATGGGCGGCTTTTATTGCTTGTCTTCCTTGTTTATGCTAGAATGTAAAAAAGGAGGGATTTTATGGAGGACAAGACTGAAATTATCCATGCAGTAATTGAACCGCTTAATAAGCTTACCGTGCCCGTCGCTTCTTCGGCAGGGAAAACGCTCTCAGATATTTGGGAGCTTGTATTTGGAGGATTCGGGCTTTACATCGATAAGAAACGCATTCAGCGCACACAGGCGCTTGAAGAATTTAAGCAAACTCTCTCACAAAATGTTAGTGCGATCCCTCCTAATGATCTGATCGAGCCCAAACTCTCTGTTGTTGGGCCAGCTCTCGAAGCATCCAAATATTATTTTGAGGAAAAAGAGCTGAGGGACATGTTTGCCAGCCTCATAGCAAGTGCACTGGATCGAAGAAAAACGGTCGTCTTACATCCGTCCTATGTGGAGATCATCCGACAACTTTCTTCCTTGGATGCTCAAAACTTGGTTTTATTCCAAATGAAAACCCTTCCTGTTGCAAAATATTGGTTCAGCCGTCCGAACGGGAGTCCTGCTCCCACGAATACAATCATTTTTTTATCTAATCCACAGGAAATTGATATTTACAAGCAATCCGTCTCTATGGAACATCTCCGGCATTTGGGATTGCTTGAAATCGATTTTGAGACTCATCTCGTTTCTCCCGATGCTTATCAGGCATTTTATGAAACACCGCTATTTTTGAATTTCAAGAATATTGTAAGTAACTCAGACACGTTCTCAGCTGTCAATATCAAAAAGGGAATTGCCCGTTTAACTACCTTGGGAGAGTTCTTTCTCTATGTCTGCTATCCAGACTTTCCAAAAGGACCTTCTCCAAGTGCTTGGCCGTCTCATCTAAATATTGGTCAACCCGTTTCAGATGTCGGGCTGCGCACAAGCGCGACATAACAAGTGAAACCAAACCTGAAATAACGATGCAGAGAACAAATTCCAATTTATTGCCTCCTCGCCGCCCTATGGGCGGTTTTCTTGTGTGATAAAATAACTAAATATTTGTTTGCTCCTTTTTACCGGCGATGCTATAATCAAAAAAAGGGGGTTAATCTTATGAATAAAAAGTATGAAACCCTAAAAGCTGTCCAAATTGCAGCAAAAAATAATTACTTGAAATGGGTTTCTCCACAAGAGGTTAAGGATGTTTTCCCAAAGGCCGATTATGTATATGTCCGAAAACTGTGTGATGACGGTTATCTCACTATGGAGTCGGGGACGGGAAATGTTGCTATGGAACCCTTGGGCTCTGACCTAATTGACCAATACGAAGAAACCCGTCACGAAATTTTGTTTAACCGATTCATTTCTATTGTTGCAATTCTTCTTTCTGTAATTGGCTGGTTTCTACCTTTTAAATAAAATTGATCCCAAGGAAATTAGAATTGCTAGAATTGGTAAGACCTTATCAACTATTCTCCAAAACTTTCCATATATTGGGTCAAAAAAAGTGACTTCATCTTTTTTAGGTTTCAGTGTCCTGCACCTCCTTATTAAGCGTCGAAAGCTCCACAGCACGATTGGTTTCTGGTATTACAATTTGATTTCATTGGAATCTTCCTTGCACAGCTATAATTACCATTTGTTGCGTTATGCAACATTACTGATAAAAAAAATAGATTCCAAATTGCTCATCAGGTATTTGTAAAAATTTCGCCAGAATTTCCGCTTGTGATAAAGAAAAGGGCCGTAAATTATTGATTTTTTGATTAAATGTAGGCGTTCGGATCTTTAGCGCCTTTGCGCAATTCTCTTGAGTTAGATTCATTTCCTTTATCCGGCCTTTAAGTTTTTGTGTGTTTACCAATTTTTCACCTCCAATTTGTAGCATTATGCAACTTATCTTGCCCTAAGTATATACGCTTTCAAATGCCTTGTCAATAGCTCTGTGCAACTTTTTTAAGAAATATTTTAAAAATATGTTGCAAAGTGCAAATAAGTGTGATATTGTAAGGATACAAGCTTGTGAGGTGAATATAATGGGAAACATTGTTCTTGGCTCTCGGATTAAAGCACGTCGCAAAGAACTGGACCTTACCCTCCAAAATATTGCAGATGAAATTGGCGTTGCTAAATCAACTATACAAAGATACGAGAATGGAAATATTGAAACAATAAAATTACCGGTTGTGGAAGCAATTGCTAGAATTCTTAAAGTTAACCCATCCTATCTATTAGGTAAAACTGATAATAAGGAGCTCGCCACCACAGAGAGCGACGAGCTCCAAGAATATTTGGAATATCTCAAAAATCGCGAGGATGGTCGGATGCTTTTCTCGTTGGCGAAGAATGCCACGAAAGAAGATGTGATGCGCGCCGTCGCAATAATTGAAGCTCTAAAAAAGGAGGAAGAACGGCAGGAATGAGCGATGGAACCGTTTTTGTTCGGTACATTCACGGCTTGCCACTTGCTGCCAAGGGCATAACAACACCAAACCCGGATGGCACATTCTCAGTTTATATCAACGCCGATCTACCAGACTGCATTCAAAAAGAAGTTTATGACCACGAATTATATCATATTGAGCATGACCATTTATACAATTTTGATACAGTGCAAGCGAACGAAGCAGCCGCGAAGGCGCTGAAAGAGACACCGCGAGAAGAACCGGAATCCTCTCCAGAAACCAGCATTCAAATAAGCAAACCAAAATGTAAGAAAAAGACACCCACACCAAAGTATCCCACCAGTCCAAATGAGCTATGGGAACACAATCAAAAGATGTTGCTGCGATGGGAAGAAAAGTGGCTATATGACGTAGGGTAATAGTCGCGCTCCATGCGGAGCGCGTGGATAGAAATCCTCCGTTGTCGCTTATAAGGTTTGGGCACCACGGGTCGCGCTCCATGCGGAGCGCGTGGATAGAAAAAAAGAAATGGAGGCGCAACGGATGCCCCGGCCAAAAAAAGAACAGCCCAACCACGCGGGCGGGCTGTATGAAGTCAAAATTACCATTGGAAAGACGCTCGACGGCAAGCTGCTGCGCAAGAGCTTTTACAGCTCCATTAGCAAAGACGACGCGCGGCGGCAGGCTGAGGAATGGAAGATCCAGCGGGAGGTGGCGAACCGGACGGGCATAAGCGATGGGCCCGGTAATCGTCAAAACTTTGGGGCTTGGGCGCTGCAATGGCTTGAAGCTAAACGCGGAACGGTAAAGCCCTACACCTATCAAAACACATACAAGGTCAAGCTTGAAAAGTATATCCTTCCCTATTTTGGAAAAGCCGATGTATCCGGCGTCAAACAAATTGATGTGCAAAACTTTCTGAATTCGTATTCCTATTTATCCGAGGATATGCTTGATACTTTGCGTATGATCTTGCGATCCATATTTGACGCGGCTATCGATAACGACCTGTGTTATAAAAATCCTGCAAAGAATGTGAAAATCAAGTCCACATATCAGCCATCAGGGCGAAAGGTGTACACGTTAGAGCAAGCAGATAAGCTTTATGAATATGCTCGCGAAAAAGAAATAATCGACTTTATGATCCTCTTAAAAACCGGGATTCGGCGAAGTGAGCTTCTAGCGCTCAAATGGGAGGATATCGATACAAAGCAGCGTTTAATACATATACGAGCTGCCGTTACCCCCTCTGTTCATGAAACCGTAGAAGGGCCCACAAAGTCCCTGTCCGGCACGAGGTATATACCGATTAGCCAAGAGCTGGCGGACATTCTGGTAACCCATAAGGGCTCAGGATATGTTATTGAGGGATCGCGGCCAGAATCGTTTCTAAGCCCAACGACCTATGCAAAACGGTTTTCACGCGCCATGCATGAAGCTGCGGAAGCATTATCTATACCCGAACTGACACCACATGAATTGCGACATACTTTTGGCACCCTCTTGCGCGAAATGGGTGCGGACGTGTATACTATACAAAAAGTGATGGGGCATTCAGACATTGGGATTACTGCAAAAATCTACGTGCATAATGATCTTGATGTTCTAAGAAAAAGCATGGGCTTATAGCTCATTTTTTATCCAACCGAATACGACACTTATACGACATAAGGGATGTTTTATAACGGGTTAATTAGCACTTTTTCATGTTGATACGAAAATAAAAAAGCCTCGCAGAACCCCATAAAAAGGCATTCTACGAGACTTTACAATGGCTGGGCCAGCTGGATTCGAACCAGCGAATGCAGCAGTCAAAGTGCTGTGTCTTACCGCTTGACGATGGCCCAATTCAGAAATTCCCCGCCCGCGATGCGGCCGGGGAATTCTTTTTTAATGGGGTGGAAGATGGGATTCGAACCCACGATCTCCAGTGCCACAAACTGGCGCTTTAACCAACTAAGCTACATCCACCATATGGCGCGCCAAAAGGGACTCGAACCCCTGACCTACTGCTTAGAAGGCAGTTGCTCTATCCAGCTGAGCTATTGGCGCAGACTTTACAGTCGCCTGATTTGCTCTTGCCTGGAATTGGAGCGGGTGATGGGAATCGAACCCACGTGTTCAGCTTGGAAGGCTGACATTCTACCATTGAACTACACCCGCAGGCTTTCAGCGACGCATTTTATTTTACCAAATCGTGACGCACTTGTCAATAGGGTTTTCCTTTATTTCTCAGCATTGTTTCGGGGCTGTTTCCCCGTTGTTGCCAAAACATGAACCACCTGTGAATTCTGGGGGGCTGGGGGCGATTTTCTTGCAATTCTCGGCATTTTACGCTATACTATATGAGCCTTATTATGCGTTTTGCGCTGTTTTCTGGCTTTTTATACAGGAAAAACCTTGTCACGGAGGATTTTATCATGGTAAAAATTTCCCCTTCCATTTTGGCCTGTGACTTCACCCGGCTTGGGCAGGAGGTCGCCGACATGCGTGCGGCCGGCGTGGAAATGGTCCATGTCGATGTGATGGACGGCCATTTTGTCCCCAATATTTCGATCGGTCTGCCGGTGGTTTCTTCCCTGCGCAAAAAGACCGACCTGCCGCTCGACGTCCATCTGATGATCAGCGACCCGCTCACCTATGCGCCGCAGTTCTGCGACGCGGGCGCGGATATTGTCGTCTTTCACCTCGAAAGCGAATCCGATCCGCAGGCGGTCCTGGATGCGATCCGGAAGAAGGGCAAAAAGGCCGGCGTTTCCATTAAGCCCCAAACCCCGGCCGAAGCGGTTTTTCCCTATCTTTCCCAGCTTGATATGGTGCTCGTCATGACGGTGGAGCCGGGCTTCGGCGGGCAGAAGTTCATGTCTGATATGTGCCCGAAGATCGCCGCCGTACGCGCCGAATGCAGCCGGCTTGGCATCTCGATGGACATCGAGGTGGATGGCGGCATTGACAATAACACCATCTCTCAGGCGGCAAATGCCGGTGCGAACGTCTTTGTCGCAGGCAGCGCGCTGTTCGGCAAACCGGATTACCTTTCCGCTGTGAGGGCGCTGCGTGAAAACGCTTCACGCGCCTGATTCAGCCGAAATAAGCTGAAATCAGGTCCACCGCGTCTTCCCGCACCACCAGTTCGCCATGTTCTTCGAGCCACGCCGCAGCGAGCGGCCCTTCCCCGCAGCGTTCGGCATATTCGTCCAGGAAAGACAGGGTGATATTTTCCACCGTATCAAGCGGATAGATCATCAGCTTCCAGCCGCCGTCCAGCCGGTAAAGAGCGCTTTTGCGGATGCGGTGCGAACAGCGGCGAAACAGTTTGACCGAACCGTTTATCAGGGTATCCACATCGGTAAAGGAATAGATCACCGGCACGGAAACCGGCCTGCGCACCTTCCAGCGTTTGGTTTTCAGGCGGCTCAGGTCGGAAAGATATACGGTGCAGCCACCCGCGTCATCCGGATACACCTCGATGAAAACCTTTGCGCGCGGGGAAAAATCGGTCGTCATCCGCGCTGTTTCCAGAAGCGACAGGAACAGCGCGCGGGATTTCGGGTCGGCGCAGTCGATCTCGTCAAAGGCGAGCCCCGCGGCCCGCAAATCCGCTTCGGTAAGCTGGATTTGGAGCCTGCGCGGGCTGATTTGTTTGATTTCCACTCATACCACTCCTCACGCGGCGCCGTCGGCAGCCGCATTATCACTATATGATCGGCATCATTCTTTGATTATCGGAGGCTTCTTATGGCAGGATTTTTATACAAGGGAATATTGCTGCAGCAGCAAAAAGAACCTGCGCTGTCCCGCGACCTGCGGGAGTTTTTCAATGCGGATACAATCGGCGTCCAGATGGACCGCGAACCAGTATCCGACGTTGACGAGCTCACGCCTGGGGAGATCATCAGCATCGCGCGTTCGGCAAAAATCATCGATGAGCGCGACGGCGGGCTGCTAGCGGATAAACTTTCCGAATGCCATGTCCATCCGCCGAAAATTCTCATCGGGGACGCCATTGACGACGAACCCTATATCTCCAGCCAGCTCAACCCCCTGCTCAAAAACCAGAAGCTGGCCGCAGACGGACTGCGGATTGTGCAGCGCGCGGTCGATGCGCAGGAGGCCTATTTCGCAGTCTACAAAAATCTGAGCGACCTGGAGATCAAAATCCCGAAACTGATTGGGGAATACCCTGTTAAACGCATTCGCGGGCGCTATCCGGCCGAATACCAGGCGTCTAAGATTTTTGAAGGCGGCGAGGATGTCCTGACGGTCGGCGTGGGGGCTGTCCTCCATCTCGCACGCGCGGTCTACTACAACAAGCCTCAGACCACCGCGTTTGTCACAGTGGCCGGCAGTTGTGTTGGAAACCCCACCAATCTGGAGGTTTCTCTCGGCATGACCGTCAACCAGGTGCTGGAGCGCTGCGGGCTCATCGATGACCCAAGCCGGGTCATCGTGGGCGGTTCGATGACCGGCATCAGTCTCATCGACACCGAAAACACCCTTGTCACCCCAACCACCCGGGCAATCCTGGCATTCCGCGGGGAAGAAAAGAAAATGAATTTCAACTGCATCGGCTGCTCACGGTGCGTACATGTCTGTCCGGAAGGGCTCAACCCTTTCTTCCTCTATCGCAGCATCAAGCTGCACCGGTTTGTGGATTTCCGCACGCTTGACGCACAGATGTGCATTGGCTGCAACACCTGCAGCTATATGTGCCCCGCCAAGCTCGACCTGTCTGAAACGATCCGGCAGGGCCAGGAGGAATTCCGGCGGATGGCCGGCTCAATGCGCGCGGCGGCCGTGGCGCAGGCCAGGGATGAAAAGGCGGATTTCGAGACCTATATGGCGCAGTGGCAAGCGGGTGAAGATCGCCGCTGTCAGCTTCGCGCCGAACGCAAGGCCGCGCGTGAAGCACGCAGGGCCGAACGCGAAGCTCAGCGGGAGGCGCGGCGCGCTGAACGGGAAGCCGAATTGGAAGAGAAAAAACGCGAGGCGCGGGAACAGGAGCGCAAACTCCAGGAGGCCGCATTGAAAGCGCAGGAGTTTGGCGGTAAGCTCGAGGATCTGGTCGAGGACGTGGGCGTGGGAATCACCGCCGCTGCCGTGGATGCCGGAGAAAAATTTGGCGAGCTGATGGACAGCACCGTCGAAAAACTTGATCAGGCGATCGGTGAATCGATTGCGCAGGATGCGGCTGAGGAGCTCGCGCAGGCCCTTGCGGAAACAAAAATGGCCGCGCCGCCCTTGCCAACCGAGGATTCCTACAGTAAACAGGAGCCGCTGGAGGTTGACCTGTTGGCTGAAACCGAGGTGGAACTGGCCGCGAAGGAGCCTTCCGAGGCAGAACCGGCTGTTTCCAAAGAAAATCTGGGGGAACAAGTCAAAGCGCCTGCCGCAAAAATCGCAAGCGCGCCGGATATGCCAAACGGCGGCCTGGAGGAGCTTGTTGAAAACGCGCAGGAACAGCGGGAAACCGCCGAATCCACCGCAGGGGCGGCGAAAGCGGCCGATGCGGCCGCAGAAGAACCGGAAGCTGCCGTTGAAAAGCCCGCAGAGCCGGAGGGAACCGCTAAAAAGCCGGTCACCGTGCTCGGGGACCCGGCCGCGAATTCCGGCTGGCACAAAAACAATGAGAATTCCGGGAGGGCGGACCATTGAAGCTGACCAAACATCCTGCTCCCCATATCCGATATCAGGAGAGCAACAGAACCCTCATGGCCGACATGATCCTCTTGCAGCTCGTGCTGTTTGTTCCGGCCGTGGTATATTACGGGCTGCGCGTGCTGGTGATCGCCGCCATCACGGTGGCGACCGCTGTGCTCTGCGACGGGGCCTGCACCCTGCTGCGGGGCAAAAAACTCAATCCGCGCGATTTCTCCCCGGTTGTAACCGGGCTCATCATCACCCTCTGTATGCCCGCCACGGTGCCCTACCGCGTGGTGATCGCCGCGGCATTCTTTGCAATCGTTGTGGTCAAGCATCCGTTCGGCGGCACCGGCAACAATCTCTTCAATCCGGCGGCCGCGGGGCTCTCGTTCGCGGCCATCTGCTGGCCGAATCAGGTATTTATGTACCCGCAGCCGTTTGAATCGATCCCCGCGTTTGGAGAGGTCGCGGTCAAGCTTTCACAGAATCCCGCCTTTGTCCTGAAGCTCGGCGGCATTCCGACCAACGACATCACCGAGATGATCCTTGGCAATTATCCCGGCCCAATGGGCGCGACCAGCATCCTGGTCATCGTCGCCTGCCTGGGATATCTCCTGTTCCGCGGGACGGTGCGCTGGCAGCTTCCGATCCCGTTTCTGGCGGCCTGCGCGTTTGTGGCGTTTTTATTCCCACGTGTCGGCACCAACGGCGTGCAGAGCATGCTTTACGAACTGATGTCCGGCACGCTGCTTTTCGGCGCGGTCTTTATGATTTCAGACCCGGCCACCAACCCAAAGCGAGACTCCTCAATGGCCGTTTACGGCATCTTCGCCGGGCTCATAACCATGCTGTTCCGTTATTTTGGCGGTTTTGAAGAAAGTATGGCGTTCGCCGTCCTCTTCGCCAACGCCTTTGTGCCGCTCATCGACCGGTACAACGAATCCCTGCACCGGGTGATAAGGAGGAAAAATCTTGAAGCTCGAAAAGCTAAGAAAGCACAGGAAGCATAAACGCTGGCTGGAAGGGATCTTTTCAAAGAATCCCGTCTTTGTCGGCGGGCTGGCGCTCCCATTTGCCGTCATGATCACCAGCAGTCTGAAAAACAGCGTGGCTGTTTCGATTGTCCTGGCTTGTTCGCTGATCCCGACAGTGCTGCTTGCGGCGCTCATCGGGACAAAAGTCCCGCGCTGGGCGGGCGCAATGATCTATCCGATGTTTTCGATGGTTCTTGTTGTGGCCTGCACGCCGCTCATTCTGCCGATCGCGCCGGAAGTCACCGACTCACTCGGCGTCTATCTCCCGATCCTTGCAGTCAATACCCTCCAGTCGACCCTGTGCGCCCGCTATGCACAGGATACCGACCGTCCCGGGATGGCGCTGGTCGACGCAATTACCTACAGCATCGGGTTCGCGCTGGCGCTCGGGGTCATCGGTGTGCTGCGCGAACTGCTCGGCAACAACACTGTGTGGGGTGTCCCGGTCGCGGTCCCCTTTAAGCTGGGCGGGGTGCAGATTGCTTTCGCGGGCTTTTTGCTGCTGGCAATCTTTTCGGCTTTCTTCCGGTTCTGTTCGCGCGGGATCACCTGGTGGCTTTACCGGCGCGACAATCCAAAGCACGGGACTTCACTTCCACTCTGACTGCAATCCTTCTGAATTCGGAGGTACTCTATGGACGCCATCTATCAATTCCTGATCGTCGTGCTCACTGCGATCGTGCTGCAAAATGCGGTTTTTACCCGCGGACTCGGTTCCAGCAAAGGAACCCTGATGATGTCCTCCCCGAAAAAGATCCTCTTTTTCGGCGGGACACTGACCTTTATCGCGGTTTTTTCGTCACTGCTTGCCTGGCCGTTCGTCTATCTGCTGCGGCAGAACGACGCGTTCATCGGACAGCCACACTGGCGTTACCTGATCGCGCTCGGCAGCATCTGCGTGGTTTATGCGCTGCTTTATTTTGTCTCCCGGCGGTTTCTGCCGGTCCTGCACTACCATATCCGGAATTTTATCGAGGCTGCCGCGTTTAACAGCGCGGTGCTCGGCGCAATGCTCATTGCGTTCGGCGCGGTCTACAGCTTTTCCAAAACGGCTGCTTTCGCACTGGGGGCAGGCATCGGTTATACGCTGGCCCTTCTGCTCATTTATGAAGGCAAACGCCGCATCATGCTCTCTGAGGTTCCGCGTTCGTTCCGGGGATTTCCGGTCATGCTGCTCTATATGGGCATTCTTTCCCTTGCGATCTACGGCCTCATCGGCCATCAGCTGCCGACCTGACTCCTCCTGCCCGGACCGGTTTTGCACGAATCCGTGCGACGATATCCTGAAATGGCGGTGAACACATGCCAAAGCAAATAAAAATCAAACGGTACCGCCGCATGTACCGGCGTTATCATTCCCCGTCCTCCCTGCTCATCAAGGGTGCTGGAATCCTCCTCGCGGTCTGTGTACTGGCTTTCATCGGCTGGAGCGCTTATGGTCCCATCATGGACTTTCTGTCCGGCGAACCGCTTTCCAAGCCGAATGAACCCGCCGCATCCAGCGCCGCCGCCGCGGCACCGCCCGTGGAGGAACCGGAACCCGAACCGGAGCCCGTCCCGGCAATGCCCGCTCAGATACAGGCGGTTTACGCGCCCGTATCGGCGCTTTCCAGTCTGGAAGCTCTTGACGCTTTCCTTGACAAAATCACCTTCACCGGGGTAAATGCCCTGCTGTTTGATCTTAAAGACTCGAATGGGAATATCCTTTACCGTTCCGGCCTGGAGCGCGTCTCTCAGACCGGCGCGCAGGTTTCCGGCGCGTATGATCTTGCTGCGGTGTGCAGCCACCTTGTTTCGAAAAATATCGCTCCGATCGGCCGGATGCAGGCTTTCCGCGACCCAGTCGCGGCTTCTGCGCTGACGGGCGCGGGCGTGACTTATATGAACTCCGAAATGCTCTGGCTTGACAACGCCAGGGAGTCTGGGGGCAAGCCCTGGCTCAATCCCTATTCCGATACCGCACGCGCCTATCTTTATGAGATCGCTGAGGAAGCGGTTTCGATGGGGGTAAAGCAGGTCCTCCTTGACAATGTGAATTTTCCGGTCGCGTTCGGCGGGCTGGAACTTGCCACCTACGGAGAAAAAGCCGCGACTGAAAGCCGCCCGGCGGCGCTGGCCTCCTTTGTACAGGAGATGTCCGCCCGCCTCACCCCGCGCGGCGCGGACGTTTCGGTCTATCTTTCCGGTATCTCCGCACTCGGTCTCAACGACGTTTACTATGGCGGCAGCCCGTTCGATGTGTCCGGCGACAACCTTACCATCGGCGCAATGCCCGCGCAGTTTGGAGACAGCTTTATACTGGATAATTTTTCGGTCAGCGCCCCGATCCTTGCGCCGGGTGAAACAGTCCGTTCGCTGATGCAGGCGCTTTCTCAGAATCTTTCCGGCAAACAGGTCACCGCGCTCATCCAGGGTTACACTTCCACCGCCTCGCTTACGAATAATAAATCCTATCTGGCGGAAGATATAACCGCACAGATTTCCGCGCTCACCGCGAGCGGTATTCCGAATTATGTCGTTTACAGCCCCGATGGGAACTACCCGGGTTAAAGGAGGAATTTTACCGATGGCGTTCAAAGTCCGGCTTTTCCACGGTTCCCCCGATTATGAATCCCTGCATGTCGCAAAGCTCACCTGTTTCCCGCTCGAACGGCGGGATTACAAGCCCTATTCGCAGGCGCGCGTCTGCTTTGCTCCGGATGGGCTTCATCTGCAGCTGCTCGCTTTTGAGGCGGAACCGCTCCCCGAAAGCAGCATGATGGCGTTCTTCTCCTTTGCGGAAAAGGTTCCGCCTCTCGCGCTTTCGCTTTCGGCCAACGGCAGGTTCTCCGCGTCTCTTGCCTGCACCGTCACGCCGGTTGAAGCCGCGGTACACACCTTTACCGGCGAAGACCTGCAGGGCGTCTACTGGGGCGGCAACATCCAGATACCGCAGAAGGTGCTTACCGGGGTTTATGGCTTTGAGGCGGTGCCCGGAGCAATTTTCGCGGGCAATCTTTACAAGCTCTGTGAGAATCCCGCACGCACCCATTACGGCTGCTTCTATCCAGCCGATTTCAAGCGTGCGCTGCACGACCCCAGGAACCTCGGAGAATTCGATGTCATCGATTACTGAAATAAGAATCCGCCGGCATAGCCGGCGGTTTTTCTTATGCGGGTATAACCCGCTGTTACTGGCAGCCATTGCAATGGCATATGCGGTCTGACATTTGCAAAAGCTTGTTACTTATTCCCCTTAAAAGGGTCCTCGTATTCTCTAAACGTTAATTGATCCTGTAGTTTATCTTCTTCCAATTGGTTTTTTATGTATTCTGCGATCTTTTTGGCGTTTTTCCCCGCTGTGTCTACATAGTACCCGCGGCACCAAAAAGATCTATTCCCATGCTTGTATTTCAAATTTGCGTGTCGTTCATGAATGATCAAGCTGCTTTTTCCTTTCAGAAATCCCATAAAACTTGATACGCTCATCTTTGGCGGTATTTCTACAAGCATATGGATATGATCCTCACATACTTCTGCTTCTACGATATTTACGCCTTTCCACTCACATAACTCTCTTAATATCTTCCCAATTTCTGCCCTCTTTTCCCCATAGAATTCTTTCCTCCTGTACTTTGGCGCAAACACGATATGATATTTGCAATTCCATCTTGTATGTGCTAAACTTTTACTGTCATTCATTTCGAATGTCCTCCTTTTGGTGTTCCTTGCAGTTGCCAGACCGCAAGCCCATTTTACACCAAAAGGAGTTTTTATCTCCTCCTCCTCGCTAAAGCTTTTTTCATACCACCGACATAGTCGGTGGTTTCTTGACAAGCAAAAAGGAACCGGTTATAACCGGTTCCTTTTTCCGTCTATTCTATTTTTTTACGGCTGCCGCAATGACCAGCACCACTTTCTGAACGATCAGCGGAAGCACAACGCCCAGCGGATTGATCCCGGGCACGAGCAGGGCGATCGCCAGGACTGCAAAGACCAGAAGATAGCGCGCGGCAAATCCCCGCGTTACAATTTTGGAGGCGTTTTCCGGCCGCTCGGTACCCTTTTTAATGATCCAGCGCACCAGAAGCGCATCTTCCACCGCAAGGATCACCCCCAAAAGCAGGCCGATGACCATCCCCGAATCCAAATCCCGTCACTCCCCGAAATGTACGTTATAAAGTTTTTCGCGCACCATCTGCGCAACTTCGCTATAGGTTTTGTTGAAACGGCATTCCCCGTCCTGCACGCGTGTACACTGGAAATCCTCCGAACCAACACAGCGGCTGATGGTGATGGGGCCTTCCACAATCTCCACCACTTCCCCCAGCGAGATTTCGCTGGCTGGCCGCGCAAGCTCATATCCTCCCTGGGTACCTTTGTAGGAACGTACCACTCCTTCCGCAACGAGTTTGCGCAGGATCTTGAGCGAAAAACGCAGGGTGACACCGGTGTTGGCCGCAATGGTTTTGGCATCCATGCGCATCCTGTTCTGTGAAAGGCAATTGACGATGCGAACCGCATAATCGGCTTCCAAAGTTATATGCATAAAACCGCTTCTCCTTGTTGACGGGATTTTAATGTATACCATTTGAATATACATTAAAGTATACGCTATATACTCCGTTTTGTCAAGGGGAGGCGCTCCGACGGTTTTTTCCACGCGCCGCGGCGCGCAGGAATCAGTCGAGGAAGTCCTTGAGCTTTTTGCTGCGGGAGGGATGGCGAAGCTTTCGCAGCGCCTTTGCTTCGATCTGACGGATGCGCTCGCGGGTGACATTGAACTCCTTGCCAACCTCTTCCAGCGTGCGGCTGCGGCCGTCCTCCAGGCCGAAACGCAGACGCAGGACCTTTTCCTCGCGCGGGGTGAGGGTCTGGAGCACATCGGAGAGCTGTTCCTTGAGAAGCGTATGGGAGGCCGCGTCGTCCGGCGCGGGTACGTCGTCATCCGGGATGAAGTCGCCCAGGTGGCTGTCCTCCTCCTCACCGATCGGGGTCTCGAGCGAAACCGGCTCCTGCGCAACCCGCATGATCTCGCGCACCTTGTCGGACGGCATGTCGAGCTCAGCGGCGATCTCCTCCGCGGTCGGCTCGTGGCCGTTCTTATGCAGCAGCTGGGAGGAAACCTTTTTCACCTTGTTGATTGTTTCAACCATGTGCACCGGGATGCGGATAGTACGCGCCTGGTCCGCGATTGCGCGGGTGATCGCCTGGCGAATCCACCAGGTCGCATAAGTCGAAAATTTGAATCCTTTGGTGTGGTCAAACTTTTCGACCGCCTTGATGAGGCCGAGATTTCCTTCCTGAATCAGATCGAGGAACTGCATCCCGCGGCCGACATAACGCTTCGCAATGCTGACAACCAGGCGCAGGTTCGCCTCCGAAAGGCGCTTGCGGGCTTCAATGTCCCCTTCGCCCATGCGCACGGCCAGATCGATCTCCTCATCCGCCGAAAGCAGCGGAACACGGCCGATCTCCTTGAGGTAAACTTTGACCGGGTCGTCGATATTGATCCCTTCCGCGGCCAGCGCGACATCCAGGTCGGCCGTTTTGCCCAGATCCTTTAGATCCTCCTCGACCGGTGTGACCATATCCTCCACGATTTCGACGTTGTTGCTTTCGAGCAGGTCATACATTTTGTCAACCTGCTCCACATCGTAATCCAGCTCTTCAAGCGCGTCACTGATCTCCTTGGTGGTCAGCTTTCCTTTGGCCTTTCCGGCTTCGAGCAGGTCCCGTAAAACGTTCTTCTTATCCGCCATGCTTTTTGTGTCCCCCTATTTCTTTTTCGACGCAAGCGAGGCTATGTACGCCTTCAGGTCGTCGTCTGACATTGCTGCGACCTCATCCTGCGACTTGATATTCTTGTGGCTGAGAATGGTGCTGATATAGGCATTGGCATCCTCGATGCCAAACATCATACCCGATACGGAATTGAGCAGTTCTGCAGCGACGCCCATCTGTTCGACGGAAAGTGACGCGGAAAGCATCGCAAGTTCGATTGACTGCCCATTTTGCAGGCGCTCGAAGAGCACCCGCGCGATCTCCCGGTTGCGGTCTGTGACAAAATCGTCCAGGGTGATCTGTTTCGCGATCTCTTCGTAATAATCTGGATTTTTCATGAGGATTGCAAGCAGCTTGTCCTCAGCCAGCGCGTATTTGATGTTTCGGGCGCGCTGGAAATCCTGCTTCTGAGAAGGGGTGCGCACCTCGCTGTAGACTTTGAGGTCGCCCGCGTCGCGCTTCTGCTTTTTCGCGGCGCGTTTGCGTTCATAGGTGAGCTGTGCGGCGATCGCGGCTTTGTCCACCTCCAGGTCGGCGGCGGTCTTTGCGATATAGACGTCCCGTTCGATGGCATTCGGCACGCCCGCCATCAGCTTGACAAACTCCCTGAGGAAGCCCACCTTACCATCGGCCGTATCGGTGTCGTAACTCTGTTTCAGCTTGGCGATTTCAAACTCTGTCGCGTTCGAAGCGCCCTCGATCAGAAGGCCGAACCGCTCGGCGCCGAATTTCTTGATATACTCGTCCGGATCCTTCGCCCCGGACATCGAAAGTACCCGGATCTTGACGCCCACTTCACCCAGAAGGCCCACGGCGCGCCGGGTGGCCGTCTGGCCCGGCCCGTCCGAATCGTAGGCGATGGTGACATTGTCGGTATATTGTGCCATCAGGCGGGCCTGCTCGCCCGTCAGCGCGGTTCCAAGCGTCGCGACGGCATTGTCAAAGCCCGCCTGTTGGACAGCGATAACGTCCATGTAGCCCTCGCAGAGAAGAAGTCCGCTGCGTTTTGAAGCTTTGGCAAAATTCAGGGCAAACAGGTTGCGGCTCTTTTTAAAGACCGGAGTATCACCGGAGTTGAGATATTTAGGTCCCTTCGCGTCCCCCATAATCCGTCCGCCGAACCCGATGACATTCCCGCGCAGGTCGATGATCGGAAAGATCACCCGCCCGCGGAACTGGTCATAAAGCCCGCCGTTTCGTCCGCGCGAAACAACCGCCGCCGCGAGCAGCTCGTCGTCGGTGAACCCTTTGCTTTTGAGATGCCTGAGGGCCGCGTCCCAGCTTTCGGGCGCGTAACCGAGCCCGAACCGGGTGATCGTCTTGTTGGTGAGCGCACGCTCGTGCAGATAGTCAAGCCCACGCTTCCCGATGGGGTCGACGAGGCACGCATGATAAAAACGAGCCAGCGTCCGGTTTAACTCCAAAACGCGGGTTTTCATCCGCGCCATCCCATCGTCCCGCGCATCCTCCGGCATTGCCATGCCGGCGCGCTGGGCCAGGAACTTGACCGCTTCGACATATTCGAGGTTCTCGATCCGGCGGATGAAGGTGATGACGTCGCCGCCCGCGCCGCAGCCGAAGCAGTAAAAGCTCTGGTTGTCCGGGTAGACGGTGAAGGATGGGCTCTTCTCCGAATGGAACGGGCACAGGCCGCTTAAGACCCTGCCGCGCCGCTTGAGCTGCACATAGGACGAGACGATCTGCTCGATATCGCTGTTATTTTTGAGTTCCTGCAAAAACAGGTCGCTGATCAATGCGCGCGCTCCTTTCGGTTTCTATTTGATCTCCCAGGATTTTGGGATGAAGAGGTCTTCATAGGTGTTGACCGCGTACCGGTCGGACATGCCGGAGATGTAGTCGCAGACCGCGCGGTGCTCGTCGGAGCGCTCGCGGATCGCCCGGTATTCGTCCGGCAGCTCATCGGGATGGGCAACAAAATATTCGTACAGACTGCCCACCACCGCCTGCGCTTTGCCTTCTTCGCCTTTGGCGGCGGGGTTCAGATAGACCGCTTCGTGCATGAAGCGGTTAAATTCCGCGAAGGCTTCCGCGGTTTCCCCGCCCATACGGATGTCATCTCCGCTATTTTGGATGATCGAATCGATGAGCGCGGTGATCCGCTGGGATTTGGTCCGGCCAAGGGTGTACTTGATCGTCCAGGGGATGTCGTCGTTTGAAAGCACCTTGGCGCGGATCGCATCCTCGATGTCGTGGTTGAGATAGGCGATCTTATCCGCGAAATAGACGACCCGCCCCTCGAGCGTTGCAGCCCGCCCTTCGGGAGATGGGTTTGAATAGGAGTGGCAGCCGATGCCGTTGCGCACCTCCCAGGTGAGATTGAGTCCGGCGCCGTCATTTTCAATCTGCTCGACCACCCGGACACTCTGCGCGGCATGCGAAAAACCGTAGGGACAGACCTCCCTGAGCGCCCGCTCCCCGGCGTGCCCGAACGGCGTATGGCCGAGGTCATGCCCCAGCGCGATCGCTTCGGTCAACTCCTCGTTGAGGCGCAGCGCCACGGCCAGCGTCTTGGCGATCTGGTTCACCTCCAGCGTATGGGTGAGGCGGGTGCGGTAGTGGTCGCCTTCGGGCGAGAGGAACACCTGGGTCTTATGCATCAGCCGCCGGAAGGATTTGCAGTGGATGATCCGGTCCCGGTCCCGCGCGTAAGCGGTACGGATTGGGCAGTCGGCAACCGGGCGTTCCCGCCCGCGGGAATGCTGGGGAAGGCTCGCGTATTTTGACAAAGTTTTCTCCTGGAGCGCTTCGGTCTGCTCACGGATGGTCATCTTTCCCCGTCCCTTCCCAACTGTCATAGAACGCCTTGATACCGGCATTTAGCCAAGCTTCTATTATAATATACGCCACAAATAAAAAAATTCCTGCCGGATGCAAAAATTTCTTGCAACCGACAGGAACCGACAAAACATTACCCATTCATACAGGCCCAGCGCCGGTCGATCACCCGCGGGGCCACCTGCGCGGCGGTCAGCTCGGTGAGCGCCTTCTCAAAGCCCGCCAGGTCACAGTCCCGCAGCAGCACCTGCAGCCGTACCGCCACACCGAAATCGGATGTGGTCATGACCGCGCCGTGCTGCGGCAGAAGATAGGAGATCTTCCCATAAAGATCGTAGCTAAATTCCAATTCCAGCTCGGTGCATTCGCACATGCGCATCCGCTCGGCCGCGTCAACGGCGAGCTTCGCTCCATGGGTATACGCGCGCACCAGACCGCCCGCGCCGAGCAGAATCCCGCCGAAATACCGGGTCACCACCACCACGAGGTCGGTGAGCCCCTCCTTTTGCAGAACGTCGAGCACCGGGATGCCCGCGGTCCCCTGCGGTTCTCCGTCGTCCGAATACCGTTTCAGCTGCCCGTCCCGCAGGATATAGGCGTAGACATTGTGGCTGGCGTCCCAATGTTTGCCGCGCTTCTCATTGATGAATGCGAGCGCTTCCTCTTCGGTTGTAACCGGCTTCACCGCCCCGATGAACCGGGAGCGGCGCTCCACAAATTCGTCTTCAGCGTAGCTTCGTATAGTGGTGTATTCGTCCATGCCTTCCTCCTGCATTTTTTTGCGCCAAAGGCCGCCGGCAGTTTGCCGGCGGCCGGGAAATCATATTTCGGGGACGCACACTGTATCAGTAGGCGATTCCCTGCCATTTCATCGCGTCGGCAATCTTCATGAAGCCCGCGATATTCGCGCCCATCACCAGGTTCCCCTCGTCCCCGAATTCCTTCGAAGCGTTGTAGGAGTTGTGGAAGATATTCTTCATGACCTCTTGCAGGCGGTTATCGACCTTCTCAAAGGTCCAGGCGTAACGCATGGCGTTCTGGCTCATCTCAAAGCCGCTGGTCGCGACGCCGCCCGCATTGGCCGCCTTCGCGGGCCCAAACAGGACGCCGTTCTTCTGAAAGACCTCGATGGCTTCCGGCGTGCAGGGCATGTTCGCGCCTTCCGCAACAGCCATCACGCCGTTATCGACCAGGATCTGCGCCGAACGCACGTCGAGTTCGTTCTGCGTCGCGCAGGGCAGCGCCACATCGCATTTAATCTTCCAGATACGGCGGCATCCTTCATGATATTCGGCGGTGGGAACGCGCTTGGCGTATTCAGAGATGCGTCCGCGCTCGACCTCCTTGATCTGCTTGACAACATCGATCTGGATGCCGTTCGGATCGTAGACATAACCCTGCGAATCGGACAGCGCAACCACCTTAGCGCCCATCTGCTGGGCTTTTTCGGTGGCGTAGATCGCAACGTTGCCCGAGCCGGAGATGACGGTCACCTTGCCCATCATCGTCTCAAATTTCATCGATTTGAGCATCTCCTGGGTGAAATAGAGCAGACCGTAACCGGTTGACTCGGTGCGGGCAAGCGAGCCGCCGTAACTGGGGCCCTTGCCTGTCAGCACACCGGAAAATTCGTTCTTGAGCCGTTTATACTGGCCGTACATATAGCCGATTTCCCGTGCGCCGACACCGATGTCGCCTGCGGGCACATCGGTGTCGGTTCCGATGTGGCGTGAAAGCTCGGTCATGAAACTCTGACAGAAACGCATGACTTCCCCGTCGCTTTTACCCTTCGGGTCAAAGTCGCTGCCACCCTTGCCTCCGCCCATCGGCAGGCCGGTGAGCGAATTTTTAAAGCACTGCTCAAAACCAAGGAATTTGACGACCGAAGAACAGACCGACGGGTGGAACCGCAAGCCGCCCTTATATGGGCCGATAGCAGAATTGAACTGGACGCGCCAGCCGCGGTTGACCTGGACTTTACCCTGGTCATCCACCCACGAAACGCGGAACTGGATGATACGCTCCGGTTCACACATACGCTCAATGATGCCTTCCTTGACGATGTCCGGACGTCTTTCCACGACCGGCTCAAGCGATTCCAGCACTTCGCGCACCGCCTGCAGAAACTCCGGCTGTGCCGGGTTGCGGTCGTAGACCTTGTCGTAGACCTCCTGCAGGTAGCTGTTCTTAAAATTTGACATAGATTCCTACCTCCCGATTTAGAGAATCACCAGAGAAACCAAATTGCCCGCCCCTTTTCAGGCAATCCGGTTCTTATGTTGTTTATTATAATAAACTGTTTGCAATTTAGCAAGTCAAAAGTTGCATTTTAAGGTGTATATCTCTGTTTTTTGTTTGATTTACGAATTTTCCTTTTCATGGGGCACCATCAGTTGACGAAAAACACATTTTGCAGTACAATAAATGCTCAGAGAGCGGATTGAACAGCGGCGGCGCGCCCATGGGCGCGGTGAGGAAAGTCCGGGCTTCACAGGGCAGGATACCTGCTAACGGCAGGCCGAGGCGACTCGAGGGAAAGTGCAACAGAGAGATACCGCCGCCGTATCACCGGGGATTTCCCCGGCGGACGACGGCAAGGGTGGAAAGGCGGGGTAAGAGCCCACCGGAATGCAGGAGACTGCATTGCCATGTAAACCCTATCCGAAGCAACATCAGCTGGAACAATGCGGCGGCCCGCCGGGTTCCGAAAGATGGCTCGAGCCGCGCGGCAACGCGCGGCCTAGATAGATCGTTGTTCACGACAGAACCCGGCTTACAGATCCGCTTTCTGCAAAAGGTGAAAAAGCCCCTGCTGCGCAGGGGCTTTTTTATTTGCTCCATTGCGGCAACCCCTTACAAAATAGGGGCCTCGAACGGCCAGACTTCCAAATCCACCGCTGCGGCCCTCTCCAAACAAACTCCCCAAAAACGGCCGATATTCTAATTCGTGCCGCAGGCACTCCATATTCCAAATCCGCCGCTTTACGCGGCGGGTCGTCGCAGACGACACCAGTCAGGATGCAAAGGGCTGGCAAGCCCTTTGAACACGCGTCGACGCGCAGCGGCGCTCCGGCGCAGCCGGGCAGCGTGTTCTTTTTGGTTGTCCCACCGCATATCTTTTACCGATGGAGGTGAATGCAATGGGATCTTTTCTCTGGGGGATCGGGGCGTTTGTGGGGATCTATATCTTTATCATCCTGCTGCGGTCGGGACACTTTCTGCGCACACTCTGTTTTTCCGCAATCACTGGGAACGCCGCGCTCTTTGGTATCGGCTGGCTCGGTGCCTTCACAGGCGTGCTGCTTTCGGTCAATCTATTCACCGTCGCGGTGGCAACCATCCTGGGAATTCCCGGGGTGCTGGCAATGCTTATCCTGAAGTTGCTTTTCGCGGTTTGAACCGTTATAATGAAAGTTAAGAGCGAAACAGCGCGAGGAGTGAAAATATGGACGTTAAAATCATCGAAGGCACCGGGGATCTCTCGGACGCGCTTTTTGTGCGGGATGAGGTCTTTACAAAGGAACAGGGCTTTACCATTCCGGACGCGGATGAATTCGACGCGATTTCCATCCATGCGGTTCTTTACGATGGGGACAGGCCGGTAGCGACCGGTCGCACCTTTGCTGAAGAGGACTGCTGCTGGCACCTCGGCCGGATTGCGGTGCTGAAAAGCCATCGCGGTTTACAGCTTGGCCGCAGGGTGATGGAGGAACTTGAAAAGGTGGCGCGCAGCCACGGCGCAAAGCGTCTCAAATTGGGCGCGCAGCTTTACGCGATCCCGTTCTATCAGAAATGCGGGTTTGTCCCAACTGGGCACAGATTTTTTGAAGAATTCTGTGAACACGAGGACCTCGTCAAAGAGCTTTGAGCTGGGTGAAAAAAACAAAAAGCCGCTTCCGGGAAAACGGAAGCGGCCTTTTTATTTCTCTTTTACAGGTGCTTATTTCATGGCGGCGCTGATGAAATAAACCGCAAGCGTAACCACCACGAAAATGATGCCCGCATAACGGGTGGTGCGGACCATTGTCGCCTGCATGCTTCTGTTTTTGTTCTTGCCCAGGTAGGAAGACTCGTTCGAGCCGGACAGCGCGTTAAGCCCGCCGCCTTTGCCCTCCTGGAACATGACGGTGATCACAATAATGACAGCGGTAACCAGAATGATGATGCCGCCGATAATCTCAAAAACGTTCACTTTCCAAACCTCCGATTTTATAAATGCTATCAACTCGTAATATTTTACCATAACCAAACAAGCTTTGCAAGGGATTCCAAAATATTTTTTGCCATCCGGTATCTTTTATTCCGATATGCACATACTAGCATTGGTTTTTACTCCGAAACTGCGTTTGCACGGGGATGAAAACCCGAGCCGGACGGGTCTCCCGTCCGGCTTTTGGCGTGCTTCCCAACACGCGGACAGGGCCGGCTTGGTCCGGCACGCGCTCAAAGGGTCAGCTGTTCGCCCAAATCCTCCGCTTTTGGAAGCGCACCCGCCGCGGGCAGCGATTTCACCCTGAACCGGTGGGAATTGGAAACCAGATTTTCGTCAAACGGCCGCACCGATGCTACATAATGGTTCTTTTTGAGGGTCATAACCGCGACACCCTGGGTGCCGCGGGTAGCTTTCGCGCCAATGGCGCCGGTGTTCGCGATCAGCATCCGGCCATTTGACGCGGTGAGCAGGAACTCCCCATCCTGCGGAAGCTGGAACACCGCTGCCAGCGGCGAAGCGCTGCTATAGGCCCCAAGGAGTTTCTTCCGGTTGGTCTTTGTCTGATAGCTTGTCATCTCGACCTTTGCCGCTTTGCCGTTTTGGAAGAAGAAGATCATGTATCCGGCAAAATCGGTGGTGACCGCCATATAGATTGCGGCTTCACCTTCGTCCATGCCGAGTTTCGCGGGGATATAATCGCCCATGACGCTCGCCTTGGTGTCGTCGAAGTCGCTGGCTTTGGCTTTGTAAACCTGGGCCTTGTCGGTGAAAAACAGAAGTTCCGCGACATTCTGCGACTCCATTGTCAGGACGATCTCGTCGCCTTCCTTGAGCTTCTGCTCGCCGCTCATGCGCAGCGACTGCGGCGTGATCTTTTTAAAGTATCCCTCCCGCGTGAAGAAGAGATTCACCGGATAGTCGGCGGCCTCAGCCGTAATTTCGACCGCGTCCTCCTCTGTCGGGTAGTAAAGCAGCGAACGGCGCGGCTGGCCGAATTTCTTGCTGACCGCCCGCAGTTCCTCAATGATGATGGCACGAACCTTTTTGCGGTCAGCAAGAATGCCCTCCATCTCCGCGATGTCTTTCGTAAGCTGGTCAATCTCATCGGTGCGCTTTAGGATATATTCACGGTTTAACTGCCGCAGGCGGATCTCCGCGACGAATTCGGCCTGGGTTTCGTCGATGCCGAACCCAATCATCAGGTTCGGGACAACCTCTTTCTCCTCCTCCGTCTCGCGCACGATTTTGATCGCCTTGTCGATGTCGAGCAGGATTTTGCGCAGGCCCTTGAGCAGGTGCAGCTTTTCCTTTTTCTTTCCAAGTTCAAAATAAACCCGGCGGCGGATGCAACCCTCACGGAAGGCCGCCCATTCGTTGATGAGTTCCTTCACGCCGCAGACGCGCGGCATGCCGCCGATCAGGACGTTGAAGTTGCAGGAAAAGCTGTCCTCAAGCGGGGTCATCTTGTAGAGCTTGCGCATCAGCGCGTCCGGATCGACGCCGCGCTTGAGATCAAGGGTCAATTTGAGTCCAGAGAGATCGGTCTCGTCGCGCATGTCGGAGATTTCCCGGATCTTTCCGCCTTTCACCAGGTCGACGATCTTGTCCATGATCGCTTCAACCGTTGCGGTTGGCGGGATTTCAGTGATGTCGATGCAGTTCGAGCCCTTGTCATAGGTATAGCGCGAACGCACCTTCACGCCGCCGCGGCCGGTCGCATAGATCTGCCGCAGCTCCCGTTCATTGTGGACGATGTAGCCGCCACCCGGGAAATCCGGCGCGCGCAGCGTCTCAACGAGATCATGGTCAGGATTTTTAAGCACCGCAATGGTGGTCTCGCAGACCTCTGCCAGATTAAACGGACAGATCGACGAAGCCATACCGACCGCAATGCCCACGTTTGAATTGACGAGGATCGACGGAAAAGTCACCGGCAGCAAGGTCGGTTCCTTCATGGTGTTGTCATAGTTCGGGACAAAATCGACCGTATCGTAATCGATGTCCCGAAAAAGTTCAGTGCAGAGCGCGTCGAGCTTGACCTCGGTGTAACGGCTCGCGGCAAAAGCCATGTCGCGCGAATATGCCTTGCCGAAGTTGCCCTTGCTGTCCACATACGGATGCAGCAATGCCTCATAGCCGCGGGCGAGACGCACCATCGTCTCATAAATCGCCTGATCGCCGTGTGGGTTGAGGCGCATCGTCTGTCCAACCACATTCGCGGACTTGGTGCGCGCGCCGGTGAGCAGCCCCATCTTGTACATCGTGTAGAGCAGCTTTCGATGGGACGGCTTGAAACCGTCGATCTCCGGGATCGCGCGCGAAACGATGACGCTCATCGCATAGGGCATATAGTTTTTTTCCAGCGTTTCAACAATCGGCTGTTCGACCATAACGCCCGCGTTCTCAATGACCGCGGACGGGTCTTTCACCTTCTTGACTTCCTGTTTCTTCGGTCTTTTTGCTGCCAAACGATCAGCTCCAACTGTAAATGTTTTGCACGGTTTTTCCCCCGTTTAGGAAATATCTGCCAACTCAAGATACTGGTAGCCGTTCTCCGCGATGAACTCCTTGCGTCCCGCCAGGTTGTCCCCCAAAAGCAGATCAAACATCACAGAGGTCTGCTCCGCCTGCGACGGCGTCACCTTGATGAGCCGCCTGGTTTCCGGGTTCATGGTGGTCAGCCACATCATGTCCGCCTCGTTTTCGCCAAGGCCCTTCGACCGCTGGATGGTAAACTTCGCACTGCCGATTTTTGCGAGCGCATCGGCTTTTTCCTGTTCAGTATAGGCAAAATAGGTCTTATCTTTGGTCGTGATCTCATAAAGCGGCGACTCCGCGATGTAGACGCAGCCTTCCTCAATGAGGGTTGGCGCGAGCCGGTAGAGCATCGTGAGAATCAGGGTGCGGATCTGGAAGCCGTCGACATCGGCATCGGTGCAGATGACAATCTTATTCCAGCGCAGCCCCTTGAGGTCGAAGGAGGAGAGTTCCTTATTCGCTTTGGCGGTCACCTCCACGCCGCAGCCGAGCACTTTGAAGATGTCGGTGATGATCTCGTTTTTGAAGATCTTGTCGTACTCGGCCTTGAGGCAGTTGAGGATCTTGCCGCGCACCGGGATGATCGCCTGAAATTCGCTGTCGCGCCCCATTTTGCAGGAACCGAGCGCCGAATCGCCCTCCACGATGTAAATTTCCCGGCGGCTCACGTCCTTGGTGCGGCAGTCAACGAACTTCTGCACACGGTTGGACATGTCAATTGTGCCGGCGAGCTTCTTTTTGAGGTTTAACCGGGTGCGTTCCGCGTTCTCGCGGCTGCGCTTGTTGATGAGCACCTGCTCCGCGATACGCGAAGCCTCGTCCGGGTTTTCGATGAAGTAGACCTCCATCTGATGACGCAGGAATTCATTCATCGCCTCGTAGACGAATTTATTGGTGATCGCCTTCTTGGTCTGGTTCTCATAGGAGGTTTGGGTCGAAAAGTTTGACGACACCAGCACCAGGCAGTCCTCCACGTCCACAAAGGTGATCTTGCTCTCGCCCTTCGTATATTTCCCGGCGTTCTTGATGTAATTGTCGATCATGTAGGTAAATGCCAGCTTGACCGCTTTTTCCGGGCTGCCGCCGTGTTCGAGCCAACTTGAATTGTGGTAATATTCGGTGGTCTTCACCTTGTTCGAGAAGCAGAACGCCACCGAGAGCTTCACCTTGTATTCGGGCTTGTCCTCGCGGTCGCGGCCTTTGCGTTCGGCCTTCCAGAACTGCACCGGCGTGAGGGTTTCCTCCCCGGCCAGCTCGTGCACATAGTCGACAATGCCATTTTCATAGAGAAACTCCCGCTCCTCGAAACCGCTTTCGGTCTGGTTGCGCAGAATGAAGCGCACCCCGTCGTTGACGACCGCCTGCCGGCGGATGACGTCCGTATAGTAATCGAGCGGGATCGCAATGTCGGTAAACACCTGCAGATCCGGCTTCCAGCGGATCTTACTGCCTGTCTGACGGCGGCGGGTCTCCTCCTTATGGAGCCCCCCGACGTTCTCGCCATGTTCAAAATGCAGGGTGTATTTGCAGCCGTCGCGGTAGATCTCCACATCCATGTATTCGGACGCATATTGGGTCGCGCAAAGGCCCAGGCCGTTAAGCCCAAGTGAATATTCGTAGCTTTCGCCCTCGTTGGTTTGATATTTTCCGCCCGCGTAGAGTTCGCAGAAGACAAGCTCCCAGTTATATTTTTCCTCGCGCGGGTTATAGTCAACCGGGATGCCCCGGCCGAAATCTTCAATTTCGATCGACTGGTCCCGGTAGCGGGTGACGACGATCCTGTCGCCGTGGCCTTCGCGCGCTTCGTCGATCGAGTTCGAGAGGATCTCAAACATCGCGTGCTGGCATCCCTCCAGCCCGTCCGACCCAAAGATCACCCCCGGGCGGCGGCGGACGCGATCCGCGCCCTTTAAGGACGAAATACTTTCATTGCCATAATCTTTTGCCGTTTTTTTTGGCATCGCTTTGCCTCCATTTTTGCCGCTATGCGCGAAATCATACCCAATTATTATACCATGCCGGCCCAAAAAGTGCAAATAATGAGAACGGTGCCGCCGCAAATTTGCGGCGGCACCCGGTATTATTTGAAAAAGGCTCTGAACTTATCCAGGAATTTTTGCAGTCCGCCGCGCGGCGGCTCCTTCTGCGGGCGGCCCGCGCCGTGCACCGGATGCTCCTCCTGCTGCGCGGCCTTCTCCGCACGCACATACGCCAGCTTATAGAGGTCAATCTGGCTGTCGGTCGGCGGCCGGTCGTTCTTCACAAGGCTGTATGCTCCATTGGGAAGCAGGCGTTTCGCCTTCACATTGTCATTAAACTCCATCTCGAGCATCGACAGGATCCGTTTTTTGATCTGCTGGTCGTAGATCGGCGCGGCAACCTCAACCCGCCGTTCGGTATTGCGGGTCATGAAATCGGCCGACGAAAGATACATCCGGCTGCGCTCCGGCGTGCCGAACACATAAACCCGGCTATGCTCAAGAAAACGCCCGACGATGCTGATGACCTCGATGTTGTCGGTATAGCCCGGCACCCCGACCCGCAGGCAGCAGATGCCGCGAATGACCATGCGGATTTTGACCCCGGCTTTTGAGGCCTCGATCAACCGGT
Organism: Anaerotruncus rubiinfantis; assembly: GCF_900078395.1. Lineage (NCBI taxonomy): Bacteria > Bacillati > Bacillota > Clostridia > Eubacteriales > Oscillospiraceae > Anaerotruncus > Anaerotruncus rubiinfantis. The sequence continues at coordinate 92,424 of NZ_FKLA01000008.1, read as the reverse complement.
CGATGATATCCTTGTCGGTGAGTGAATTGATCTTTATCAGAATTTCAGCGGGCTTGCTCTCCAACGCGCAGCGGATCTCCTCGTCGATGTAGGTCAGCACCGCCGGCTTCATCGTGACCGGCGCGGCAATCAGATGCCGGGTGTCGCCCGCGGGATTATTCGTGAGGATGCCGCTGAAAATCTTGAGCCCGTCCTCGCCGAATTCCCGATTCGCGGTCATCAGGCACAGGTCGGTATAGAGTTTCGCGGTCGATTCGTTGTAGTTTCCGGTGCCCACCTGGGTGATGAAGCTCACCTTGCCGCCCACCTTGCGGGTGATGACCAGGAGCTTGGAATGCACCTTGTATTCGCCCAGGCCGTACACCACATTGACGCCCGCTTCCTCCAGCCGCTTCGACCAGATGATGTTGTTCTCCTCGTCGAAGCGCGCGCGCAATTCGACGACCACATGCACCTCCTTGCCGTTTTCCGCCGCCTTGATGAGCGCCGCGACGATCTGGCTTTCCTGCGCGACCCGGTAGAGGGTCATCTTGATGCTCAGCACCGCCGGATCTTCCGACGCCTCGACCAGAAGCGCGATGAACGGCTTCATGCTTTCATAGGGATAGGAGAGCAGGATATCGTGATCCTCAATCTGCGGGATGATCGGCCGGTCGGGCCGGATCATGGAGGACTGCTGCGGGGTAAGCGGCGGATAAAACAGCTCCTTCATTCCCTGCCGCTCAAAATGCGAACAAAGCTTAAAGCCAAACGACATATCGAGCGGCGTGTTCCCTCGGAAAACCCGCTCCTGCGTGAGTTCCAGCTTGCGGCAGAGCTGCTCGGCGATCGCCCCGGTCACCTGACCGAAAAATTCGATCCGCACCGGCATCAGCTTGCGGCGGTTCTTCACCAATTCCTCCATAACGCTGCGGTAATCCGCGTCGTGGTCATACATCGCCTCCTCGACGTTGATATCGGCATTGCGGGTGATGCGGAAAATGGTCTTGGCCACCACGACATAGTTCTGGAAGATATGCTCGCAGTATTTGAGCACCAATTCCTCAATCAGGACAAAGCGGTTCTTTTCAAACGGCAGATAAACGATCCTGTCAAATCCCGTCGAAACCGGGATGATCGCAATTTTTACAAACTCCCCTTTGGTTTGCAGCTGGGTGCAGATATAGGTTTCCTTATTCTTAAGGAAGGGGAACGGGTGGTGCTTATCGATGATCTGCGGCGAAAGGATCGGCAGGATCTCGGTGCGGAAATACCCTTCCAGGAAGGCTTCCTCCTCCTCGGTGAGCATATCCATATCCAGATGCACAATCCCGACCTGTTTAAGATCCTGCATCAGGCGGGCATAGGCCCCATCCTTTTTATCAATCAGCTCGCGCACCTGCGGAAAAATTGCTTCGAGCTGCTCGGCCGGGGTCATTTTGGACTTGTTGTCGACCGCCTGTGGTTCAAGCATCGACGCGTCGGTCAGGGTACCCACGCGGATCATAAAGAATTCGTCGAGATTGTTCGAAAAAATCGAGATGAATTTCAGCCTTTCAAGCAGCGGGATGGTCATGTCACAGGACTGCTCCAGCACCCGCTGGTTGAATTTGAGCCAGCTCAGTTCCCGATTCTGGTAGAGAATCGGCATCTCGTTGTTGTCCATCCGAAATTTCTCCTTTATTTTACAGGTTTTTTACAAAAAGAAAGGGAGCACTGCCATTCTGGCAATACTCCCTCACAGTTATTTCTTGTTGTTGAAGATTGACAGAATGTCAAAGAAATTATCATCTTCCTCGTCGTTCCCGGTGCCTGTCCCGTTTTCTCCGCCGGTCTTCACCGTGCTGTCAGCCGAAGCGCCCGGCTTGAAGCTGTAATTGGGGAGGCTGAAGTTCTTGTCATTGTCAAACCCGGTGGCAATGACCGTGACCTTCATCTCATCCTGGAGCGTGTCGTCGAAGGTCGCGCCCCAGATGAGGTTGACGTCCGGATGCGCCGCATCGTGAATCATCGAGGAAGCGACGTCGATGTCGTCGAGATCGATGTCCGGCGAAGCGGTGATGTTGACGATGACGCCTTTCGCACCGTTGATCGAAGTTTCGAGCAGCGGCGAGGAGATCGCCTTTTCAGCGGCCGCCTTCGCCTTATCCTTGCCGGATGCGGCGCCCACGCCCATATGCGCGTAGCCGGCGTCCTTCATGATCGCGGTGACGTCCGCGAAGTCCAGGTTGACCACGCCGGGGATATTTACCAGGTCGGAGATACTCTGCACGCCCTGTTTGAGCACATCGTCCGCGGCGGAGAAAGCATTCTGCAGGGTGATTTTTTCCTCGGAGATCAGCTTGAGGCGCTCATTGGGAATCACGAGCAGCGCATCCACATGTTCGCGCAGCGCGGTGACGCCCATCTCGGCCTGATCCATGCGGCGCTTGCCTTCAAAGTTGAACGGCTTTGTGACGATGCCGACGGTGAGAATTCCCATCTCATGCGCCACTTCCGCCACGACCGGGGCCCCGCCAGTTCCGGTTCCGCCGCCCATACCGGCGGTGATGAACACCATATCGGTGCCCTTGAGCGCCGAAGCAATCTCATCCCGGCTTTCCTCGGCGGCGCGTTGGCCCTTTTCCGGATTGCCGCCCGCGCCTTTTCCGCGGGTGAGCTTGTCCCCAATGTGAAGCTTATAGGTGGCCTGCGAAGTGAGCAGCGCCTGATTATCGGTATTGATCGAGATGAATTCCACGCTCTTCATACCCGACTGGACCATGCGATTGATTGCGTTCCCGCCGCCGCCGCCGACGCCGATTACCTTAATTGAGACGACATTCTCGCTCTCATCGTTTGCCATGTCGAAGTTCATTAACATCGCTGTTCCCCCTGTATCATCCATAAACTTTAAAAGTATGCATCAAAGCCCATCCGGACATCATCATAATTATACTATTAAGTATTATTCTATCAGATCGCTATGGGTAAATCAATAGAAATTCCTGATTCCAACGCAAAATGTGAATATTTCCCTCTCCTCTTCTCATGCCTGTTCATCCGCTTTCTGCGGCTCGGCCGAGGTCGCCTGAGAGGAGGATTCCGGCTGCTCCTTATCGTCGTTCGGAATCACTTCCAAAGGGTCGAAGGACGAGGACGGCTCGCTCGCAGAGGACGCTTGCGCCTCCGATGAAGCAGGTTTGCTGCTGGATGCTGAACCCGGTATGACTTCCAGCTCCGGGCTGTCCTTTGCGGGCGGCCTGTATTCCCCGCTGTCCTCCTGCGCGGCCTTCATCGCGTTCAGCCTGCGCTTTTGCAGTTCCTGTTCGATGCTACACGGGTCAACCCAGACCTCTTTGTCGATCGAAACGTCCAGGATTCCCTGGAAAGTGGGCTCCAGCTCGTCCTCGATCACTTTTTGTGCAAATTTCAGCTTATAGGGAAGGTTGGCCTGGCTGCCAAGCTCAATCATCACACGGTTGTCATAAACAAGCAGCATGTTGAGCCGATCGGTGAAATCCACCAGCGTGATCCGTTCAAACCCGGTTTCTTCAACCGCATCGACCAGACTTTTCAGCATGGCGTATCCGTCCTTTTCCACCGTGGCCGCCCGTTCGCGGCGCTGCTTATCGAGCTTCTTCGGGTCCACCTTTGCATCTTCCGAGGAACTCGCCGCCTTCTGGGAAGACGTTTCCTCCGATGAAGCGAACTGTTCCTCCGGCGCGACGATCTCCCCTTTCTGGGATATCTCGCCCAGGATACGTCCCACCGTATGATCGGAAAGGTACATGCCGGTGATCGCGGTCGTGCCCTCCGGCAGGGTCTGCGCACCCGTTTCCAGGATTTTTCCGTTCTGCCCGATCACCACATATCCGTCGTCCGACGCCACCGCGCCGAGCACCTTTGCCTGGGTGATTTCAATCGTCAGCTTCGGTGGAAATGTCCGTTTGAGATTCACCGCTTCCACATACGGATACTTTTCAGCCAGGCGCCTGGTCACGCCCTTCTCACTCACACAAAACAGGTTGTCCCCGATTTTGACGCCGGAGGTGTCGATGATTTCCTGCACGGCATATTTCGTGGTCCCGGTGACCTCCAGCTTTTCGATTTTAAAGAAAACCGTCAGCGAAAGGACCACCATGACCACGGCCGCCGCGAGCAGGATCAATATGTAATTGAGCGTCTGCCGCCCGGTCCGGCGGCGTTTGCGCCGCTGGCTGCCTTCGCCCGGTCGGGCGCGGCGCGGCGCGGCGAGCCAAATGAGAGGATCTTTTGCTTCATGGGGACTTCCTCCGGATTTTTAGACTTCCGTTTTCATTTTCCGTCAGCTTTCCCGGCGGATCGAAGCGCCGATATTGGAAAGGTTCTGTTCAAACTGTTCGTAGCCGCGGTCAATATGTTCAATCTGGTAGAGCGTGCTTTCACCCTGCGCCGCCAGAGCGGCCACCGCGAGCGCCGCGCCGCCGCGCAGGTCGGTGCAGTAGACGGTAGCGCTGTGCAGTTCCCGCACGCCCCGCACCACCGCGATACGCCCCTCCACCTTGATCTCAGCGCCCATGCGCTGCAGTTCCGGGACATATTTGTAGCGGTTTTCGAAGATATTTTCAATAAAGACGCTGGTGCCTTCCGCCACGCCTGCCAGCGCGACCAGCGGAGGCTGCGCGTCGGTTGGGAAGCCGGGATACGGCATTGTGCGCACCGAACCAAGCGCACGCAGCGGATGTTTTGCACAGATGCGGATCGTATCCGGCCGCACCGTGAGGTCGCAGCCCATCTCCTCAAAACAGGGCAGAATCGCTGAAAGGTGCTCGGAACAGACATCGGTCAGAGTCACATCACCACCGGTGACCGCCGCGCAGGAAAGGTAAGTCGCCGCCGCGATCCGGTCAGAGATCACCCGGTGATGGGCGGGATGCAGCTTCTGCACTCCCATAATATGCACATCGCCGCCGCGGGCGATGTGGATCCGAGCGCCGCAGGCATTGAGGAAGGACGCGAGGTCGGAAATTTCCGGTTCGCGCGCCGCGTTTTTGACGATCGTTTCGCCTTCGGCCAGACTGGCGGCAATCATGATGTTTTCGGTTGCGCCGACGCTGGGGAACGGCAGCGAAATCTTCGCGCCGCGCAGTTTGTTTTCGACGCGGCAGTCGAGGTATCCGTGGTCCTCCCGGATGGTGACTCCGAGCCGTTCAAGCGCCGCCAGATGCAGATCGATGGGACGCGGCCCAAGTTCGCATCCGCCCGGCAGGGAAATCCGCGCCTTGCCGCACTTCGCGATAATCGCGCCGAGAAAAACAATGGACGAGCGCATCATGCGCATCAGTTCGTCGGGGATGCAGCAGGAACAGTCCCGGCAGGGCCCTACAACGACACTGTCGCCTTCACGATGGGTGTCGCAGCCGAGATCGCCGAGGATATTGCATGCGGCGGTGACGTCGGTAAGCCGGGGGCAGTTATGTATGACACAGTCGCCCGGCAGCAGCGTCGCCGCCAGAATCGGTAATGCGGAGTTTTTCGCCCCGTGCACCCGCAGGGTTCCTTCCAGGCGTTTTTCGCCTTCGATCAACAGTTTTTCCATTTCACGCACCCTTTCGCATAGAACGAGGGTACGAGACCCCCTTGCAAAATCATATTATGCAATTGGGTGCCAAGGGGTGCTTTGCGCCTGTATGTCCCGCCGCAGCGCGGCGGGACGGTCTCATTTTTTGAAAAAACGGCTTTCAGGGCTTGGAAAGCAGCCCCGTAATCTCCTGATAAATGCGTTCGTTCGCGTCGATAATTGCCATGGACTGCGCGTTTTTCCCCAGCCGCCGGAGAGTGGCCGGGTCAGCGCAGAGGGATTCCACTGTATCGCGCAGAAGTTTTGGGGTGAGATCTTTCTCCTCGATCACCACAGCCGCGTCGTGCTCTGAAAGCACCATCGCGTTGTGATACTGATGGTTTTCCGCCACATTGGGAGACGGGATGAGCACCGACGCGGTGCCGCTCGCTTCAAGCTCGGTCAGGGTCATCGCTCCTGACCGGGAGATGACCAGGTCCGCCGCCGCCAGGCAGTCAGGCATGTCGTTAATATATTCGCGCACATCCAGCCCGGGGGCTTTCGCATCGACGCCCGCGGCCTCGAGCAGCTGCGGGAAGCGGTCTTTTTCATAAGAACCGGTCGCATGGATATGGTAGATGCCGCCGCGGTGCTGTTCCCAGGCCATCAGCCCGGCGACCGCTTCGTTCACACGCCGCGCGCCAAGGCTTCCTCCAAAGGACACGAGGCAGATCTGCCCTTCCCGCAAGCCAAGCTTTTGCCGCGCCTTTTCGCGGTTTGCAAAGATGATCTGTTCGCGCACCGGATTTCCAGTGACGATATATTCACGGCCCGCTGGTAGGAAACGTTTGGCCTCCTCCACCGAGATGAGCACCTTGTCCGCGGTGCGGGCAAGGATTTTTGTCGTCACGCCGGGGAACGCGTTTGATTCATGCGTGACCGTTTTAATCCCGAGCCTCGCGCCCTCGCGCAGAATCGGGCCGCTGACATAACCGCCGGTCCCCACAATGATATCCGGGCCAAACTGCTGGATCAGCCGTTTGGAGCGGCCCCAGGAAAGCGCAAGGCAACCCACCGCTTTCACATTATATTTGATGTTGAACCAGTTGAGCTGACGCTGAAAACCCATGATCTCAATCGGGAAGAAATCAAAGCCGGCGTTCGGCACCAGGCGCGCTTCCATCCCCTTTGGGTTTCCCGCAAAGAGAATCTCCGCGTTTGGCTGGCGGGCTTTTATAAAGTTCGCAACAGCGATCGCGGGATTGATATGTCCCGCCGTGCCGCCGCAGGCAAAAAGGATTTTCATGCTGTCAAAGCCCTCCATTGCTGATGTTTTGCCGTCCAGTATCGGGATGCGCCAAAGCCTGTGGAGGAATCCGCAGGCTTTTTGCGTGTTCTACTCTTTCTCGATGCTCGACTGCCGCGAGACCGAAAGGATAACCCCCATCTGACATAGTAACATAACCAGCGCCGTACCTCCATAGGAAAAGAACGGCAAACTGATGCCGGTGTTGGGGACGGTATTGCTGACAACCGCAATATTGAGGATTGTCTGCACGCCGACCTGGGTGGTGAGTCCAACCGAGAGCATCGAGCCGAACCGGTCGCGGCAGCGCATCGCAATGACATAGCCGCGCCAGACAAGTAGCACAAAGATCAGGATGATGATCGCCGCGCCGATGAAACCAAGTTCCTCACAGACAACCGAGAAAACGAAATCGTTCTGCGGTTCCGGCAGATAGAGGTGCTTTTGGCGGGAATTGCCGATGCCGACCCCCATAAGCCCGCCCGAACCGATCGCGTAAAGGGACTGGATGGTCTGGTAACCCGCGCCCTGCGGCGCGTCCCATGGGTTGATCCAGTAGATAAATCGTGATTCCGCGTATTCGACCACGCCTGGTATGAGGACCATGACGATGATGCCGCCGATGAGCAGGCCTCCGCCCAGCATGAACCATTTGATATCGGTGCCGCCGACAAACATCATAACGATGCCGATCGAAACGATCAGGATGGTGCCGGACAGATGCGGCTCAAGCAGCATGAGCAGCGCGATCACGCCCATGATTCCCAAAAAAGGCCAGACGCCGTATTTCGGGTCCTTCATTTTTTCGTAGTTGATTGAAATCAGGTGGGCAAACAGTACCACAAGCGCAAATTTTGCAAGCTCGGACGGCTGGAAAGTGGTAAATCCAAGGTTGATCCAGCGTTTTGCGTCTGACCGGTATGGAAAAACAAGCGCGAAGATGAGCAGGAAGATGGTGCCCGCGAAGATCGGGAGCGCCAGCCGGTGCAGAATATGGTAATCGATCCTTGAGATGATCAGCATCATGATCACGCCCACAATTGCGAAAAAGAGCTGGCGGGAAATGTAATAGAAGCTGTTCCCGTCGTGGTAATATGCATAGGCGTAGCTCGCTGAAAACAGCATGATCAGCCCGATCGAAAGCAGCAGCAGGACCAGAATCAAAAAGGTAAGGTCCATCCCGGCCTTTTCGGTTTTTACCCGCGCCTTCTTGCCTGCCCGGCCAAACGGCTGTGCACGTTCCATCGTACGCCCCCTTTCATAGTTTAAAGCCCGGTTTTTAAAGCAGCATTACCGAAAAAATTGCCAGAATGCCGCCCGCCAGCGCCACCAGGGAAAAAGCGCTGACAATCTTGATCTCACTCCAGCCCGACATCTCGAAGTGATGATGGATCGGGCTCATTTTGAAGATGCGTTTGCCGTGGGTCAGCTTGAAGTAGGTCACCTGCAGCATGACCGAAAAGGCTTCGCACCAGTAGACCACGCCGGTGAGGATGAGCAGCAGTGGCAGTCCCACGTCGAACGCAAGCGCCACCACCAGTCCGCCCAGAAAAAGCGAGCCGGTGTCCCCCATGAACACCTTTGCCGGATAGAAGTTCCACACCAGAAAGCCGAGCGTTCCGCCCGCGAGCGCCGCGGACATGAGCCCCGCCTGCGCGTAGCTGAGCACGCCGGAAATCACCAGCATGACAAGCGCATAGACAAAGGTGACCGAGGAAGCCAGCCCGTCGATGCCGTCAGTCAGATTGACCGCGTTTACAAAACCAGTGATCACAATCATTGCAAGCGGGTAATAAAGAAGCCCCAGGTCAAGCTGCCCGATAAACGGGATCACCACCACCGTTGACCGTTCGCCCGCAAGGTAGAGCATCGACAGGTAAAACACCCCGATGATCAGCTGCATCAGGTATTTCTGGCGGGCGGTCAGTCCGAGGTTTCGCTTCTTCACGACCTTGATATAGTCGTCCAGAAAGCCCACCGCCCCAAACGCGAGCGCCATCACCATTCCGGCGAACAGCTTGATCGTCCCCATCGAATCGATCCGCATTGCCTGGTCGGAGAGCAGCAGGGTGGCGTAGCCAACCACAACAGCTATTGTAACACCGATTACGAACATTATGCCGCCCATAGTCGGGGTTCCCTGTTTCTTTTTATGCCACGCGGGACCGATGTCCAGGATCGTCTGGCCATATTTAAGCCTGCGCAGAAACGGAATCAACACAATCCCCAGCGCGGCCGAAACAAAAAACGCGACCAGGGTGGTAAGTATCAACACGGTTGTGTTTTGCATATTTTGTCGTTCTCCTCACTGTACAGTCCTTGCAGAAGCTCCTCAAAATGCATTCCATGGCTTGCTTTGAACCAGATGACCGCCCCGGCCCCGAGCTTTTGCATGAGCGCGTCAAGCAACGCGCCTTTTGTTTCAAAATGGCGGGCGTCGATCTTCCCGCCGGCCGCTTTGGCGCCTTCCACATAATACCGCGCCAGCGGTCCGTACGCAAGCAGGAGATCGATTCCATTTTCTTCCGCACAGCGGCCGATCCCGATATGAGCCGCCTCGGAGATCTCTCCAAGTTCCAGCATGTCTCCCAGCACGGCGATCCGCCTGCCTTCACAGGGATAGGCTCCAAGCGTTTGCAAAGCGGCGCGCATCGAGTCGGGCGAGGCGTTGTAGCAGTCCTCCACCACTGTGCAGCCCTTCCACGCCACGATCTTTTGGCGCATACCGGATGGCGCATAATTTTGCAGAGCCGCCGCGCAGTCTTCCAGAGGGATATCGAGCGCGTGCCCGGCGGCGAACGCCGCCAGCGCGTTTAAGACGTTGTGCCGCCCGACGCACGGGATGCGTACAGGCAGTTCCTTACCGTTATAACACAGAATGAACGCGGTTTCGGTCGAATCCGCGCGGATATCGCGGGCGGTGTAATCGCAGGCGGGATTCTCAATGCCGTAAAACCGCAGATCAAGCCGGGGGATTTTTACCTGGGAGAGCAGATCGTCGTCCCCGCAGAGGATGAGCGGCGCGCCGTCCGGCAGCGCCCCCGCAAGTTCGAGCTTTGCTTTGCAGATATTCTCCCGGCTGCCGAGCTGTTCGATGTGGCTCACGCCGATGTTGGTGATGATCCCGACGGTCGGCTGGGCCACCGCCGCGAGCGCCTCAATTTCTCCCATTCCCTGCATGCCCATCTCGATGACTGCCGCCTCATAGCTGCGGTCGAGCCCAAGCAGGGTTTTCGGCAGGCCAATCTCATTGTTGAAGTTGCCTGCCGTCTTAAGGGTCTTGTAGCCCGCCGCGATCACCGCCGCGACCATGTCCTTGGTCGTCGTTTTTCCCACACTGCCGGTGATCCCGACACACCGCACGGAAAACATCGCACGGTAGGCGCGGCCAATGGCCATGAGGGCCTTCTCGGTATCCTCCACATAGAGCACGCGGTCACTGCCATAATCCCGGCGCTCGTGCGCGACAGCATAGGCCGCGCCGCCCGCGAGCGCCTGCGTGATATAATCGTGGCCGTTAAAACGTTCACCCGTGAGCGCTACAAAAAGGCAGCCCTCCGGCAGGTCGCGCGAATCGGTCGAGAGATCGGTAATCACCCCGTCCCATTCGCCTAGGGCACCGATTGCTGCGGCAATCTGCCGCATGGTCATAGCTTCCAATGGGGATTACCCCTTTCGTTTTCGTTCCAGGATCTCCGCGACGATCTTCTTTTCATCGAAGCAGATCGTCTCGCCGTGCAGCACCTGGTAGTCCTCATGGCCCTTTCCCGCCAGGATCAGGATGTCGTCCGGGCGGCAGTTGTCGAGCGCCCATTCGATCGCTTTGTAACGGTCGGGTATGATCTCATGGGGCGTATCCGGATGGGCGTCGAGCCCAGGCATCGCGTCCCCGATGATCTGCATCTCATCCTCATCGCGCGGGTTATCCGACGTGAGGATCACGAAATCCGAGAGCGACGCAACAATATCCGCCATGATCTTCCGCTTGGTGCGGTCGCGGTTGCCCGCGCAGCCAAACAGGGTCACCACCCGGCCCTTTGCAAACTTCTTCATAGTGGTAATAATCTTCTCAAGACCATCCGGGCTGTGCGCATAGTCACGGATGATCGTGAACGGCAGCCCGACAGGAAGCACTTCAATCCGCCCAACCACACCGCGGCAGGTGCAAAGGCCGTTTGCCACCTCATCGAGGCTGAGCCCCAGCGGCAGACACGCGACCCCGGCGGCCAGCGCGTTGGAAACCGAAAAATCCCCGGGGATCGGCAGTTTGACCCGCGCGAGTTTTTCCCCGCCCACCAGCATGAATTTGCTGCAGTCCGGGAAGGATTCGATGTTCTTTGCGGTGTAATCCGCGGCGTCGTTGCCGGCTGAGAAAGAAATCTTGTCACAGCCGATCTCTTCAAATAGCCGCGCGCCATAGGCGTCGTCCAGATTTACGACAGCCGTATCACACAGCGAGAAGAGCTTCTTCTTCGCGTGGTAGTAGTTCTCCATGTCATGATGGTAGTCGAGGTGGTCCTGCGTGAGGTTGGTGAAAATCGCTACTTTATAGTGCAGTCCCGCCAGCCGTTTCTGGTCGAGCGCATGGGAAGAGCACTCCATTACAACACAGTCGCAGCCTGCCCGGACCATCCGGTCGAGCATGCTGTGCAGTGCGAGCGGATCGGGAGTGGTGTGTTTGGCGGGCAGAGTGATGTCCGCGATCTCATTTTGAATGGTGCCGATGAGCCCCACCTTTTTGCCCGCGGATTCAAGGATGTGCTTTAACATGTTGGTAACTGTCGTCTTGCCGTTGGTCCCGGTCACACCGATCAGCGTGAGTTTTTGCGCGGGATTCCCATACCAGTTCCCGCAGATTGCCCCATAGGCATAGCGGCTGTCCGGGACAATCACCTGGTTTTCGAGGCCCAGGTCCCGCTGTACGACAACCGCTGCCGCACCGGCGGCAAGCGCTTCGACCGCATGGTCGTGGCCGTCGAATTTGCCGCCTTTGATGCAGATAAAAAGATTCCCTTTTTCAATCTGTCTGGAATCGGCTGTCACGCCGCTGATTTCACAGTCCTGGAGCTGGCCCACATAGTCAAGCCCCTGCAGCAGCACGGATAAACGCATTCATATCGCCTCCCGTATTTATTTACGCGCCGGGCTTCTCTTCATCCACCCAGGGATTTGTCAATAAACTCGACGGTGACGACCGTACCCTTGGCGACCAGTTCTCCCGCCGCCGGGGTCTGGGACGCCGCCACACTCACCGAGCCTTCGATTCCGGTCCCGCTGGCCGCGAAGTTGAGCCCCGCGTCGACGATCGCCTTGTTGGCCGCCGCCCCGCTCAGGCCCACGACATCCGGCACCGTCACATCGCCCTCTTCGGATTCCTCCTCGGTATAGAGCATGACTTTGCCATCCTTCGGGATCGCTTCCATAATGCCGGGCACCTGCCGCACAACGGTCGTTCCGCTGCCGATGGTCTGGAATTTGAGGCCCGCGATACGCAGGACCGATTCCGCGTCGTGGATGTCAAGATTGGTTACATTCGGGGTCTGGGTAGCAACGTTCTCCAGTTCCTCCTGGGTGTACTGCGGCTCGATACCGACATATGGCAGCACATCCGCCAGAATGGAACCGACAACCGGCGCCGCAACGGTCGAACCGTACGCATTGATAAGATCGGGTTCGTCAAGCAGCACAAGGCAGGCAATCTGCGGGTCGTCCACCGGCGCGAAGCCCAAAAATGAAAGGATATTTTTCTTTTTTCCAGTCTGGTTTTCCAAGTCGATCTTTTCGGAGGTGCCGGTTTTTCCGCCCACCCGGTAACCGGGGATACGGGCCTGTTTACCGGAGCCTTCGGTAACAACCTGTTCCAGCATCAGGCAGAGTTCCTTCGAAATGTCCTCCGAGATGACCTGCCGCTTGACGGTCGGCTCGGTGGTGGAGACGACGTTGCCCTGGCTGTCGATCACCTGTTTGACCACATACGGCTGCATGAGTTTGCCGCCGTTGATGGCAGCCGAAGCCGCCGTAATCAGCTGAATTGGGGTGACCTTGAAGGTCTGCCCAAACGACGCGGATGAAAGCTCCGCGATGCCCATCTTGTTAGCCGGATAGTAAATGCTGTTCGCCTCGCCGGGCAGGTCAATGCCAGTGCCTTCGGTGAGTCCGAAATTCGCAAAATAGTCCGAGAACCGGGTCACGCCCATCTTTTGTCCAATCTCAATGAAAGCGGGGTTACAGGAATTTTTGACCGCTTCCACAAAATTTTGCTGGCCGTGTCCTTCGCCGCGGCTGGAAATCCAGCAGTCGATCCGGCGGCCCGCAACTTCTTTATATCCCGGGCAGTAGAAGGTGCTGTTCGCATTTGAAGTCCCGGATTCGAGCGCACCCGCCGCGGTGATGATCTTAAAGACCGACCCCGGCTCATACGGGTCTGAGATGGCCTTGTTGCGCCACTGGGCGAACTGCGCGTCCCCAACCGCCTTCTTGTATTGCTCCTTGGTTTCAACCGTATTGAGCTCTTCAAGCTCCTCCAGCGCCGCCTGGTCGAAGATGGCATAGGCGTCGTTCGGATCAAAATCCGGTTTGGTCGCCATCCCCAGGATGGCGCCGGTTTTGACATCCATCACGATTCCGACCGCGCGCTCCTCCACCTTATGCTCCTGCACCGCGATCTCCAGGTTCTTTTCGAGGTAATGCTGGATCGTCTCGTCGATGGTCAGCACGAGCGAATTTCCGTCCTGCGGGTCATAGACCTGCTCATACTGCAGCGACATCGAAACGCCGCCCGCGTTCCGGAGTGAAACGGTGCGGCCAGGCGTACCGGCCAGGGTTTTCTCGTAATAAGATTCCAGCCCGGCACCGCCTTTATTCTCCTTATTGGTGAATCCGAGCACGGTAGCGGCAAAATTCCCATAGGGGTAATAACGTCGGGTATCCACCTCAAGCGAAACGCCGCCGATGCCGTTCTCCTGCACATACTTGGTGATCGCGTCCGCCTCGGGCTTTTCCACCTTGGTCTTGATGCGTTCGTAATAGCTTTTTTTATTAGAAATCTTTTTGCGGACATATTCCTCATCGAGGCCCAGAATCTTGGTCATGCCATCGACAATCGCATCCGCCTGCGTTTCGCTTGTAATCGACGCCGGCGAAACGCACACCGTCCAGACATTCGCGCTCTCCGCAAGGGTCTTGCCGTTTGCGTCGTAGATCGCGCCGCGCTTCGCGCCGATCTCCTGTGACCGCAGCTGCTGCTGGAGCGCCGCGTTCTGGAGCGCGTCGCCTTCGATGATCTGCAATTTAAAAAGCTGGTGCAAAACCACGCAAAAGCCAAATACAATCATGCCCACCAGGACGATGATCATGCGGCTTTTCATGCGGTAGCCGGGCGTTTTTGCCATAATATGATACCAGTTCTTTCTGTAGAATGTTGTCGCCTGAAATCCCGAAAGTGAGGAAAGCAAGAAGTATAGCGGGCTTTACACATCCCTTTTATGCTTCTTGCTTTCACGCCATACGTATATTCAAATGTATATTTTACTCTTGCGGGATGTATTCCTTCACTTTCGCAATTGCCAGACGGATCTGGTCGAGGAGGGTCTTTTTCGGCGACTGCTGGGTCAATTCGATCTTGTCCCCTTCGCTCAGGTCCACATAGGTGATCTGCTGCTTGTCCATCGTGGACATCCCCAGCTTCTGAGAAGCATATTCCTCAACATTGCGCAGCGAAACCTTCGATTCCAGTTCCGCCGCCAGCCTGGTCTGTTCGCTCTTCATTTCGGTGAGATTCGCATTCGCCTGGCTGATCTGCAGATCCAGCTCGGTGAGGACCGCGCGGCTGTAAAGCATTGTGACCACGACCAGAGCGACCAAAGAAAGTGCCGCGACCACCTTCACCGCGTACATGACCTTTGCTTTGGCGCGGGCCTGTTCGCTGGGGCGTTTCACCACGAGGGCAGGCTTTCTGACGCGTACGCGGGGTTTGGTTTCAAAGCGTTTGAGATCGTAGGCAGCGGAACTTGTGCCAATGATATAACGCGTTTGCAAAGCCATCTTCCTCCTTTAAAGTTTTTCGATGATGCGCAGTTTTGCGCTTTTGCTGCGGCTGTTGGCCGCTATTTCCGCTTCGCCCGCTTCAATGGGTTTGCGGTTTACCAACGCGCCCTGCGGCTTTTTTCCGCAGACGCAGACAGGAAAATCGGGCGGGCAGGTGCAGCCCTTGCAGTACGCTGCAAAACGCTGCTTGACCATCCTGTCTTCCAGTGAATGGAAGGTGATGATCACCATGCGCCCGCCTGGGCGTAAGGTGGCGAACGCATTGTCGAGGAAAACCGACAGGCTGGAGAGTTCCCCGTTCACCTCTATGCGGATCGCCTGGAATACGCGCTTGGCGGGATGCCCCCCGCTTTCGCGCTGCGCTTTTGCCGGGATCGCCCTGCGGATAATTTCCACAAGCTCCCCGGTTGAGGAAATAGGATGAAATTCCCGTATTTTAAGGATGTTTTTTGAAATTAAGGGAGCGAACTTTTCCTCGCCGTATTCGCGGAATACCCGGCAGAGCTCCCGGAAATCGTAGCCGTTGACCACATCATAAGCCGAAAGGCCGGCCTTGCTCATACGCATGTCGAGCGGCGCGTCGTGCATATAGGAAAAGCCGCGGTCCGGTGTGTCGAGCTGGAAGGAGGAAACCCCCAGATCGAGCAGGATGCCATCCACCGCCTCAATTCCAAGGCGGGAAAGCACCTCGCACATCTCAGAAAAATCGCTTTGCACCATCTGCGCGCATGGATATGGCCGCAGACGTTCCGCCGCCACAGCGACCGCGTCCGGGTCCTTGTCAATGGCGATCAGGCGGCCGGTCGTGAGACGCTTTGCAATCTCACGGGAATGGCCCGCGCCGCCCGCCGTTCCGTCGACATAAACGCCGTCCGGTTTGATATCGAGCCCTTCAATGCACTCATTAAGCAGCACCGAAACATGCTGAAAATCTTTTTCTTCCATGGCTTAGAACCCCAATTCGTCCATTGCACAGGCAATGGAATCGGAGGTGAGCAGCAGGTTCTGCTGCTCCCAGCGGGCGGTGTCCCAGATTTCAGCGCGGTTGCTGACGCCGGCAATGGTCACATCACGGTCAAGCCCGGCATATTCGCGCAGATGCGCCGGCAGGAGCACCCTGCCCTGTTTGTCCGGTTCGACTTCGGCGGCGCCCGCAAAGAAAAAGCGGTTGAGCGGAGCGGATTTGCTGATCGGCAGCTCATGGAGCTTGTCCGCGAGCAACTTCCACTCCTGCATGGAGTAGACGAAAAGGCAGTTGTCAAGCCCGCGGGTGATCACGAAATGCTCGCCAAGTTCTTCGCGCAGTTTGGCCGGGAAGTTCACGCGGCCCTTTGCGTCGAGGCTGTGCGCGTATTGTCCTGTGAGCATTTTCTCACCCCTTTTTGAGGGAAGCTCCCCACCCGAGGAAAATCTTCCCCACTCTTAACCACTTTTCACCACTTTTACTTTATTATACTTGCATCCGGTGGAAAAAGCAAGAGCTTTTATTTTCCAATACAAAAAAGGTGCTGAAATTTCAGCACCTTTTTTGTCGAATTATACAATTAACAGATTGAGCGGGTTTCTCGCACCCGCAATGTTATACCTGGGGAAAAGAGGCTTTACAATGGAACTCCGGCAGATCTTGGCCCGGCTTAGCTGCAACCTGCAACTTTTGAAACAAACGCTCGATAAACCGCGACGAAAACTTTTGATGCGTGTCTGCGACGACTATGATCTCCTGCAAGCGCTCGCCGTAGAGGAGAGCTACAAAAACGGCGCACGGTCCGTTCTCCGCCTGTTGTGGGAAGAATCTATTGACAAAACCGCTCCATAATCTATACTGGAAACAGGAAAGATTTTGGCAGGCCCCGAAAAAATGACAGGGAGGATTACATCATGGAAGTCGTATTGCTGGAATCGCTCAAAATCCCCGAGGAGGAGCTTGCGCAGCTCGTAAAGCCGCTCACCGACCGCGGCTGCACCTTCACCGCCTACCAACGCAGCAGCGTTGAGGAACAGAAAAAACAGGCCCAAAACGCGGACATCGTGATGATCGCAAATATGCCGCTTACGGCCGAAGTGATCGAGTCGTGCAAAAACCTCAAGATGATCGACATCGCCTTCACCGGGATCGACCATGTTGACGTGCAGAAAGCCAAATCCCTGGGCGTCACCGTCTGCAACGCGGCCGGATATTCCACCTCCACTGTCGCGGAGCTCACCATCGGCATGATGATCTCCCTGCTGCGCAAGGTGCGCGAGAATGAAGCCCGCTGCCGTGGTGGGCTCGCCGCCTGCCCGGAGCTTGGAACCGAGCTCGGCAGTAAAACGGTCGGTATCGTCGGCACCGGTGCGATTGGCCTTTCGGTCGCAAAGCTCTGCCATGCCTTCGGCTGCCGTGTCATCGCCTATGCTCCGCGCAAAAAGGATGTCCCGGACTATGTAAAATACGTTCCCCTGCCCGACCTGATGGCACAGGCGGACGTGATCTCGCTGCACTGCCCAATGAATGCCGAAACCAAAGGGCTGATCGGCCAAAAGGAGCTGGCGGGCCTGAAAAAGGGCGCGATCCTCGTCAACGCGGCACGCGGCGGCGTGGTGGACACGCAGGCCGTCGCAGACGCGCTCACAAACGGAAAGCTTGCCGGCGCGGCAATCGACGTGTTTGAAACCGAGCCGCCGCTTGCAACCGACCATCCGCTGCTCTCCGCTCCGAACGTGCTGGCGACCCCGCACATCGCTTACGCGTCGCAGGAATCGATGAGCCGCCGCGCGAAGATCGTCTTTGACAACGTCCTCGCTTTCCTGGACGGCCATCCGGCCAACGTGAAATAGCCCCCGAAACGCACACAGGGCCTGCTGCAAATTGCATGGTGATGCAATTTGCAGCAGGCCCTGTTCTTTTTGTCTTGAAAAAAGAACCAAAAACCGTTTCTCAGGAAAAAGATTCCGCCCGCCGCGGCGGGCGGCTCAGGGCTCCGCCCTGAAAACCCGCAAACCTTTGAAAAGGTTTGATCGAAACGTTTGATTCGGACGGCGCGTATTTAGTCCTCGTCATCTTCTTCGGGGGCATCCCAGTTGTGATAGACGTTCTGGACATCGTCGTTGTCGTCGAACATGTCGAGAAGTTTCTCCATCTTCTGGACGAGCTCCTCGTCGGTGATCTGCACCTTGGTCATCGGCAGATATTCGACCTCGGCCGACTCATAGGTGTAGCCCAGGCCTTCCAGCGCGCCCGCTACCTTTGCAACATCGTTCGGTTCGGTCGTGATGGTGATCATCTCATCCTCATAATTGAAGTCGGCGGCGCCCGCTTCAAACGCGTCGTCCATCGCCTTTTCTTCTTCGATTTTGTTGTCCTCGTTCTGGATGTAGATCATACCCTTGCGATCGAACAGAAACGCGACGCTGCCATTCTGGCCGAGGTTGCCGCCGCATTTATCAAAATAATGCCGCAGGTCGCCCGCCGTGCGGTTGCGGTTGTCAGTCAGGGTTTCCACGATAACGGCCACACCCGAGGGACCGTATCCCTCGTATGTAATCTCCTCGTAGTTTTCCTTGCTGTCCCCGGCCTTCTTGAGTAGGCGCTCAATGTTGTCATTCGGGACATTGTTCGCCTTCGCCTTGGCGATCAGGGTGGCCAGCTTCGAGTTGTTCGCCGGATCGGCGCCACCCTCGCGCGCGGCAACGGTAATTTCGCGGCCGATCTTGGTGAAGATCTTGGCGCGCTGGCCGTCGGTCTTTTCTTTTTTCCGTTTGATGTTTGCCCATTTGGAATGTCCAGACATATCGCATAACCTCGCATTTTTATAATTTCGTGACTTCCCGCCGGATCATCGTCCCGATAGGAAGGGGACTGTCATAAGGGATCATATACCGCCGCATCGGATGGCGGGCGTTTTCCACCAAGCCCGCCTCCGGGTCGTAGATTGCGCCGATCCGAAACGCTGCCGGTTCGCCGCGCGGGATCATCGCTTCCACCGCGTCGCCGACGGAAAAACGATTGCGCTCTGTGACATAGAGCTTTCCGTCTTCCCAGCCGTCCACCACAGCGACCACATCCCATTCACGGATATAGCCCGCGTTCTCATAAAATTGGTCAGGCCGGCCGAAATAAAAACCGGTGGAATATTCCCGGTGGCTCACCTTGCGCACTTCCTCCAGAACCCATGCCGGAGGGTCGCCTTTTGGGTCGCGCTCATATGCGTCTATCGCGCCGCGATAAGCATTTGTTACGACCGCTACATAATAGGCGGATTTTGCGCGTCCTTCGATTTTCAACGAAGAAATTCCCGCCTGCGCAAGCTCCCGGATATGATCGACCATACAGAGATCCTTTGCATTCAGGATATAGCTTCCCCGCTCATCCTCGAACACGGGAAAATACAGCCCGGGCCGTTTTTCTTCCATGAGATGGTATCCCCACCGACAAGGCTGAGCGCATTCCCCGCGGTTTGCATCCCGCCCAACAAGGTAATTGCTGAGCAGGCACCGGCCCGAAACCGACATGCACATCGCCCCATGCACAAACGCTTCGATTTCGAGCTCCGGCGGGGTTTTATCACGGATTTCACGGATTTCGGGAAGGGAAAGTTCCCGTGCCAAAACTACCCGCGACGCGCCGAGCTCATAAAAAGCCCGCGCGGACAGGTAGCTCATGACCCCAGCCTGGGTGGAAATGTGCACCGGAATCTCCGGGACGACCCGCCTGCATTCGGCCAGCACGCCCAAATCCGCCACGATCAGCGCGTCCACATCCGCCTCCCGTGCCATGCACAGAAATCCGGGCAGCTGGATCGCTTCTTCATTTGTGGGCAAGGTGTTGCAGGTCAGGTAGACCCGCACGCCATTTTCATGCGCGAATTTCACCCCGTCCGCAAGTGCCTGCGGGCTGAAATTTGCAGGCGTCGCGCGCATCCCAAAGATGGTGCCGCCCAGGTAGACCGAGTCCGCGCCGTAGCGCACCGCGGCCTCCAGGCGTTCCCAGTCGCCCGCGGGCGCTAACAGCTCCAGTTTATTCACATTGGAAATTCCCTGCTCCAATCAGGTCGGAACCTCCTCTGTGGTGACGTCGGTGCCGTGCACCTCGCCATTCTGCGCGGCCGCCGCAACGTTCTGGTTGTGCTCGTCCAGGGTGGCCGCATAATAATATTCGCCCGCCTCGTCGGTGACAAAGTAGTAGTAGTTCGCGTAGTCCTCGTAATTCTTGAAGGTGCCGTCCAGCGTCTCCACCGGCAACTGCAGTGCCGCCTCAATCGCGGCCATGCCCGGGTTGCAAACCGGGCCGACCGGAAGCCCCTGGCGGACGTAGGTATTGTACGCGTCATACATCGCCTGATTCGGGTCGGTAAGATCCGGGTTGGCCTCCTTGTTGACCGCATCCGGCAGGAACGGCTTAATATAGTTGTTGACATAATCTCGGGTGACGTCCGACTGTAGCATCGGCAGCGGGCTGCCCTCTGCCAAGCGGTTGTGGAACACCATCGAAACACCGACCATGTCCTCGCCGAGCCCCGCTTCACGCTGGATGACCGAGGCCAGGGTGATCGTATCCGAAAGGGACATGCCGAGCTCGTCCATCCGCTCATAGAGCTTGTCGGTCATTTTGTTGTTAAAGTTTGCGAAGAACCGCTGGGTGACGGCCGACGGACTCATCTCCTCATAGAAGATGTAGGTGTCCGGGAAGAAATAACCCTCCCAGCGCCTAAAGAGGTTCTCGTCCTCCGGAACCTGCTCCAGGAATTTGTATTCCCAGGGGAAGTCGCTCTCTTCCAGGTATTCATAGAGATCCTCCGCCTTACAGACGTTGTTCTCCTCCAGGCGGTTCGCCATATCGCTGAGGGTCATGCCCTCCGGAAACATGACCGTGACTTCGACGCGTTTGATATTGCCGCTCCTGAAATCACGCATGATTTCATCGTAGCTCATATTGGTATTGAGCATATAGGTGCCGGGGATAAAGCTCTCCGCCTTGTTTTTCAAGCCCGCGTAGACCTGAAAGGTCAGCGGCTGGGTGATGACCCCTTTCTCTTTGAGCAGCGAAGCCACTTCAGACATCGAAAGGTTATCCGGCAGCTCCAATTCAACCGGGCTGTCAGGCTTGTTCAGACCGAACAGATCGCTCGCGCTCTGCAGCGCGAACATCGCGAGGAACACCGAAACAGCCAGCACCACAATCAGAACCAGCAACGCCTTGAACCAACGGCCCGCGCCGCCTGACCGGTCCCCATCGTCATCGCCGTTACGCCGTCCTCCCCGGCGGCCGCCGCCACCGCCATAGGACGGCTGAACAGACGGCTCCGAGGGCTCATAAAACTCACTGTCGTCAATCTTCACCTGAAAGTTGCGTTTTTTTTCGTCGCGGCCGGAAGGCGGCGGAGCCTGCTGCCCTTCCGAAGCGCGGGGACGCGGCTCTGCCGGCGCGCCGGCTGCGCACCCGCCTGATCCGCGCCATGCGCCTGGCGCGCTGCGGTATAGCGCCTGCTATCTTCATCATAGTTAAAGGCCTGCCGCCTCTGTTGCCGCGCGGGCTCTGCCGGCTGTGCCGGCGATTCCACGTCGTCCAGCTTGAAGCTTTTGATCAGGCTCTCGAACTCGTCATGATCGCTCATGTGTCCTCCTTGTTCTCCGCCGGACCTCCAGCGGTAAAAGAAACTGCGCGTGCTTTTTCCCAAAAGCATAATAAACCAATATATCATATATAATACCGCAAACGGGCCCAATAATCAAATCTTTTCCACGATTTTTTTCCCGTCCGCCGCTCTTTTTATAAAACGAAATTCCCCCGAAAATTTCTTCCCGGATTGGAACCCATTTATAACGCTTATCATAGTATGAAACAAATAATCAACAGCGAGGTGTCAACACTATGTGTAATAACAACGGCTGCGGATGCGGCATGGTCAACAATTGTGGATGCAACTGCGGATGCGGCGGCTTTGGCGGCTACGGCGCGAATTGGATCTGGATCATCCTCATTATCATCATCCTCTTCGGCTTCGGCGGCTGGTGCTGATTCATCCCTTACATCCACAGGCACATGCAAACGACGGTTTCGGGGTTATCCCCCGGAACCGTCGTTTTTTCTTCGTCTGTTTTTGCGCGGCTGGCAGGCGATCAGCCCCCGATCGGTCGCAATAAGCCCGACCGGCAGGTCGTAACGGCCATGCCAGAGCGCCTTTTTCACATTTTCCGCATAAACCACGCCGATTTTGGGGTGTGGATACTGCGATAAAAACCGGTCGTAATACCCTGCCCCATATCCGAGCCGATAACCGGACAGGTCATACGCAAGCGCCGGGACGATACAGACGCTCCCCGAAAAATCGGTGAGTCGTTCGCATTTCTCCCGTACCGGCTCCAGCACCCCGAAGGCCTGCGGAGAGAGCTGGCTGAGCGAATCGATCAGATAGAATTCCATCTCTCGGGTGCCTTCCACACAGCGCGGCACGGCCACCCGTTTGCCTTCAGCGAGCGCCCGCAGGATAAGCGCGATGGTGTCCACCTCGATGGGCAGCGACACATAGGTCAGCAGCGTATGGCATTCGGCGTACTCCCGCAGCCCGGTGACCCGCCCAAGGATCCGCCCATCAGCCAGCTTTTTCTGTTCGGACGGCATTTCGCGCCGCCACTGCTTGATCTCCCGGCGCAGCTTCTGCTTGAGCGGCCGGATATCTACCCTCTGCATTGCAGCGATCCTTTCAAAAACTCCGCGCGCTTCGGCGAAACGAGCAGCTCCACCAGCTTGAGCGAGAATTCCACGGCTGCGCCCGGACCTTTTCCAGTGACGAATTTTCCGTCCACACAGACCGGATCCTCCTGTATCCGCGCTCCGGCGAGCTGATCCTCAAAACCGGGATAGCAGGTCGCAAAACGTCCCGCGAGCAGCCCCTTGTGGCCGAGGATTGAAGGCGCGGCGCAGATTGCCGCGATCCATTTGCCGTTTTCGGCGCAGAAATCGATGAATGCCTGTACCGTTTCGCTGTGTTCAAGCGACAGCGTCCCCGGCATACCGCCCGGCAGCACGATCATGTCGAGCCCTTCGGGACTGGCTTCCTCCTCAGTGAGATCGCACATCACCGTGATCCCGTGTGCGCCGGTGATCTCTTTGCCGCCTACACCGACCGTTTTCACCGGCAGTTCCGCGCGGCGCAGCAGGTCAACCGGCGTGACCGCTTCGATTTCTTCAAAGCCCTGTCCAAAAAATACATAGATCATCTTGTAGTCCTCCTTCAGTCAAGCACCAGGCTGATATAAGGTTCCTTGCCCCGGCTTGCCAGCACCCGGTCGCGCGCGTCCAGATCGTACCAGCAAGCCGCGCCGGACGCGGCGCGTTCGAGCGGATACGGGCAGGCGATGTCCATCGGCAGGCGCAGCCGGTATTCATCCGCATTGTATTTTCGCTGCAGCACCGCCAGCGCCTGCTCCACCCGCATACCGTCAAGGGCAAGCTCTTTGACCGTCACAATCCCGCCGTCATTTTTGCAGACAGCGACCGCCTGCGCGTCCCCGATCGTGATGGTGAGCGTTTCGCCGCCGTTAAAGGCGGTTTCAATCATCCGGTAGGCGAGCGCGTCCCCGTCCCAGCGTACAAACATCGTGCGTCCCGCGAACGCTCGTTCCCGGATCTGCATAAACTCCTGCTGGGTGGTTTCCGTGATCACAAAGCTGCTGGAAAACGGTTCCACCTGATCCCGCGGGACGATCGCCCTGCCGGAATAGAACGCGGTGTCATATCCGCGCTTCCCATAAAAATTGTAAAGCTCCGCCGTCGCCGGCACAAGCACCGATAGCTTGACGCCAGCCGCCTTCATCTGCTTGTGCGCCGCTTCAAGCATGGCGGTGCTGATCCCGCGCCCGCGATAGCTTTCCCGGGTCGCCACGGCGTAGATATACCGCGCGGGCATAATCCCCGCCGCGGTCACGACCGTCATCGGCAGAAGAGAAAGCATTGCCACCGGGGCCACTCCGTCGATAAATACCATCGTTTGGCGGCAGATATCATGGTTCTCCAAAAACAGGTCCACATAGGCATTGCTGTCCCCAAAGCATTCTTTCCAGAGCTCCCGGATCGCCCCGCGCATCGATTCCTCTGCAAACTGAATCATAAAACCTTCACCCCCAACAGGCTGTTTCCCGTAATCACTTCAAGGTCACTTGATATTTCTCCAGCAGGATCGCGGGCTTATACGAGAGCTTCGCCTTACGCAAGCCTTCGTCCCCCACGTCGTCCTCCCGGTTGATATACTTGTAATTGGCGCAGTTGTGGGCCGCAAACTGCTGATTGATCATCGGATAAGCGCCCGCAACGTCTGAAAACGCCTTCTCCACATGCACATCAAAGACCTCGTGGTTGATTGGAGCGCCCATCGAATAGGCAACGACCTTTCCGCCGACCCGCAGAAGCCCTCCCAGAAGCCCAAGTTCATAAAAATGGTCAAAGCAGCTGCGCACCGCACAGGATTCCTCCTTGAGGCTCGGGTCCTTGTTGCAGCCCATCTGCCTGCACCACTGGTTGTTCATCTGCCAGCATTCGGCAAGGTTTTCACTGGTGATCGGCTCGTAGCTCCAATCCCCTTCATGCTCCGCCTTGAACCGGTTGATAAAATTGCGCTTTGCGTGCAGCTTTTTGCCTGACAGGGTGATGAGCTTTTCACTTTCGTAAAGGTAGTCGAAGGAGTCGCGCGTTTCGGTGATCTGAAACCGGCCCGGGAAAAGCGTTTCCAGCACCGCGACCGATTCCTTTTCCACGCCGCGCATGACAAACGGCACCCCCAGCGCCTCCGCGTCGGCCATCAGCGCCTCTACTACGGGTTTTACGTCCCCGGACCCGGCCGGATAGAAATAGCCGGTCTGAGCCTTCTCCTTGCCCGCACGCAGAAGGTAGTAGTCCTGCATCCGCGCGACCTCGATATGGTAGATCGCACGGTAGTTGAAATTGTTGCTGAATGTGTATTCGCTTCCACGAAAGCCGCTCATCCGCACGAGCGGGTCAATCCAGGCTTTGTCAGTCAATGTAATTGGTTGGAATTGCAGCATGTACAGCCTCACTTAAAGTATATTTTTGACCAGGCCGTAAATTTCCTCCGAAATGTCTTCGATTGGAAACGCCTGTTTTTTATCAGAGCAGTGGATCAGGAACCACCCAAAATGTTCCACCGCGTAAAGCGCGCATTCTCTGCACCGGGCCATATAGGCGAAGTCCGACTCATGGATGTCCCGGCGGCTTTCGTCCCCCCCATAGCGCGCCGTGATCAGCGCGCGGGAGACATCCGGGTGCATGTCCAGATAAAGGACGGCGTCCGGCCGTGGAAGGCCCAGCTTTTGATATTCAAAATTTTCCATCCAGCCTGCAAAACTGTCCCACGCGCCTTTCGGGAGCTTGCTCATCTGATGGATGAGATTCGAGGTCGCGTAGCGGTCTGCAAGGATAGTATAACCCGATTGATAGTCCTTTTTCCAAAATTTATTGTAACTCGCATACCGGTCAACCGCATAGAAACTGCTGGCTGCATAGGGGCTCACATCGCCGGCCTGTCCGAATTCCCCCGCGAGGTACTGCTTGACAAGCGCCGAGGAAGGCTCCGCATAATCCGGGAAGCTGACCATCCGGACCCGTTCGCCTTCATCCCGCAGGCGCTTTGCAAGCCGTTCGGTCTGCGTGTGCTTGCCGGAACCGTCCAGCCCGTCGATCACAATCAGTTTGCCGTTCATTTCCGGGCCTCCTGTTTGAGCGACGCGATGTGTTCGCGCACCTCCTGCGGTTTGCCGCAGCTCATCTTGCCCTCCTGGCAGACGCCGCGGCAGCAGGATGGGCCCGCCGCCGAGAACAAAGTCGGCGCAACAGCCGATACGAGCGCGAGCATCTGGTCCGCGACCGCGCGGATTTCCCATTGCGCGCGGCGGCAGCAGCGCAGCGCAAAGAAATTTTGCAGGCTGCGCGCGTTCATGGTGACGATCATCTTGGTATCGCAGGCATTCGGCAAGACGAACCGCGCATCTTCAATCGCAAGCTTCTCCGCCTTGCGGGAAGCACTTTTCTCATCAAGCCCTTCGCCCATCAGCCGGGCGGTGTGTTTTTCCTTCAGGATCGCGGCGATCCGGTCGTAGCTTTCCTGCGCGTCCCGCATCGCCTCTTTAAAGGCTTCGAGCGCCTGCGGGTCGTTTTCCACCTCGGGCGGCGTGACATAATCGAAATGCGCCTCGCGCACATACCGCTGGCTCTGCACGCTGTAGGAGGCAAGCCGGTGCCGGGTGATCTGCGCCAGAAACGCGCGGGAAACTCCTTCGATCCCAAAGGTGAAGCTGGCGTGCTCAATGGGGCTCTCGTGGCCGATGGTTCCGAGCATCTCAACAAAATCCGCGGCCTTTTCATCTGTGAGGTTGTCCATCAAATCGTCGAGCGCCGCCGGCGAATAGCAAAGCTTCGCGGCAGCTGCAATGGTTTTTTCCGGGTTTGGGGTATGGCTGAGCAGCGTTACCTTTGGCATCTTTTGATCCTCCTGTGGTTTTATACACACGGGGGCAGGCCTCTGCCTGCTCCCTCATGTGTATTCCTTGACCTTCTGATTATGTTTATATGCAGTCGTTCTCACTGAGTTTCGGCGGGAAAAACTGATTGACCGGGAATTTGATCTTTTTGAAGACCTCACAGGGGTCATCTGTGGTCGTGGTGCTTTCCTTGTCCGGAACAGCGTAATCGTACGCGGGAATCATCATCTGTACGCAGCGTTCGAGCTGTACGATGGTGAAGAGCCCAATGGTGATCAGAACGACCTTCTGTGGCCGGCAGGTGGCGAAGTCGCCGTCGAATTTGCTGCAGACCGAAGCTGGAAGCGTCACGCCGCAGTCAAACATGTGATTCGGACCGCATTCCACCAGCTTGCTGTCGAGGCACATGGGGTCAACGACATGTGTCAGTGACCACAAACGGGCGGGTTTGCCCCGTAGAAAGCGGCGCTTTTTACGGGGCGCGGCCCACGGCCGCGCGCGGCTTCGCCGCGGGCAAACCCGCGGGTGCGAGTGTTCGGAACCGGATGACGACCCGTCCGTCCGGCCGCGCCTCAATCGTTTCAACCAGCTCGCGCAGTTCGGCGTTCGTCCAATGTAAAAGCCGAAGCTCCTCCAGAACATGGCCGGATGTGATCGGTTGGCTTTGCTGCTGGTCTGACAGCTCCGCTTCCCGCGCACCGAGCGCGGCGAGCTTCTCCTTGAGTTCCTCCAATGTGAGCAGTTCGTTCGCGTATAGCGTCCGGTACCGCTGCTTTTGACGCGCAATGCGCTCCAGCCGTTTTTGACGCGCTTTCTCTGCGTCCGGCGGCGCGTTCCCGCGGCACGCCGCGGCGACCCGCGCCGCAAATGCGCCCCGATCCGCAATCCGGCTGGCCAGGTACTGGTCCAAAGCTCCAGTCAGATCGGCTTCGTCGATTGTAAGGTTATTTTTACAGAATTTCGCACCGTACTGGTTCTTTCCGGAGCAGCGCCATTTGACATAGGTATTCTGATAGGTGTACTGGACCCGTGTAAAGGCATATCCACACACGCCGCACCGGATCAGCGTACTGAACAGCCGCCGCGCGCTGTGCCGCGCCGCAAGCTTCCCTTCGCAGTCTTCCGGTTTGCGCCGGGCTGCGATCTCCCGCTGTGCTCTGTCATAAAGCTCCCGCGGGACAATTGCCAACTCCGGCCGGTCATGAAAGAAATGTTCTTCCGGGGGGAGTTTTACCTGCATTCCAGTCAGGAAATCGACCGTTTCGGATTTATTATTCTCCAGAATGCCGATATAAAGCGGATTTTCCAGCATCCGGCGGATGGTCTTTGGCGTCCAGCCGTATCCACGCTTACTGGGGACGCCGGATTCGTTCAGATGCTGTGCAATCTTGCGTACGCCCCAGCCGTCCTGCGCATACAGCGTGAAGATTTCCCGCACAATCTGTGCTTCCGGTTCATTGACGCGCAATGTAAAAGTGTCCTTCTGGTCGTATCCATAGATCACATTTGGCACCCGGCCTTTTTTAGCGTTGACCCGTTTTCCGAACTTCACGCGCTTTGACAGATTTGCGCTTTCCTCCTGCGCGAGCGCGCTGAAAATAGTCAGGATGAATTCAGAATTGCCAAGCACCGTCTGATTGTTCGAGAGAAACTGCACCTCGATGCGCAGCGCTTTAAGCTGGCGTACAGCATTCAGGAAGTCCACCGTATTACGGGAAAAGCGGCTGATGTCCTTCACCACCACCATATCAAACAAATGCTGTCCGGCATCGGACAGCATCCGCAAAAAAGCCTCCCGGTTATGTATCTGTTTTCCCGAGATGCCCTCATCCGCATAGATTTCCACCAAATCGTAATGATGTCTGCGGGCGAATTCCTCAAAAAAGGATTTCTGGTTTTCCAGCGATTCCAGCTGTTCTCCCAATTCGGTGCTCACCCGGCAATAGGCCGCCAATCTCAACAGCAAAACCTCCGGATACACACATCATGTATGTGTTTCTATTTTATCATGTGGGTTCGGTATAGTCAATCGATCTATCCGGCTCTGATTGCTTTGCCCGGATGCGCCGCTCCAGGATTTCCTCCAGTTTTTTTTCAAGTATTTCCGGCGTGTTCGGGTCGTAAAAAGCATATGCCGGCCGCTTGCGTTCCGGTTTGTCCATCGGCTTTCCGCCACCTTTCCCTTTCAGGATATGAAAAAGGAAGGCTGTCCTATGCACAGCCCGTCTGCGGCAAAAAAGCAAAGGAAAAGCGCCCGACAAAAGGTCGGGCGCTTTGGAAAATTCAGGGATTAACCCTCAGAATCCTCTTCGTTTCTGTTCTTCCGTTTGAGGAACGCGCCGCCGGCCAAGGCGATCAAGCCCAGGAGTCCGGCCGCAGCCGCAGAGTTACCACCGGTTTTCGGCAGATCTCCGAGCGGGACATCCTCATCAAGGATTGTGAAGAGTTCTTCCGGTTTCGGCGCCAGCGGCACCGGGTTATCCGGGATGGTGGTGGTGTCATCATCGTCGTCGCCGCCATCACCGCCGCCGGAAGGCGGGGTGTAGTTACGATTATAGTTGATGGTAAACGTGTAACGATAAGTCGGATTATAAGCGGTCTTCGTATCCTGATCCGTCACGTTGCTGTATCCTTCCGGAACAGCCCATCCCGCTTCAGGATCCGCCGCCTTTGGCGCCAAGCCCGAGGTATCCATAAACGTCTCAATGTCTTCGTCGATCTTCAACGCGCGGATCTGTTTTGCAGCTCCCAGAAGCGCTCTATCAAGATTGTCTTTGCTGTCGGCTGCGTTTTCCATCTCATAGAAGAGATCCGAATACTCTTTGCGCAATTCTTTCAACGTTTCCTGACGTTTGGTTTCCTTCGCGGACTCGTCCTCGGCGCTGCTGCTTTCCTCAGAACTGCTGCTCTCTTCAGAACTGCTGCTCTCCTCAGAACTGCTGCTCTCCTCAGAACTGCTGCTCTCCTCAGAACTGCTGCTCTCTTCAGAACTGCTGCTCTCTTCAGAACTGCTGCTCTCCTTAGAACTGCTGCTCTCCTCAGAACTGCTGCTCTCCTCAGAACTGCTGCTTTCCTCAGAACTGCTGCTTTCCTCAGAACTGCTGCTTTCCTCAGAACTGCTGCTTTCCTCAGAACTGCTGCTCTCTTCGGAGCTGCTGCTTTCCTCAGAACTGCTGCTCTCTTCGGAGCTGCTGCTCTCTTCGGAGCTGCTGCTTCCTTCACCTTCCGATGGGATAGTAGCTCCGTCCTCAGACTTTTTGTCATTGTCCTTGCTGTTGTCAGCGGGATCTTTCGGTTTGTCTTCAAAGCTAAAGATGATCGAACCCGTGGTTTCATCAAATTCAGCATCCGGATCCAGAGCAAGGATCTTCTCTTTGAGGTTATTCAGATCATCAAGATAGCTGTTGCGATCCTTGATGGATGTGACATATCCATCAATTTCTGCTTCGACATCTTCAGCAGAGAGATTCAGTGCCTTGACTTCGTCCTTCTTGAGCACTTCGGAAATGATGGCGCGTTTCTTAACCATTTTTTCCTGGATCGTCGCCAGCAGTTCCTTCATCTTTTCTTTGACTTTTTCGGGGATATCCTCCATCGCGTCGATGGCTTCCTCAGTCAGGCCAAGAGATTCGAAATACTGCTGTAGAGACATCTCTTTTTCGGTAAGCAGATCATCCAGGCTGTCGATGTTGTCGCCGTCCAAAATTTCTTCATCCGGAACAACACCTGGGATTACCTCAACCGTGAGACTTGCGTCGCGGAAAGCGTAGGTCCGGCCGGTCGTGGTCAGGGAGGCGTCGACAAGATCGCTCAACGTGATGTTTCCGTTTTCGTCAAGCAGTCCCTCGATCTCTCCAGGCAGATAGCCGACCACTTTCGGTCCGTCTTCCAGATTGGTATTGTTGCGATAGAAGTTGTGGTTGACAATGAAGTCACCCTCAACCAGTTCGATCTGATTCCAAGTTGCGGTATAGACGAGATGTCCCTCAACCACCGCCGGGAAGGAGGTGATGATTGTGCCGGATTCATCTTTCCAGCCCGCGAAGCTGAATCCATCGTAAGCTTCCAGCTCCGGAATCAGATCCTCCACAAAGGGCAGGCCGGAAACCTGGAACTTGTACTTGATTTCGTCGCTGCCACCGTTGATCATGCCGCCGTTTTCCGTCCGGAAGGTGAGCGAAGCGGCATTTTCGGTATCCTGCTGATACTGGGCAACGAAAGTCCAATTCTGTGTGATCTCGGTCGGGAAGTCCTGATCCCAGCCAGCTTCAAGCCAGCCCGCGTACGGTCTGATCGACGGTGTCCAGGAATCATCCCACTTGGTGCCGCTGAGGATATCCTCCACCACGACGTCCGGGGTTCCGCCTTCCAGGGTTCCCTTCTCGCCGGGCTGGAAGGTGACCGTGAACCAGAGGCTATCGTCTTTAACGTACTGCGCCGTGAATACCAGGTGATCGTTGATGGTATCCGGGAAGGCCGCATCCCATGCGGATTCTGCAACATTCCATCCAAAGTCAGCCGTGATTTCCGGAACCGTTTTGACTGCATCAGCCCAGGCGGTACCCTTATGGATGTTTTCCACAACGACATCGTCCTTGGCGCCGTTCAGGCGGCCATTGGTGCCAGGCTTGAAGGTGACTGTGAACCACTCGCCTTCGATCTTTTCGTAGTAGACCTTGATAACGTTGCTGGCCGGGTCCATACCGAGCGTCAGCGGGAAGTTTTCCGTACGGCCAACCTTATAGCCACCGCGCACGACCTCAGGATCGGTATAGGAATCGATCACGTCATCAACGAATCCATCAATCGGATCGGTTTTGTGCGAGAAGGTTTCGTCGTAGTAGAACTCGACCGTGTAGGTGGTCGCCTGCGGGGTATAAAGAACCTTGATGACGTTGCCGTTTGCGGTGATTGTGACATCATCGCCGATCTGCACACCGTCATTGTAGCCCGCCGGTTTTTTAGCGTTGCGCTGAGCCTCGCTCAGACCAACCACGGTGCCATACTCGACGTTTTCCACAACCACGTCGGAATTTGTGATCTTGGTCGCGGTGTCGATCGTTTTGCCAGTGTAGTATTCGATCGTGTAGGACAGGTTGCTGATCTTCTCGTAGGTGACCTCAATGCTGTGGTCAGCCGTGACATTTGCAAAGGTATAGCTGGAGGGATGCGCTTCGGTGACGTTTTCTGTTCCGTCAATCACCACGCTCACCAGCGAATAGCCCTTTTCTGGCGCATATTCGAAGGTCTTGCTTGCGCCGTAGTTCACCGTAGCCGTCGGCGTGATCGTGCCGTTGGTGACCATCGAGGTCAGTGTGAACTTTTTAATGGTGTTGGTAACCGCCACCGCCATGCTGTCGTCGCTGAGCGAAACTGCATTGCCGGCGCTTCCAACCAGGCTGAGCACCAGTCCATCCGCCCCTATGACCGGTTTGACAGTGAAGCTGTTGGTTTCGTTGATGTCATAGTATCCGGTCGGGACCGCTTCCGTGATGGTGTATTCCACACCGTAGGCCAGCGCCGGAAGCGCAAACTCGGTGCCATCCGTGTTGCCGGTCAGAGCCTGTGTGGTGTAATCGCCGCCGCTGATGGTGAAGGATGCCAGATTACCGCTTGCCGGGTCCACATCGTAGCTCTTCAGAAGCTTGAACCCGCTTTCGGTCTTCGGCGCCCAGACCGCGGTCAGGGTCACATCGTTGGCAGGCATCGCGAAGGTCGCGGTTCCAGCCTGCTCCTTGGTGTACTCGGTGACGTCGGCAAGTCCGGTGACCGTCCACTTCACGAAGTCACGGCCTTCCCATGTCGGGGCCGCGCCAACCGTTACATCCGTGCCGCGCAGGACGCCAGTCTGGTCGGCAGGCATACCGCTCGCCGCAGCACCAGCCTCGCCGGGGAGGTAGGTGACGTTGTTCGCCGGGATTGCCTTGTAAGCAACCTCGATCGAGTGGTTTGCCTGTACGTTTGTGAAGGTATAGCTTTCCGGCGCGGTGACAACCGTTCCGTCGACCTTCACATAGTCGAGCTCATAGTTCGTGTTCGGGCGGTAGGTGAAGCCCTGGCTCTCACCCGCGTTGACGAGGACTGGGGATGTGCCGTCCGCATCAACCGGATCCAGCGTCATGGTTCCGTTGGTCACACGGTAAGTGATCTTGAACGGGGAAACGTTGGTGACGGTGATGGTCGTGCCGTCCGTCTTGGCAACGCCGGAGGTGTTGCTGACTTCCGCAAAGTTGCCATCCGCGTCAAGGGTGAAGGTGAAGTTTCCGACCGCGGTGAACGGAGCGCCGACCGTTTCGGAAACGGTATAGGTCGTGCCATAGCTCACACCGGTCACATTGTAGTCGCCGGTCTGCGCGTCATAAGCAATCGATCCACTTGGGGAAATCGCAAAGCTTGCCCGGTTCGCCTCGGTTGCGCTGGTGGTGCCGCCGGTGTAAACCTTCGCAATCTTGAGCGAATCGCTGCCGGAGATCGGGGTCCACTGCGCGGTCAATTCGACATCGTTGTTCGGCATTGTGAAGCTGCTGCCCGCGTCGTAGGTGCCCGTCATACCCGCAGTCGCTTTCCAGCCCGCGAAGATGTAGCCCGAACGGATCGGAGCGCCGGCCACATTGACGCTGCTCGTGTACTGATGGGATTTGGTCGCCGGGTTCGGCATATTGCCAACTGTATCGGTCGTACCCGGCAGGTAGGTCACGTCGTAGGATATCGGCCGCACGTTGAATACGATCGTGTGGTTTTCCGCGATGTTTGTAAGATCCACGGTGTTGCTCGCCGCAATTGCGACGCCGTTGTCAGTGACCGAAACGAGCTCGTAACCGTCGGTCAGAGTCAAGGCCGCGGTGCTGCTGCCGCCGTAGTTGACGCTCGCAGCGCTTACCGCCGCCGTGCCGCCTTCTGTCGGATCGACCGAAGCGTTGACCGTAAATTTGTTGATGTTGTTCGTCACGGTGATGGTGGTGCCGCTAATGGAGATCTTGCCGTTTGTGACAGGGGCGCCCTGTGCATCGACTAGTTCGAGCTTCAGGGAACCGGTATCGTCCTGCACCTTAATATAGAAGGTGCCGACGCCAGGCGCATAAGCATCAGGAGCGGTCTCCACAAAGGTGTAGGTTTCATTTGCGGTCATCTTGATCGCATAATCCTGAACGTTCGGTGTCTCGGTATTTTCAGGCAGCGCGGCTCCATTCATTGTGAAGGAGGCCGTGCCCTGGCCCGCGACGTCGTATTCCTTCACCAGTGTGACCGAACCGGTCAGGCGCTTGTTTACGACGTTGATCTCAGTCTTTGCATCGTTCAGTGAAACATTGGCATCATTGCCGCGAATATCCAGGATCAGACCGGTATTATCCGCATTCGCGACCGGTTTGATCGTGAAGGACTGAACCGCGACATATCCATCCGGCGCGGAGGTTTCGGTGATGGTGTATTCGGTGCCTGCAACCAGCACCGGCAGTTTGTATTCTCTGGTTTCTCCGCTGACCAGTTCCAATGCCCTGGCGGTCGCATAAGTGCCGCCCTTGATGGTGAACTGCGCGCCGCTCGTGACCTTGTTGTCTTCATAGCTCTTGACGAGCTTGAACTGACCGTCGGTGGTGGTCATGCGGGTGTTGTTCATGGTAATGACATTGCCGCTGACCGTCAGGCCGCTGACCGCATCACTCGTCCGGGTCAGGACAAGGCCGTTTGCCGTCGCGGTCGCTGTCACCGCAATGGTACCCGCGCCGTTGTAACCGACCGGAGCTGTCTCGGTGAAGGTATAGCTTTCGCCAACTTTGGCCGGGAAGCTGTAGAATTCGCCGTTGCCGGAAAGCCCCGCCGGAGCGGAAGCCAGTTTGGTCAGGGTTGTACCGGCGGCAGTGAAGCTCGCGCGGTCCTCCGGCGGTGTGCCGTCATAGGTTTTGACCAAATAGCCGGTGTATTCCGTTTTGGCGTTTGTGACTTCAAGCTGGCGGCCGTTGCTGCCCTTGATTTCCACACCGGTATAAGCGACCGATTCGTTGCCGCTTTCATCGCAAAGGGCAAGATAAAGCTGATTTGTCTGGGTATTCAGTTTTGCTTTTACATAGAAGGTCTGTACCGCATCATAACCTGGTGTTGCATCAAACTCTTCCACTTTATAGATGCTGTTATAACTGATATTGAAGGTTTCATTCCCCTCCGAAACGATCTCCGCCTTGTTCAGGACAACATAGTTGTCAGCCATTCTGGTAACGGTGAAGTACGCTTTCGGATTGGAACCCGCCGGCGGAGCCGCAAACTTTTTGGTAATCTGCGCCTGCGCGGTGATCGGGTTGTAGACCAGATGCAGCCGCAAGCCTTCTCCGCTATTGTACAGCGGAGGCATCGTGAGATCGCCGTTTTTCAGCTCATTCAAATAGTAATACTGCTGGCTGGCAGGATCCATCGTCAGATAGTAGGAACCCTCCAGTGAGAATTCATAACCCGGGACATTCGCAATGTGCGTATCGGTCTGTTCCCACGCGGTTTTGATGTTGCCGGAAAGCGTTGTGGAAATTGCGGAACCAATTTCAGCCTTGTAGGGACTGTAGTTGGCATCATTTTCGAACAGGATGGGCGTGCTGTCCGATCCATAATAAACATAAGTGGCCAACCGTCCCTGTGCCTCTCTGTAACCGGCGTAACCGTTATAAGTAAAGCCGATTACAGGGACATTGACAAGTACCTTTTTGCTTGTCGTATCGGAGGCATCCTTATTCGCATACTTCGCATCCGGGACATATTCATAAAGCTTGCCGTCAACTGTGATATATTCTGGCACCACAGCCGGATATGCCGGATTCGCATCCACTTCGGAATAGTTGATCTTTCCGAGAATTTTTCTGTCATTTTTCCAGGCATCCTCGGACCGGATCTCATCGCCGCTATCATCCAGCGGGACGCCATCCGAATTTACCCAGTAATACTGGACCTGTACCGCGGCTTTCGGGCGGGACAGAACCGGGGTATCAACTTCCTGGGTGCAGCGCACCGGAGTCTCTTTAAAGTTGTCATAGGTCAGGGTCGCTTTCCCTTCGTTGGTCGGGAAAAGCTGATCCGGGGTATCCTGGTTTGGCTGCAACCGGATCGGAATCCGCACAATTGTGGGTTCCGGATTGATCGTGCCGACATTGACCGTCACAGTTCTTCCATTTACTGTGGCTTCGTCTGCCGTCGCAGCTCTAAACGCGCCATTGCCCACTTTGATCTGGACAGTGCCATTGACTACAAAAATGTCCTTGAGCGTATCGGTAATGACCGCATTGGTACCCGCTTTGCGGATCGACGAAGCGATCTGCTCAAATGCGGTTTTCAATTGGTTCGCATCATTTGTGTTGTAGAAGTAACCGGTGCCGGAGGAAATCCCACGCAGAGTCTCTGCCGCGCTGTCGCCAAGTTCGGAAGCGACGGCGTAGATCTTCGCGTTCGCGCCGTACCTCCAATCATAATCATAGTGCCCGCCGACATCAATCCTGTCTTCGAACCCTGCCTTCAGCAGATCGTCCCAGTTACCGGGTCCGCTGCTGGGCGCGCCGTCGGTCAGAAATACGACGTTTGCCGGGCGTTCCGCTTTATCTGTGGAGGAACGGCCATTCAGAATGTTGTAGGCTGCTTTCAGCGCGTCGTCGTAGTTGGTGCCGCCGAGCGGCTTAATACTGTCGACGCCGTTCATCAGGGTGCTTTTTCCCGCGTAGCGAACCAGGCCGCTATGGGTGGTAGTCGCCTGCACGCCATAAGCGTCGGACGAGAAGGATACCAGCGCGACCCGATTGTCCGCGTTAGCGTCGGGCAGCATTGTGTCAATGAAAAGACGAGCCGCGTCCTGGGCGCCCGGGAGACGGGAATCCCCGATGTCGTCGCCATTGTAACCGTCCCATACCCACTTTGAACCCATGAAGCCACCCCAATGGCCATAACGCTGTGACGTAGGCGCCGGCCCGGTGCCGAAATAGTCCCGGTCGCCGCTGCTGGCATCATGGTCATTGTTGCACACCCACTTGCCGTTGTACCAGACGATATAGCAATCGCTATGGCGGGTATGCTTATAACCCATGCTGCCGGAGCGGTCAATCACAACAACCGTGTCCGAACCTTTACCAATCGTCGAACCGTTGACCTGGAAGTCAATATAGGCTGTTCCAGCGTCCATATTCTCCCAGTTTGCAGACTTTGTCATGTGCACAAAGCCCGGAGACTGACTTGCATAGCTCGGGTAATCGGAGGCGTTTGCACCGTTGCCGTAAACCGGCTCCGCTGTCTGCACATTGCCCGCCTCTGCGCTTCCTGACGGGCTGCTTCCGCTTCCGCCCGCTGCAAACACAGCGCTCGGGAACATGGTCAGCACAACCAGCAGCGCCAGGAATGTTGCCGCAAAACGTTTGGTTGCTCTCATATCTTGTTTCCTCCTAACTGAAATGCCTCAGCTTTGCCCATTTTTCCGAAAATGCCTGTCCCGCTCTCCAACGGGGCCAGCATCCCGGACGACCGGGCATTAACGGGAAATCATCCTGTTCCAGGGTTCTCCTCATTCAGATAACTTTCCCATATTTATTTCTTATGTTCCTATTAAACCATACGGCAATCACAGCACAGTCACAAAATGGCCTATTTTCCATTTTTTAAAAAAATTTTAAGACTCTTTCACATGACCGCCCACCTTTTTGTGCGCATCTATATGTACACTTGCCTTAGGCATGTTGGTGTTGTCATGCTCGCAGCAGTTGCGCGGATCGGTCGAACAGTAAACCTTGACATTCCCGTCGCTTCCGTAGAGAATCACCTTTTTGGAAAAAGCCGCTACACCGACTACGGTCGCCGCAGGAACCGCCGGGGACGAATACGCGCCGATGGTCACTTTGAAGAAGAAGGTGATGTCCACCGAATAGAAGCCTTTGTTGAACGGCACCGGCTCCACATCCAGATAGACGGTGATGATCTCCACGTCTTTACACTTGATGCTGATTGCGTTGTCGATAACCGGCTGCGCACGGTCGGTGAAGAACACCTGCAGGTCGGTCAGGCAATCTTTATCCGTGCATGAATCATAGATTCTGCCGGCATCTATGCATACTGCTTCTTTAAAGCAGTTCGCCCCCGTCGCGTTGACTGGAGCTGTTTTTTGATCTGCCATATGAATCCTCCTAATTATGTTTTGAGCTGTACTCAATACATTTTATGAGCGATTCCGTATTTTGTGCATCGGGGCGCGATTTTTCTTGCTTCGCAATAAAAAACCCTTCCGGCTGTATTTGCGGGCCGCAAATACAGCCGGAAATAATACAGCAAAAAAATGGCCGCGCAAAAGCGCGGCCATTTGCCTTCCAATCCGTCTTTAGGCAGGCTTGTCTGTCAATTTTTTCAGATACTGTTTTTCCAGTTCTCTTGCCTCATAGCCCCATCTTGTGGCTTCCAAGTTCAGATTCACCAACCGTTCAGAGGTATACGCTTCATTCTTCTGCAGCAGCGCCTGTATCTCTTTGCGGTTTTGTTCCACTTTTCTCCATTTTGCGCGGATCTGTGTGGATATCAGCCATAATTCTAATTTTCGCATCGTTGTCTCCCAGCCTCTTTCATGCCTATTGGGTTTGTTTGCTTCCCTGCGTATATTATACTGGAAGTAATTGTCCCATTTTGTCGAATCGGGTCAGGCTGACAGATTTTTTTGATCTTCCGGTCGTTTTCCCTGTCTATATTTTACATAATCTGGCGAATTTTGCCATAACCTTCTTGGTGCCCACCGAATCGAACGCGGCTTCGACCAGATGGTCGTTCCCCATCGGTGTAATCGAAAGGATTACGCCCTCCCCAAACACCTTGTGGCGCACCATGTCCCCCACTTTGAAGCTGAAAACGCTTCCCGCCGCGGGTGCGGCGCCCACTCCCAAAGAGCGGTCGCTCTCCGAAAAGCGCGGCTTCTTCGGCTCGGCTTTCACTTGCTGGCGGCGGATCAGGGTGGTGTCCTGCATGTCGCACAGCTCCTGCGGAATCTCCCCCAAAAACCGGGACGGCCGGTTGCGCATCGTCTGTCCGAAAAGCATGCGCTGGGACGCGGTCGATATGTAAAGCTGCTTTTTGGCACGGGTGAGCGAAACGTATGCCAGCCGCCGCTCTTCCTCAACCTGCGCCGGATCGTACATGCTCTGCACACCCGGGAAAATCCCTTCCTCCATACCCGCGATAAACACATATGGAAACTCGAGCCCCTTGGCCGAATGCATGGTCATCAGTATGACATTGTCCGCCGTTGGGTCATACTTGTCAATATCGGTGTAGAGCGAAATTTCCTCTAAAAAGCCGGACAGGCTCGGTTCGGCGTTCTCCTCTTCATACCGTTTCATGGTCGATTTGAGTTCTTCAATATTCTCAATGCGGGTCTGACCTTCAAAGCCCTCCGCCTTCAGCATCGCAAGATAACCGGTGCGCTCGAGCAGCTCGTCGAGCAGTTCGTCGAGCGGGCATTTGCCCGCCAGATCGATCAGCGAACGCATCATCGATGCAAACGCCATCAAATCATTCGCCTTGCGGCCGAGCGCCTCGTACTGGTTTGCCGTCTCAAGCACCTCGAACACCGGGATACCTAGCCCCGCCGCGATTTCAGCCACCGTGTTCACCGTGCTGTCGCCGATCTTTCGCTTCGGTTCGTTGATGATCCGTCTCAGGCGCAGGGTATCCGACTGGTTCTCGAGCACCGACAGATAGGATACAACATCTTTGATCTCCTTTCGCTCATAAAAGCGCAGACCCCCGATGATCCGGTACGGAATGCCATATTTGACCAGCCCGCGCTCGAGCATCTGCGACTGGGCGTTCATTCGATAAAGGATGACGTGGTCAGAGAACTTCGCGCCGTTTTTCACATTCTCGGAGATGGTATCCGCAATAAACCGGGCCTCCTCCCCTTCGTCGGAGGAGCGCCGCACCTGCACCTTGCCGCCTGTTTCGTTCTGGGTCCAGAGAGTTTTTCCCTTGCGTTCGGTGTTGTGAGCGATCACCGCATTGGCTGCGTCGAGGATCACCGAAGTGCACCGGTAATTCTGTTCGAGACGGATCACTTTCGCACCCACAAAGGTGTCCTCGAACTGAAGGATATTTTCGATGGTCGCTCCCCGGAATTTATAGATGCTCTGGTCGTCGTCGCCGACCACGCAGAGATTCCCGCTTCCCTGGGAAAGCAGCCGCACCAGCTCGAACTGGGCGCGGTTGGTGTCCTGGTACTCATCCACCATCACATAGCGGAACCGGTTGCGGTAATGTTCGAGCGCATCCGGAAACTGCTGGAACAACTTTACGGTCAGCATGATGATGTCGTCAAAATCGACCGCGTTGGCCAGCTGGAGCTGCTTTTGATAGATCGTGTAAACCTTCGAAACCACCTGTTCGCGGTAATCCTCCCCGACTGTTGCGGCCACTTCCGCCGGGCCGCGCAGCTCATCCTTGGCGCGACCGATTGCCGAAAGGACCCCTTTGGGCGGGAACCGCTTGTCATCGAGGCCCAATTCCTTGAGCGCCGCCTTCACCACCCGAACCGAATCGTCGGTATCGTAGATCGCAAAACTCGACCGGTAGCCGAGCCGCTCGATCTCGCGGCGCAGGATACGTACGCAGCAGGAGTGGAAGGTGGAGGCGTTCACATCGGCCGCAACCGAGCCGAGCATGTCCGAAAGGCGCTCGCGCAGTTCACCCGCCGCCTTATTGGTGAAGGTGATCGCCAGGATGTTCCACGGCATCACCGCATGGTTTTTGATGAGCGAAAAAGCCCGGTCCATGTCCCAGCTCTCACCATCGGCATATTCCTCCAGAAACTGCACGTCCGCTTCGGTCACATGTTCCGGCATCCAGTCGCTGTTATACGCGTCGCCAAATTGGATCATGTTCGCAATCCGGTTGATGATGACCGTCGTCTTTCCGCTGCCCGCGCCCGCAAGGATCAGAACCGGCCCGTTCACCGTGTAGACGGCCTGCCGCTGCATCGGGTTCATCTTTGAAAAAAAATCGTCGATGATCCGGCGTTTGACCTGGTTGTATCTATCTTTCAGTGCATAATCCATCTTACCGTACCCACATCCTTTGAAATTTCGCGCCGGGATGCACAGCACCCCGGCGGACTACATACTATAGTATAGCACAAAAGCGCAAAAAGGGAAAGAAAAAGAGCGGCTCCAAAAGGTAGCTACTCATAAAACAGTATCATAACAAACTTGATATAGGGTAGCTGCCATACAGGGACGCACATAGAAGTAGTACATGTTTGTGAATTTTCATGTGCTACTTCTATTTTTTTCGACAATATAACATTTTTGTGGTATTATTATTCATAGAATACCTAATGAGGAGGGGCGTTGATGTTTAATCTTAGTTTGACCGCTTGCAGTTTCCATTTGCGAAAAACCAATTCAAGAGGGAATACAAAAATCTTTAATTTAAATATGCCTCTTACTTTACAAAAAGAAGATGGAACAGAATGTTACTTTCAGGATTTATCAGAAATATTCGTTCAATTTTTTAAGACCCATGAGAGTCTTGTAAAAGATGATAATAAACAACAATCGTTTAGATGTGAATATAATGAAGATAATATATTAGAAAACGATGACTTCCGCATGTTCTACACAAGAATTTATTCGGGCGTATATGGTAGTTCGTCTGATATTATTGATGGAAACACTCAAAAAGTCAAATATAAAAAGAAATCATCCGATATAGACACAAGACCATTTTATTTAATGGTTGTTTTTCCAAAAGACAGCGAGCGTGTAGTAGTCCAAAAGGGATTGTTTATCTTTCAAAATGTCGGCCAATTTGGTGTAAAAACGATAACTACTACTTTAATGCAGGAGTTTTTCTCAAATGGATTTCATATCACACTTAAATGCAACACTATCTCGCCCGATTTATTTGTTAAAAAAATAATACGGCAAGACAATATAAAAAAGTTAGTGATGGTTAAAAATATTAAATCAAGTGATAACTCGGATAATGTACGTAAAGGATATGGCTCAGAGATTCGCGAAATTGGTAATTTGTACTTTACTGAAAAAATGTGGAGCCGTATGATGGATAAAATTCGATATGTGGCAGGTGGCCGCTATAATTTGTTCGAATTTGAACAGATAGAATATGACAACTTAAAGGTTGTAGTTGATATTGGTGGACGTACTCGAAAAATAAACCTACATAATCTTGAAAACCTTAGTATTATAGAAGCTATACCAGATGAAATAAAAATGGCTGACGGTCACCCTAATTTGACAATGCTCATTGAGCATTTTACAAAAGTAGCAACAGAATATTTAGAGGAAATGGTGCTGCATATCGGTTAAACAGGAGGGGGAGTTTGTGAATAATGCATCTATAATTTTATTTATAGTTGGAACGGTTGTTTTGATTTTTAGTTTTTCCTTGAAAATGAGCAATTTTCTTGATGTGCGCTCAATATTCCTTGAACACTTTAGCGTGTTTAAAGGGAATCCACTGCAACTTGTAAGTATTTTTATTGTTCCCGTTTTATTTGCTATCGGTATCTTAAATATACGTTGCGTAGATAGTGAAATATTGAATAATCTTAATATTATTTTATCAATTCTTATAGCTATGTTTTTTTCTACACTTAGCATTTTGTGCGCATTTGCAGATAAAGATAATAAAAATTCAAAATATAAGCAACTTTTAAAAGAGACGTTTAATGCAACGATTTTTGAAGCACTCGTCTGCTTGCTATTGCTTTTCATTTCATTTGTTACATTATTTATTGGAGAATTTAAGCAATCGCTGTATTTGCAAATAATTAGTGGAAGTATTTACTATTTAGCAATTGTAGCTGTACTCAATATCTTGGTGATTATAAAACGGCTTAAAGTTCTATTTGAAAACAAATAAACAATGATGATGTTACGCAGTAGAACACCATTTTGAGGGGTACAAGTATAAAACCCTTACCTACCCTCATTATGCCTTTACAAGGCCGCATGAATACAGGTTTTTTCAACCCCTATTGCGTGACAGCGAACCCCATAATTTGGAGAGGGCGCAAGCGGTCTATCCGTTTGCGCCCTCTTGATTACCCAACAGCAAAGACGGAAACAACCATCAAGGACGCGAAGCGCGAAGTTTATCCTTGACGGCTGTTTTTGGCTTTGCTACTTGCGCAGCGGCTGATACTCCAATCGAAACTTCATAACAGCTATAAGCAGCTTGGCGTTCAATCGCTCTTTCATATTGGCGTTCTCTCCGCTTAGTCTGCCTATGTAGGCTCTGTGCCTTTCCTGCACCGCAAGGAGCGCGGCGGTATCGCCTGTGATTGCTCTTTCAATCACTTCATAGGGAACAAGGTTGTATTTGCTATTCTTCCTCATTCATCTTCTCCATTTCTGTCCGCAACTGTTTCAAAGCTGCGTTTTTCTGATAATTGACCGTTGTGCGCGGTTTTCCCAATAACGCCCCAATCTGCTTATCTCTTAATTGCAGAAAATAGCGCATAAGGATAATTTCTCGCCAACCTTCCGACAAACACAACAAGGCTTTGGCTAACTTCTCGCTGTCAACAATAACCGTCTGTCCGTTGACTTCAAAGGCAGTCGGCTTATCCTGCAAGACAAAGTATTTATCTGTGCTGTGCGGCGCAAAAGAAGTATTCTCTTGCAAGTATTCAAAGGATATTTCGCGCTGCGTTCTGCGTTTCCTTTCCCTGTAATAATTACAGGCTTCATTGTGCAATACGGCTTTGCAAAATGCGTGAAACCTGCGTTCGATACTTTCCCTGTATTCTGTGGATAACATCATATTCACCCCCTTTCCGTTTGGAGTGGGGGCTATAACAAAAACCGCCCGTGCAGCGTAAAACTGAACAGGCGGCTATGCTATATGATGTAGTGGAGTACACATGATGATTTGTGAGTTCATACTCATGGTCGGAATACCCCGTAGGCAGAAATGGGCTTTTTTTAATAGGCTACTGATTAGAAAACAGTGTTGATATAAAACGGACATGACGATACCTCCTCGATACCGCCATATCCTAAAAAAGGGCAACTTTATCACGCCCCTCGCAAATCCAATTTTTCAAAAGGAAAACGGCGGCTTTGATTGTTATTTCAAAACCGCCGTTAGGCTACTTTATTATGTTAGGCGCATAGTTATCCTGCCGCCACAACAACGGTTTTTTTATTTACCGTTATGACGGCATTATACTAAATATGATTTGGTTTAGTAGATTTCGTACTACTTCACTGAAAATCTC
The DNA here is from genome assembly GCF_900078395.1 of Anaerotruncus rubiinfantis. Lineage (NCBI taxonomy): Bacteria > Bacillati > Bacillota > Clostridia > Eubacteriales > Oscillospiraceae > Anaerotruncus > Anaerotruncus rubiinfantis. The sequence continues at coordinate 48,864 of NZ_FKLA01000008.1, read as the reverse complement.
AAAATAGTCTTGAGTTTGCTTTTTTCCACTCTGTTGGCGTTATTCAGATAGATTTCCCGGTGATAACTCTCGTCACGCTTCAAGCCGTTTTTCACTGCAAGCTGCGCCATTTTTTCAAAAGAGGCAGGTTCATCATCAAATGCCCCGATATGCAGGATTTCAATACATTTTCCGTCCTGCATGGTGTCAAAGCGGATATTCTCATACAATGGATTGGGCTTTTTCTTTTTCACGATTTCTAATGCCGCACATACCATGCTCTCGGTAATAAAATCCGGCTGCCGTATCATAATGGTGTATTCCAGTTCTTCCTTTACAAGTTCGTCACTTTGTACTTGTTTCCATATTCCCTCTAAAGGATATACAGCAAAATCGTGTATGCCTAAAGTAGTATCGCCTTTCGTCGCGGCGGATTTATACCCCATTTTTATGGCGTAAGCCAATGCGTACAGCGCAGCTACTCTGTTTGAAAAATCCTCATCGTTTGGATTTCCCTTTCCGTCTATCATGATATAGCTCTGCATAGGTACAGTAATCAAGGCGGGCATTGGTTTTGCCCCATATAAATTTTTCTCCTGCTTTTTCCATTCGTATTTCATCAATATGCACCTCATGTTTTTAAGCAAATTATACAACGTATAACTTGCAACCTAATGTCAGGTTACATATTTTTTCTGCATGGCAGCTAATTTTTCTTTCACTCGTCCTCGGATAATTTCCGGTTCAAGGAGTTCCACATAATCAGCAAAGGAAAACAAATAACTGTATAGCGCATCATTACTGGGTAAGTTTGTCTGAACATAGAGATTGCCTTGTTCATCCTCTGTGACCTCATTTGCAAATTCATCATATACACGAAAAGCCATTCTCTTATCAAACTTTAATTTTACGGCTATGGTATTTTCAATATTCATTAACTTTCCGACCGAGTATGTTGACGGAAGCTCACGGGTATAAACATCCGGTTGTATTTCCATATCTTTTATCCGCGTCAATTTGAAAAAACGGTAGTCATTACGCATAAGGCAGAAGCCATACAAATACCAATCTTTACTCTTAAATACCAATCTCAACGGCTCAACCCGCCGCTGTGTACTTTCTCTATTACTGCCAAAATACTGAAATGAAATGACGTTGCGGCTAAAAATGGCACTCTTGATTAGATTAAAAATATCTTGCCCCGGATTATTTTTTACCCAATTGGAAAAATCCACTTCAATCCAGTTCGTGTTTTTTGATTGAAACAGGCTCCCCAATTTTCTAAGCAGTTCGTCAGCGTTATTTTGTTCTGTCGCTATCATGCCTTGTAAAGCCATCAAAATCTGTTCTTTTTCCCTCGTTGATAATAGAGTTTTATCCAAGACAAAGTTATCAAGCAACGTAATACCGCCGCCTTTGCCTTGCGTTGCATAAATAGGAATACCCATACTACTGATTATATCTATATCCCGATAAATTGTCCTTACAGACACCTCAAACTTTTCTGCGAGTTCGGGTGCAGTCGATTTTCCTTTATCCAAAAGATAATATACAATCCGAAACAATCTACTTTCCTGCATTTTCATCACCTCTGCTTTTCATTGTATCGCATATAACATGACAAGTAAATGACAAGTTAAAGTCAATGTTGCAGCCATTCTGTGTTGCAATATTTTTTTATCCAAAATCGATGTTCCGTTTGGCATTTTTCGATTTTCCCCGTATTAAGAAGTGAGAGAACTTTTTTAAAAATCTTCTCTGAAACTTCGTCAAAATCGCCCCCTGCGGTGTTGTAGGTAGTGAAAGGAGAAATGCGAATGGAGAATAGGAAAAGGAATGTACAAATCATTGTACGAGTAACAGAGGAAGAACGGGCGTTGATTGAAAAAAAGATGAAGCAAATACCGATGATAAATCTATCTGCTTACTCTCGAAAAATGCTTATCGACGGGTACATTATTGTTTTAGATTTGCAAGAGGTCAAAGCGCATACGGCGCAGCTTCAGAAAATCGGTGTAAACGTCAATCAGATTGCAAGGCGTATCAATGAAACAGCGCACATTTACACCGACGATATGGACGAGATAAAGCGGCTCATGAAAGAAGTGTGGCGATTGGAGCGTCGGCTGCTTCTGCAATTCAAGAGGCTTACAAAATGAGGGTTTGGGATACTTCCCAACAAGCGTTTTGCAGGGCAAAATACGGAACAGGCTATCCGGTTCCTATGCTTGCTACGAAACTGTAAACCCCGATTTCAAAGGAAAGGACGGAAAGGAATGGAACGGAAACGAATACTTAAAAACGGGCATATCGTGGTAAAAAATCCGCTTGCCTATGAATTGCCAAAGCGAGAAGTCGCGATAAAATCCGGCAGGACACTTTATCGGTTTACGGGCAGCTATGACGGGGAAAGGAGCCTGCCCCATAAGGTTTTACGGCTTATGGAACAGGAAAAAGCGAAGAAAGATGTTGATTAAAAACGCCGGAGCCGATACAATAGATACAAGCAATCCTGTATTGGCAGACTGCCCGCCGATAAAGGAGGAACATTCTATGTTAAGGCAGTCTGACAAAATTACCGCCCTCTATTGCCGCTTATCACGCGACGACGAATTACAGGGCGACAGCAACAGCATTGTAAATCAAAAGGCGATTTTGAGTAAATACGCAAAGGAAAATGGCTTCAAAAATATCTTGTTTTTCGTGGACGACGGGTATTCCGGGGCGAACTTCGATAGACCCTCTTGGTGTGAACTTGTTGAGAAAATCGAAAACGGCGAAGTAGCGACCTTGATTGTTAAGGATATGTCCCGTCTTGGGCGCGACTATCTGCGCGTGGGACTTTATACGGATGTTCTTTTTCCCGAAAAGGGCGTGCGGTTTATCGCTATCAGCAATGGCGTAGACAGCGCAAACCAACAGGAAAACGACTTTACCCCATTTTTGAATATCATCAACGAGTGGTATTGCCGCGATACAAGCAAGAAGATACGCGCTGTGATGAAGTCCAAAGGGGAAGCGGGGGAACATCTTTGTACCAACCCGCCCTACGGCTACATAAAAGACCCCGACAACAAAAAGCGTTGGATTGTAGATGAAACCGCCGCCGAAGTAGTCAAGCGGATATTTGCTCTCTGCTTAGAGGGTTACGGGCCGTCGCAGATTGCCCGCATTCTGAAAGATGGAAAAGTCATAACGCCGACTATTCATTTTCAGCGGACAGGCAGGGCAACGAGGAACACGCCGCCGGACAATCCGTACAACTGGACGGGCGACACCATAGCCGATATTTTAGAGCGTCCAGAGTATCAAGGGCATACGGTAAACTTCAAGACCTCCAAGCAGTCCTACAAGAGCAAAAAGACCTGTTACAATCCCAAAGAAAAACAGCTTGTGTTTGAGAATACCCATGAAGCAATCATAGACGCTGACACATGGGAACGGGTACAGGACTTGCGGAAGAATAAACGCCGCCCAACAAGGACGGGCAAGACCAATCTGTTCTCCGGCATTGTACGCTGTGCCGACTGTGGGGAAAAGCTGTATTACTGCACAAGTAGAAACTTTGAAGCGCGGCAAGACCATTTTGTTTGCTCTACTTCAAGGCTCAAAGGGAAAGAAGTTTGCCCGACGCACTTTATCCGCGCCGTTGTATTGGAACAGGGTGTCCTTGCTCATATGCGTCTTGTGATTGCCTGTGTGTCTACCCATGAAGAACGATTTAGAAAAGCTATGGGTGCGAAGCAGAAAGTCGAAGCGAAAAGGGAACTTACGGCGAAGCGGCGGCAACTGACGCAAGCGGAACGGCGCATTAAAGAATTGGACAGGCTATTTAAGCGTATTTATGAAGATAACGCCAACGGAAAACTTTCCGACAGCAGATTTCAAATGCTCTCTGACGATTACGAGCAGGAGCAGGAAGAATTGCGGGAAAAGCTGTTGCAACTGAACGAAGAAATTATACAGCAGGAAGAACAGGCAGAAAACATTGACAGGTTTATCGGTAAGGTACGGAAGTATTTAGACTTGGACGAGCTGACGCCCACTGTCTTGAATGACATGGTAAAGGCGGTATATGTTCACGCTCCCGACAAGTCAAGCGGACATAGGGAACAGCAGATTGATATATCCTATGACCTTGTGGGAATACTCCCCGCGTCCTTGCTGGGTGACCTGTCAAACGGAGAAACGGCATAGCCGAAGCTACGCCGTTTCCCGAAAACAATCTTATGCTGTTTTATGAGTGCCGCCCAAAGAGCCGCTCTTTCTATGCAAAATTTTTCTTACGCATGCGGGAGGATCGAAAGCAGAACGCCTGCCGCAACCGCGGAACCGATAACACCGGCAACATTCGGGCCCATGGCGTGCATGAGCAGGAAGTTGGTCGGGTTCTCCTGCTGTCCAACCTTCTGGGAAACACGGGCCGCCATCGGGACGGCGGATACGCCCGCGGAACCAATCAGCGGATTGATCTTGCCGCCGGAGAGGACATACATCAGGTCGCCGAGCAGCACGCCGCCCGCAGTACCGAATGCGAAAGCGCAAAGGCCCATCGCGACGATCTTCAGGGTCGCCGGGGTCAGGAAGTTGGCCGCGCTCGCGGTCGCGCCGACCGTGACGCCCAGGAAGATGGTGACGATATTCATCAGTTCGTTCTGCGCGGTCTTGTTGAGGCGGTCGGTGACACCCGATTCCTTAAACAGGTTACCGAGCATCAGCATACCGATCAGCGGGGTGGTATCCGGAACGAGGAAGGAAACCACAAGCGCAACCAGGATCGGGAAGATGATCTTCTCGGTCTGGGAAACCGGACGCAGCTGCTCCATCTTGACGGCGCGCTGTTTTTTGGTGGTGAGCAGCTTCATAATCGGCGGCTGGATGATCGGGACGAGCGCCATGTAGGAATACGCGGCGATCGCGATCGAGCCGAGCAGATGCGGCGCGAGCTGGGTGGTGGTAAAGATCGCGGTCGGGCCGTCCGCACCGCCGATGATGCCGATCGAGCCGGCTTCGGACGGGGTAAAGCCCAGGAACAGCGCGCCGACAAACGCCAGGAAGATACCCAGCTGCGCGGCCGCGCCGAGCAGGAAGCTCTTCGGGTTCGCAATCAGCGGGCCGAAGTCGGTCATACAGCCAACGCCCAGGAAGATGAGCGGCGGATAGATGCCGAGCTTGACGCCCAGATACAGATAGTCGAGCAGGCCGCCGGTATTGGCGAGCAGCTCCCAATCGATGTGACCGGTCTCATTGATGAAGATCATCGAGTGATAAAGCTCGCCGAACGGGATGTTCGTCAGGAACATACCAAACGCGATCGGCAGAAGGAGCAGGGGCTCAAAGCCCTTGGCAATAGCAAGATACATCAGGCAGAACGAAACCAGGATCATCAGTGCCTGTCCGCCGGTCAGGTTGAAGAAGCCGCTCTTGCCTACGAGCGTTTCAACCGCCTGTGTAAAAATTTCTAACATGTTGTCAGCCCTTTCCCTTTCTTTTTTGCAGAACTGTGCGCTTCAAGGGCAACCGAATCAGAACGGCTGCGTATTCTGCTGAAGGCCGGCCGCCGCCCAAATCGGGCGCGCTTCCTTCACACGGCGAACGCTGCGCAGCGCATAACCGCCAACGCTTCCTCCCATTGCCGCAACCGCCGCCGCAATCACCGCGACGATCTCGTCGCCGATGCCGTCCTCGACCACCATGGCCGGTTTGACCTGGGCCGCGGCTTTCGCAGCCGGTTTGGAGGCCTGCTGGGGCTGGGGGTCAGCGGGTTTCTTCGGCCGGTTTGCCAGTGCTGTGAAGAATTTTCCGAACAGCCAGACGATCAGGGACAGGCCGACCAGCGCCAGAAACACAACCACGATCCCGGTAAAGGTAACCGCAACCGATATGGTGCCGGTGCTGTAACTGCTTAAATCCATAGACTTTCACCTTACCTTTATATTTGATACAATTATATAATAAAATGGATGGCCGACAAAAATCGAACCAGAAATGAGTATACTATATTTTGGGCGGTTTTGCAATTGCTTTTTCGCTTTTCATTCAAGAAATCGAAACATCTTCGCAACATTTGTTACCGAAACTGTATTTTTGGGTCTGATGACTCATTTTGAAAAAGGCAGGCGTTTACGCCTGCCTTTTATGTTGCCCTCTATAAAGTCGCCATATACCGCTCATAAGCCGCGCGAAGCTCCTGCGCGGTGTTCTCCGGACAGGTCGGGTTGCAATGCGCCCAACATCCCGTTTCGCTCGACGCATTGAATTTCACCTTGTCCGCGCTTCGCATCGGCGGGAAGAACTCAATGTGGAAATGATAGTCCTTTTCATAGTCTCCGCTGTTGACTGGAGCGTTGTGCATGCACATCATATAGGGGAATTTATAATCGAACAGCGCGTCAAACATCCCCACCGTATGTTTGAGCGTGACCGCCAGCGCGCGGCGCTCCTCGGCGTCAAACTGTGCGATGTTCTGCCTGTGGCGGTTGGAGAACAGGTATACGCCGTAGGGGTACTCGGTGAAGAATGGAAGGAACACCGTGAAGTGTTCGTTTTGGAAGATGACCCGCTTGCCAAAATCCTGTTCGGCCTTCAGCATATCGCAGAAGAGGCACTTCCCTTTCTCCGCGTAGTATTCCTTTGCCGATTCCACTTCGAGCTGGATCTTCTTCGGAATGACCGAATAGCCGTAAATCTGTCCGTGCGGGTGCGGCATGGTCACGCCGACCGCCTCTCCGCGGTTCTCGAAAAGAAAGACATATTTGATCTTCTCGTCCGCCTTAAGCGCCGTAAAGCGCTCGCACCACAGGTTCACGAGCTTTTCGACATGCGCGTCCGAAAGCTCGGGCAGCGTGGTAGTGTGGCCGGGCGAATAGAGGATAACCTCACATTTTCCGTAAGCCGGAGCGGTCTTGAAAAAGTCGGTCGCCACATCGTCCGGCAAGGGCGGGGCCTGGCTGAGCGCCGGGAAGTCGTTGTCGTATTTGAGCACCTCATAATGCTCCGGCACCTTGCCCGAACCCGGACAGAACGGGCACCAGTCTTTCGGCATCTGCGGACGCGCCTGCCGGTGGGATGCGATCATGACCCAATCCTTAATGAGCGGATGCCATCTGAGCTCTGCCATAAAAATCGTCCTCCTCTATCTTCACATCATTTCAGCAGTTCTTCCGAAACCTTCACCCCGCCGGCCGGCCGGATGGACAGCACATGGCAGGACCCCGGTCCAAACACCGATTCAATCCTGTGCTGATAATTTTCGAGCATATCTGACGGGACAAAGCACTGGATCGTGCCGGCCAGGCCTCCTCCGTGCACCCGCCAAGCTCCGCGGTCTTTGAGAATATGTTCGCTCAGCGCGAGCGCGAGCGGGATGCCCTGCTCCTTGGCGCTGCGGAAGGTCGAGCAGTTCTGCAAATACATGAACGACGACCGGCCGCTTTCGATGATGAGGCGTTTGAATTCCGCAAAATCCCCGCGCCGGAGCGCCTCCGCTTCCTTCGGCGCGCGCTCATTGTCCGCGAAGAAATGGAAGGCGCGCAGGATGGCGCGGTCGGTGCACTGCACCCGCACCTTCGCCAGATTTTTATAGAACTCCTCAGGCAAAACGTCGCGCAGGACCTCCTTGCCGAACACCGCGGCCACCGACTTCATTTCGGCCGGCATCGCCGCGTAATCGGCAGTGAGGTCTGCATGGTCGCCTCCCGTGTCCACAATGCAGAGCTTATAGCCCGACGCGGCAAAGTCGAAACCGACCTTCTCCACAACTGGATGCGCCGGATCGCAAAAGTCGATTGCGACAAACCCGCCGACCGACGACGCAGTCTGATCCATCAGTCCGCAGGGTTTTCCAAAATAGACGTTCTCGGCATACTGCCCAATCTGCGCGATCTCCACCGGGTCGGATTTGGCCTTGGCGTAAAGGTGGTTTAAAATTGTGCCGACCAGCACCTCAAACGCGGCCGAAGAAGAAAGCCCGGAACCTTTGAGCACGTTCGAAGTGGTGTAGGCGTCAAAGCCGCCGACAGGATAGCCGAGCTGTTTCATTCTTGCAGCCACCCCGCGGATAAGCGCCGCGGCCTGGTTTTTCTCCGCAGCCTGAACCGAAAGGTCGCCAAGATCAATCGTGTCCATCGGGAACCCTTCCGATTGAATCCGGATCACCTGTTCGCTGTTCTTGGAAGCGACCGCGATCACATCGAGATTCACCCCCGCCGCGAGCACGCAGCCGTGCTGGTGATCGGTGTGGTTTCCACCGATTTCGGTGCGTCCCGGCGCACTGAAAAGTTCCGCTTCGCGCCCCTGGCCGAACAGTTTTTCAAACGCTTCGGCCGCCGCCGCGTAACGCGCGCGCTGGCCGGGAGATTTCTCACTGTAGAGGTACTGGAACACGCGGTCGAATTTCCCGCTAAAAAGTTCCTCGCGCAGCAACTGTGTATTCATGGTATTCCTCCCGCTCCCTGTCCATTCAAAATCCGGATGTTGCTTTTTTATAGCGTAACCCAAACAGTCAAAATTTGCAACCTACAAAACTACCATATTTATGGATTATTGTTGCATGAAAAGCCGGAATCGTTTATACTTATGAATTATGGAAGGGGTGTGCTGCATGGCGTCCGGTGTATTCAAGCATTCTTATAAGACCAAAACCCGGGAAAGCCTCCCGATTGCCATTTATAACAGCGGCGCGCAGCAATGCGGGCCTTCCCATACCTGGGGGCCCGGCGTGCGGGATCATTATCTCGTGCACCATGTGATCTCCGGCTGCGGCTATTACACCGAAAACGGCGTGACACACCGCATCACCGCCGGGGACACCTTCCTCATCTATCCATCGGTGGTGGTCACCTACCGCGCGGACGAAAACGACCCTTGGGAATACTGCTGGGCCGGGTTCAACGGCGCCGAGGCCAAAATCCTGATGAGCCAGACCTCTTTCCGGAAAGACGATCCGGTGGTGCGCTTCCAAAACCCGGATGAGATCCGTGACGCGATTGTGCGTATCTACCAGTCCTCCGGCACCACGCCGGCCAGCGAACTAAAAGCCATTGGAAACCTCTACCTGCTGCTGGGGCTTTTGATGGAACAGGGACCTGTTTCTGCCGCCGCGGGTGATCTTTCGCTCGAATATGTCGAAAGCGCCATCCGCTTTATCGCCCACAACTATTCCGGAGAAATCGACGTGGGCGATGTCGCCGCCTCGGTCGGCATCAGCCGCAGCCATCTCTATCGGGTGTTTATGCGGCACATCGGCACTTCCCCAAATGAATACCTCACGCAGTTTCGCATTTCCCAGGCCTGCGAACTGCTCGAACACACCTCCCTTCCGATTTCCGCTGTGGCCGCCTCGGTCGGTTATGACGACGCGTTCTATTTTTCCCGCGTCTTTAAAAAGGTCACCGGGCAGCCGCCTTCCGCATTTCTCAAAAGTACCGAGCAGCCCCATCCCCCCGAAAGGAGTACCTGATCTATGTCAACCGAAACCCTCGATACCGCATCGGCCGCCGCGGCCGTCAATAAAGTCGTCGACGAGCTCGCCAGCATGGACCCGAAAAGCCGTTGGTCCTTCCTGTGGGAGGCGTTCCTCGATTATCTCCCGCACCTGCTGACCGCCGCCGCGGTCCTTGTCATCGGGATCGTCCTCATCCGAATCGTCACCCGCCTGCTGCGCAAGGCGCTCATCCGCTCGAAGCTCGATCCCACGCTCCACAATTTCCTGCTTTCGATCATTAACGTCATCCTGTATATCCTCCTCGGCATCACGGTGATTGCGACCCTGGGCGTCGAAGTCGGCTCGTTTATCGCTCTGCTCGGCGTCTTTGGTCTGGCAATTTCGCTCGCCGTCAAGGATTCGCTCGGCAACCTGGCGGGCGGCATGTCGGTGCTTTTTACAAAGCCGTTCGCACTGGGGGACTATGTCGAAATCGCTGGAAACGAAGGCACCGTCGAGGAGATCCGCCTCAACTACACCGTAATGCGCACCATCGACAACAAACTTGTGCACATCCCCAACGGCGACGTGGCCAAGGCGCAGATCATAAACTTCACCGGCCGGGAAACCCGCCGGCTCGACATCGACTTTTCGATCGGCTATGACGACGACTTCGAAGCGGCCAAACAGATTCTTTCCGCCATCATCGCGGAGAACCCGCTCGCGCTCGACGATCCCGCCCCACTCGTGCGGATGGTCGAACACGGCGATTCCGCCATCAAGATCGGCTGCCGCGTCTGGGTCGGGACCGACGACTACTGGACGCTCAAATTCGACCTGCTCGAGGAATCGAAGCGGCGGTTCGACGCGGCGGGCATCTCGATCCCCTATAATCAGCTCGATGTGCACCTCGCCCCGGCAAAGGAATAAACAAATGCCCGCCGTTTGGAAAACGGCGGGCATTTGTATGCACCGGCTCAGTTGGCCGGATATTTCTGTTTGCACTGGTCGATCTTTTTCTGCGGAGCGGGCTCGGTGGCATACCAGCCGCGTTTTAACATCTCGTCAAAAAGTTCGTGCTGGATCTGATGTTCCTCATTCAGGATGTTCATCAGCTCGCTCATCACGGCCGGGGATGCGCATTCATTCGCAAAGCTGTTATAGCCTTCGGTGATGAACTTCTGACTTGAAAGCGCGTCGTCCATCATCTCACGATCCCCAAACGGCTGCTGTTTCTGATTCTGATTTGGCATGGCGCTCCCTCCTAACCCAACTGCTGGAGCAGTTTATTATAGTGGTTCTGATGTTTGGCGGCGTTCTGTTCAAATTTTGTCTTGAGCTGCGGATCGGTCGTCATGGTCGCGTACATCGAAAACTTCTTGACCATATTCTGTTCCACGCCCAGTTGGTCCTCGATCGCGGTGAGTTCCTTGGAAGTCAGCGGCATCAAAAATTCCTCCTTTGGTTTGGATACTTAAAGTATTCCAGCCACAGGAGGAATTTATGCGTTTTCCAGATTCAGTGCTTGTGCGTCGAAGAAGAGATAAAACCGTCCACCAGCTCATCGATGTAGTCGAACGAGCGGCCGGTGCCGATCGCAACGCATTCAACCGGATTTTCCGCCACCCGCACCGGCATCTTCAGTTCCCGGCTGAGGTAGGTGTCAAACCCGTGCAGCAGCGAGCCGCCGCCGGTCATCACAAGTCCGTTTGTATAGATGTCACCCACCAGCTCGGGTGGGGTTTTTTCCACCACGGCATGCACCGCGTCGCGGATTTCCACCACACAATCGAGGATTGACGGATAAAGTTCCCGCCGGGTAATGGTGCGTTTGTTCGGCAGGCCGGTCGCCAGGTTGCGGCCTTTGACCTCAAAGGTGAGATCCTCTTCATTCGGATCGACGCTTCCGATCGAAATTTTGATATTCTCCGCCATCCGTTCCCCGATCAGCAGATTATAAGTTGAACGGATATACCGCACAATGGCGGCGTTGAACTTGTCGCCCGCCATCTTGATCGAATTCTTGCAGACGATGCCGTTCAGCGAAAGGACCGCGATATCGCTGGTGCCTCCGCCGATGTCAAGCACGATGTTTCCCTCCGGCTTTGAGATATCAATCCCGGCGCCGATTGCCGCGGCGACCGGCTCTTCGATCAGAAATACCCGGCGCGCGCCGGCCACGACCGCCGCGTCGACCACCGCCTGCGCTTCCACGCCGGTGATGAGCGACGGCACGCAGAGCGCGACGCGGGGCTTGACCATATTGCTCGGGCAGGCTTTGCGCAAAAAGTATTTGATCATCTCTTCGCACATTTTGTAATCCGAAATGACCCCGTCCTCCAGCGGACGGATCGCGCTGATCTCCGCCGGGGTCTTGCCGATCATGGCGTGCGCTTCATCCCCCACCGCAAGGATGGTGTCGTTTTTGGTATTGATCGCCACTACCGACGGTTCACGCAGCACGATTCCCTGTTCCCCGGCGTAAACCAATACTGTCGCCGTGCCGAGGTCGATCCCGATGTCAATAGAATTCATATTTGAGCCTCCAAATAATTAAAGCGAAATCAAAACAGTAGTAGTATACCGCAATTCGGCAATTTTTGCAATAAAAGTCCGCTATCCGTCCTCATCCTCCCGGGTCGTCGCGGCACAGACCGCATAGACCTCAGCCGCCCCCTTTTTTAAGAGCAGCCTCGCGCAGCGTTTTGCCGTTTCACCGGTCGTAAGCACATCATCCACCAAAAGGACTGTCTTGCCGCAAAGATTCGTATCCCTGCGGATCGAAAAATTGCGCTTCGCGTTTTCGCGGCGGGCCTCCCTGCCGCCCTGGCGCATCTGCGCGCCGCCGCGTCCGGTGTGGACGAGGCCGGTTTCGAGCAGCGGCAGCCCGAGCCGCGCGCAGACCTCGCGCGCAAGCAACAGCGCCGGGCAGAATCCCCGCTCCCGCAGCTTGGTCGCATGGGTCGGCACCCAGGCAGCCCCGTCAAACGAAACCATCGGAAAGGTGTCCCGCACCGCGTCCGCCATCAGCGCGGCGAGATACTTCCCATAGTACCGGCGCCCGTCGTACTTAAAGCGATGAATGCCGCGCGCCGTGCCGCCGGTGTAATAGAGCGGCGCGGCGGCTCCGGAAAGGCTGTCCGCGATTTCACCGCACATACATTCCGCATACCGCTTGCCGCAGCCCGGACAAAGCTCATCCGCGGTGTACGGCAGTTGGCCTTCACAGGCTTCACACAGCCACCGCTCCCCTTCAAGCACCTTCCCGCACAGGAAGCATTTATTGGGGAAAATCAGCGAGAGGAGCCGGTCACTGAACTTCGCCATCGCACACCTCTCCCAGCAGGTATACCAGATTCGTGTACCTGCGCGACTTTTTATGGTTGTCCACCATCATACGCACCGCGCGTTCGCTGCCCACGATGATGAGCAGCTTCTTGGCGCGGGTCACAGCGGTATAGAGGAGGTTTCGGTAATACATCCGGCTGCGGCCGTCCATCAGCGGCATGATCACCGCGTCGTATTCGTTGCCCTGACTTTTGTGAACAGTGATCGCATAGGCGAGTTCAAGTTCATTTGCCATATCAAAGGAGTATTCCACGTTCCGATCCTCAAACCGGATTATCATGGAGGAGGATGGGCGGTTGATCAGTTCGATCACCCCGATATCCCCGTTGAAAATGCCCATCCCCTGTTCGCCGCCGTCCTTTTCCCATATAAGGTCATAATTGTTTTTGATCTGCATGACCTTGTCGCCCTCCCGAAAAGTTACCGTCCCGGCGGCAAACTCCTTTTTCGCCGGATCGGGCGGGTTGAGCGCCGTTTGCAGCACGCGGTTGAGCTCCCCCGTGCCCGCCGCGCCGACGCGGGTCGGCGCGATGACCTGGATATCCCACATCGGGGAATAACCGTAGCTCTTGGGCAGACGCCGCCTGCACAGGTCAGCGGTCACCGCAAGGATCTGCGCGGAACTTTCACAGGTGAGCAGGAAGAAGTCGTTGTCCTTCTGATCCATGCGCGGATACGCGCCGGTCACGATTGCGTGGGCGTTGGTGACAATGAGGCTCTTGGCCGCCTGCCGGAAGATCTCCCGCAGATGCACCACCGGCACCACGCCGCTCTCGATAAGGTCCCCGAGCGTGTTGCCCGCGCCGACCGACGGCAACTGGTCCGGGTCGCCCACCAGAATGAGCCGGCAGGAAAATTTGAGCGCCCGCAGCAGCGATTCAAACAGAAGCGTGTCCATCATCGAGGTCTCGTCGATGATGACCGCGTCACAGGGAAGCGGGTTTTTCTCGTTGCGTTTGAAGCGCAACGCGCCCGAGCCGTCCGAATAGTCGACTTCCAAAAGCCGGTGGACGGTCTTTGCCTCCACGCCGGTCAATTCGCTCATCCGCTTTGCGGCGCGCCCGGTCGGCGCGGCAAGCGCCACCTTTTCCCCCATCTGCCCGAGCAGGTGGATGATCGCCGCGATAGCGGTCGTCTTGCCGGTGCCCGGCCCGCCGGTCAGGATCATCATCGGCCGGGTGATCGCGGTGGTGATCGCACGGCGCTGCAATTCGGCATAGACGATCCCCTGCCGCCGCTCATGCTCCGCGACAAAGCCGTCCACATCCGGCAAAAGGCCCTCGCCGGTGTTCTGGAGCATCAGGGAAAGCTTGGAGGCGATGTAGCATTCCGCCTCGTAATACCGGGGGATGTAGATGAAGTCCTCCCCGTTCACACCAAGGCGCACCAGCTCCCCCCGCGCGACCAATTCGTCCACGCCGTCGATGATATGGTAGCTGTCCACCTGGGTGAGGCGGCAGGATACCTCGACCAGCTTCTCCTGCGGCAGGCAGGTGTGACCATTGCCGGTGTTGTGACGCAGCACATGCATGACACCCGCCCCAATCCGCTCGAGGCTGTCGGGCGCAACGCCGCCACGGGCAGCAATCACATCCGCGGTTTCAAAAGCGACGCCGATCTCTTCGTTGCACAGAACATAGGGATTTTTTGACACGATCTCCTGCGCGTCCATCCCCAATTTCTTCCAGGTTTTGATCGCAAACGACGCGGGAACCCCAAAATTGCTCAAAAATAGCATTACCGTCCGTATACCAAATAGTTTTTGATACTCTTTGGAAATACTTTCCGCTTTTTTGGGCGAAATTCCTCCAATCTCAGCAAGCCTTGCCGGATTTTGTTCGATCACGGTTAGGGTATCGTCCCCGAAGCGTTCGACCAGCTTTCTGGCAATCGCGGGGCCAATCCCCTTGATCGCGCCGGAGGAAAGGTAGCTCGCGATAGCGGCGGCGGTCGCGGGCATCAAGCGCTCATACTGCTCCGCCTTGAGCTGCAAACCATACTTCGGGTGAGTGGTATACACACCGGTCACCTTGAGCGTCTCCCCAACCGCGATGTCGGCGAACTCCCCGACCACTGTGACCGTGTCCTCATCGGTCGCAATCTCCAGAACCGAGTAGCCGTTGTCCGGATTGTGATAGATAACCGCCTCCACGCTGCCCTCCAGCCTGTAAAGCTCCCCGCTTTGCATCTCCCGCGCTCCTCCTTTCCCAACGTCCTCCCCGGCGGTTTTGCGGCCGGGACAATCTGTTTCCCATTATAATACAAATCATCCGCATGGGCAAGCGGTTCAGGGGGTTCGCAGCAGCGCTTCCAGTTCCTCCGGCGTCTGCACAAAGCAGACCCCCGCCGCGCGCGCGAGTTCCTCGCAGGCCTGCTGTTCCTTCTCGTTCAGACCGATGCCGTAGAGTACATAGTCCTGGCGGCTGGGGTTCGCCTCCCATTGCAGGCAGGTGTACATCAGCGCCATCTGGTTTCCGGTGTTTTTGCCCTCTCCGCCGATGGGGATCACTCTGTAAACGTGGTTTCCTTTACAACTATGACGCACCGCCAGCCAGGTGACACACTGCACAAAGCCCACGCACGCAAGGATCGCCATACAAATCCAAATGATCGCATCCAACATAAAAATCACCTCGGCACATCTTATGCGCCGAGGTGAAAATGTGTTTCTGTTTTTTTGCAAAAAATTACCTGACTGCGGCCAAAAGCGCCTCCACTTTGTCGGTTTTTTCCCAGTTTACGCCGAGGTCTTCCCTTCCCATATGTCCATAGGCGGCAAGCTTTTGGTAAATCGGGCGGCGCAGATCGAGCGATTTGATGAGCATCGCCGGGCGCAAATCGAACACTTTCATCACCGCTTCGGCGAGCTTCTCGTCGCTGACTGTGCCGGTGCCGAAGGTGTTAACATTGACCGAAACCGGATGCGCCACGCCGATGGCGTAGGCCACCTGGATTTCACAGCGGCGCGCAAGCTTTGCCGCGACAATGTTCTTCGCAACATACCGCGCCGCATAAGCCGCCGAACGGTCGACCTTGGTCGGGTCTTTGCCCGAAAAAGCGCCGCCGCCGTGCCGGCCGAATCCGCCGTAGGTATCGACGATGATCTTGCGTCCGGTGAGCCCGCTGTCCCCCTGCGGCCCGCCGATGACAAACCGTCCAGTGGGGTTCACATAGATTTTGGTTTTCTCATCCATCAGCTCTGCCGGGATGATGGCCTTTATGACCTGTTCGATGATGTCCGCCCGGATCTGCTCGAGCGAAATCTCCGGCGCGTGCTGATTCGAAATGACCACCGCGTCGATCCGCACCGGCCGGTCGTCGGCATATTCCACCGTGACCTGGGTTTTTCCGTCCGGACGCAGGTAGGGCAAAATTCCGCTTTTGCGCACCTCGGTGAGCCGCTTTGCAAGCTTATGCGCCAGGGAAATCGGCATCGGCATGAGTTCCGGGGTATCATCGGATGCATACCCGAACATCATGCCCTGGTCGCCGGCGCCGGTTGTGTCCGCCTCGCCGGTCTCCCCATTTTTGGCTTCCAGCGCGTCATTTACGCCGAGCGCGATGTCCGGGCTCTGTTCGTCGATCGAGGTGAGCACCGCGCAGGTCTTGCAGTCAAAACCATATTTGGCACGGTCGTATCCGATCTCTTCGATCGTTTTGCGGGCGATTGCGGGGATGTCCACATAGCAGTTTGTGGAAATCTCACCCATGATCATCACCATGCCGGTGGTGACCGCCGTCTCGCACGCCACACGCGCCGTCGGGTCCTTGTCCAGGATCGCGTCGAGCACCGCGTCGGAGATCTGGTCGCAGATCTTATCGGGATGTCCTTCGGTGACCGATTCCGAGGTGAACAGGTATTTTGCCATTTTTCCATTCTCCTTTATCTTTGATCTGTTGTGAAAATACGGGATGTTTATTTGAGCGCCGCCAGTACGCTGTCGCCCACCGCGTTGGCCGTGTTATAGATGCCGCGCCGGCTGGTCATGCTGTCGTACTCGGCCGGGTTGGTGAGGAAACCCATCTCGACCAGAACCGAAGGCGCGTAGCTGTTGAGGGTCACGCGGTAATTCGAGAACTTCGCACCGCGGTTTGTGCGGCCTGTATATTCCGAGACATTCGCGGAGAGGGCCGTCGCCAGTTTTTTGGCGATGTTCTCAAAATAGTAGACCTCGGTGCCGTTCGGCTTGGAGGCGTCGGTGTCGTAGCCGATCGAATTGCAGTGCAGCGAGATAAATAGGTCCGCGCGCGCCGCAAAGGTGTCGGTCATCCGCTGATTCATCGTGACGTCGCTGTCATCCGTCCGGCACATCACCACGTCCGCCCCGAGCGACTCGAGCCGCTTCTGCACCGCGATTGCGGTCGCAAGCGTGATGTCCTTCTCGGTCGCGCCGCTTGTGAGCGGGATACCCAGCGCCCCCGGGTCGGCGCCGCCGTGTCCCGCGTCCACCGCGATGGTGACGCCGGAGAGCGGCTTGTCCCCATCCGAAAGGCGGGGCTGGTACTTCGCATAGATATTCACGCCGCCGTCCGCGCCATAACTGACGTCGTAGCCCCAAAGTCCCTTTTCGCCTGCCAGCGGGAAGGTGAGGATCGCGTCCTGGCCCTCATAATCCAGCTCCACGCCGGTGAAAAGATAGCTTCGCCTGCCGATCGCATCGTCGAGCGCGGCCGCCTGGTTTTGTGAGATGGCGGTGTTGAAGAGCTTGACGTTCAGGGTCTCGCTGTCCATGTAGGCGCGGAACATCGGCTTGCCGCCGCCCGAAAGGGTCAGCATCTCGCCTTTACCGTCGTCCTCTACCCCAAACGAGATTTCGTCCACATCGAGGGTCACGTCCTGCACACGGGTGAGCGGCTGGACCGATTCCTTCATCACCCAGCCGCCGGTCGAGAGCTTGTACATGGTGGAGGTTATGTCGACGACCACATCGACCGCGCCAAGCTTCGCCGTTTCGATATAGGCGCTGCGCTGCGAATCCTTATAGACGTTCGCCACATTGTTTTTGACCTGCACCGCGAGCGACCCCAGTTCCCCGGCAAGGAAAACCTTTCCGGCGGAGGTGAAGGTCTGGCTGCCATTCAGCGTGTATGTAACCGGACCGAGGTCGCGGGTACCCCGCACCTGTCCGGCGACCGTTTCGCCGGTGAAAGTGGCCGGAACACCTTTTTTGGCGGTTGCCGCGGCCTGTTTTAGTTTCACCTGCCGTCCACCGACCGTCGCGACAACAGTCGCGCCGCTCGGCGCCACACAGGAAAGGCGGATCGTTTCACCGCTCACGGTGGCGCAGTCGTAGGATGGCGCCATGCTGGAGATCACCTTGGTGGTGGGCGCGTCGGTAACCTGCCCGCGGATGATGGTAACAGTAGCGCTTTTCGCTCCCTGCTTGAACTTGAAGGTGTTCTTCCCCTTGTCCAGCGCGACGTAAACGCCGAAGCTGCCGCGCGCGCCGCGGTTTTTGACCTCCTCGCCATTCATTGTGAGCTTCACGTCCGGATCGGACGAACCCATAATGAAATAATTGGAAGCCGATGTGGTGATATCGTCCGCTGGACGCGCGATATTCAGTTTTCCCGGCACCTTCAGGCTGACGTGAGAAACGATTTCCTCGTAATCGTTATATTCCCGCGCCGACGCCGTGGCTGAAAGCCCCAACCCCAGGGCCGCCGCGAGCACCAAGCTCACGGCCTTTCTGCAAAAAACCTGAAATTTCATGGATCAGTTCCTCTTTTCACAACAGATTCGGAGAATCTCCAACCGGATTCTATCCGATTATGTTGTGCGAAATATGATGAAAATCCCTGCATCAAACAAAAAACGAGCCCGGCATAAACCGAGCTCGCGTCCATCCTCATCTGTCGGCCATGCCGCAGGATTTGGCACCTTGCACAAAATGCAGGTTGCCGGGCTTCATAGGGCCTGTTCCCTCCACCACTCTTCATAAGGCAGTATTCAATTCACGAAATATAGTCTACACGATCCGGCATACTTTGTCAAGGGTTCTGCGGCGCGGCCTCAAAATGTTCATGCCGTACCAGCCGCGCGATCGGTTTATAGACCAGGTAGGTCACCACCGCGTTGATCCCGGCCTTGACCAAATTGAACGGGATGATCACCGGGATCATGATCTCAAGCACCGCTTCCATCGGCGCGCCCATGAAAATCGGCGTGAAGATGAGATTCCACAGCACCATTGCCAATGTCCAGGCCCCTATACCGCATACGAGCGCGGTTACGGCGCCCTTGCGGGTGTGGCTGCGCTTATAGAGATTGCCCGCCACAAGTACAAACGAACCGGTCGCGCAAAAGTGCATGAGGATACCGATGGGCCCGCTCGCCGCACTGACCGTGAGTCCCTGGATCACCGAGACGACCAGCGTCAGGCAAAGACCCGACAGCGGCCCAAACAGGAAGGTCCCAATGAAGATGGGGATGTCGGCCGGGTCGTATTCCATCCACGGCGCCGCCGGGAACAGCGGGAAATGGATGATTGCCACCAGCACGATCGAGATCGCGGTGAGCATGGCCATGGTGGTGAGTTTTCTGGTGGATGCGCTTGCTTTCATAACATTACCTCCGTCGAGGTCTGTCAGGAAAATGAAAAAGCCCTCAAACCAAATGGCTCAAGGACGTAGCGTAGTGGCGGATTGTCCGCCTGTTGCGCCGTTTCTTTCATCCGGACTATACCGTTGGTATGGGAGTTTCACCCATTCAGCCGGCTCATCGCCGGTTCGCGGACTTTACCGCCAGTGAGGAATTGCACCTCGCCCTGAAACAGACTGATCAAATTTTCTATATTATAGTCCTTCGCGCGCGCTTTGTCAAGGCGGGAAACACCTGCTCCCTTTTACCTTTTGGACTGATTCAGGATATAAATAGCCTCCTTCCGCCGAAGGAACGGAAGGAGGTATCTTCACAGGCAGCAACTGCCCGATAAATGAGGAGTTTATTTATCAACAACTACATTGCCATCACAATCAAGCAGCGGGGTAATTGAGGAGCCTCCAACGCCTACAGTCATAATATAATTAACGCCAGTTTTTGTATCAACTATAATCCTGACCACTCCAAAACTATAGTTTTCTTCTTCTTTTAGTGCAAATCTTTTTTCCTTTTTTTCAAACATAGAAATTTCTCCATTTCAATTTCGATTTATCTCTTTATTTACTTGATCATATTTTTCTGCTTCATTTAACGCCTAGTGAAATTGACGAAGTCCTTACCCATCAGTCCAAATGTAAAAAGGAATACACTTAAGAGATCCATCAGGCAGCCCCAAGTGTTTCTTTTTTACAGACAGGCGGCAGGTAATTCTACAGAGCCCTGCGGCTCACGAATTGACCGGAATTTTCTGCCCGCACGACCGCATGGCCGCTTCACTCACCCGGCACACCTGAATGGCAAATTCAAGCGTCCCGCGTGTGGCCGGTTTGCTCTCCAGCACGCAGTCACAGAAATGTTTCATCTCAGCATACATTCCCTGCACGAAAAGCGCCTTGTTTTCCAGCGTTGCTTTACAGTTCTGCGGGCGCCAGACAATCGATCCGTATTCCTCTCCCGGTACCGTAAAGCTTTCGGTGCGTCCCAATTCAAAAGGAATGCCACGATTCAGGATGACCGTATCGGTGTTGTGGATTTGCAGATCCCAATTGTCCCCATAGACGCTGTAATTCTCAACCGGCAGATCCGGGCCTGTTGCCCCGTGCAGAATCCCCAGCGCGCCGTTTTCAAATTCGAGGATGCAGACACTGTTGCCAAGCGGCCCCTGGGTAGCCTGGACTGTCTTTACCCTGCCGCCCACCGCAAGCAGAAAGGAAATGGGATGGCAGCTGTCGGCCAGCCAGTCGGAAAATTCCCCACGCGCAAGCGATCCGGCGGGGTCAGGCGGCAGATTGACCGGATAGGAAGCCAAAATCGACTTCACCCGGCCATATTTCCCGCTCTGCGCAAGCTCGATCGCCTTGTCCGTCGCCGGCATGAACGCTTTTTTGTAACCAACTACATAGACGCGGTCACCGCGGTGCGTAAGCACTCGCTCCAGCTCGCCGCTGTTCATCGCGGGCGGCTTTTCGGTGAATACATGCACTCCCCGGTCCAACGCTTCACAAGCCAGCGTGGTATGCGCCTGCGGGGAAGCGCAAAGGAGCACCGCGTCAAGCTTTTCCGACTCATACATCCGTTCGGCGCCTTTGTAATAATGACAGCCATACTGGGCGGCGGTTCGCCTTCCCGCCTCCTCGTTGGAGAAGTTGCAGACCGCCTGGAGTTCGATCGGAAGATAACTGAGCAGCGGCAGCAGGTTACGATAGGCGTGCGCGCCGACCCCGATGACCCCCAGCCGGATGCGGCGGGAATATTCGCGCTGATAGTTCATGAAATCCACTCCTCTAAAACACAAAAGGCCCTGATACAAACGCATCAGGGCCTTTTTTCTGTGAATAAAAATTAGTCGTTGATCTTGATGACGACGCCGGAACCAACGGTACGGCCGCCTTCACGGATCGCGAAGCGCAGACCTTCCTCGATCGCAATCGGGGTGATCAGCTCAACGTCCATCTCGACGTTATCGCCAGGCATGCACATCTCAACGCCTTCCGGCAGGGTGATGACGCCGGTAACGTCGGTGGTGCGGAAATAGAACTGCGGACGGTAGTTGTTGAAGAACGGGGTGTGACGGCCGCCCTCTTCCTTTTTCAGGATATAGACCTGGCCACGGAATTTGACGTGCGGGTGGATGGAGCCGGGTTTGCACAGAACCTGTCCGCGCTCGATCTCGGTTCTCTGGATACCACGCAGCAGCGCGCCGATGTTGTCGCCAGCCTCAGCGTAGTCGAGGATCTTGCGGAACATCTCGATGCCGGTAACAACGGTCTTTTTCTTCTCGTCCTGCAGGCCGACGATCTCAACTTCGTCGCCGGTCTTCAGCTGGCCACGCTCAACACGGCCGGTCGCAACGGTGCCGCGGCCGGTGATGGTGAAGACGTCCTCAACAGGCATCAGGAACGGCAGGTCGGCTTTTCTTTCCGGAGTCGGAATGTACTCGTCGACAGCGTCCATCAGTTCGAGGATCGGGGCATATTCCGGAGCAGCCGGATCGGTGGAAGTGGACTCCAGCGCGACCAGAGCGGAACCCTTGATGATCGGGATATCGTCGCCCGGGAAGTCATAGCTGGAAAGCAGCTCACGGATTTCCATCTCAACGAGCTCGAGCAGCTCAGGATCGTCAACCTGGTCCGCCTTGTTCATGAAAACAACGATATACGGAACGCCAACCTGACGGGAGAGCAGGATGTGCTCACGGGTCTGGGGCATCGGGCCGTCGGCCGCGGAAACAACCAGGATCGCGCCGTCCATCTGCGCGGCACCGGTGATCATGTTTTTAACATAGTCGGCATGTCCGGGGCAGTCGACATGCGCATAGTGACGCTTGTCGGTTTCATACTCAACGTGAGCGGTATTGATGGTGATGCCGCGCTCGCGCTCTTCCGGGGCCTTATCGATCATGTCATACGCTTCGAACTGGGCCTGGCCTTTCATAGCCAGAACCTTGGTGATCGCAGCGGTCAGAGTGGTCTTGCCATGGTCAACGTGACCGATGGTACCGATATTTACGTGGGGCTTGTTTCTTTCAAAATGTGCCTTTGCCATCGAAAATTTCCTCCCTTATAAGAATGATTTTTTAATTTTAAAGCCTGGGGACTATAGTTTGTATTCTATCAAGTTGCAGGCAAAATTGCAAGAGGGAAAGCCGGATTATTCCGCTTTTTTGCCTCTTTCGGACATAATTCCTTCTGCAATCGACTTCGGAACCTCGATGTAGTGGCTCGGCTCCATGACATAGTTGCCACGGCCCTGCGTCTTGGAGCGCAGGTCGTTGGAGTAGCCGGACATCTCGGACAGCGGGACAAACGCACGGATTTCCTGCGCGCCGAAGACCGCTTCCATACCCTGGATCTGGCCGCGGCGGCTGTTCAGGTCGCCGATGACGTCGCCCATATAGTCCTCAGGGGTTGTGACAACAACCTTCATGATTGGTTCGAGCAGAACCGGGTCAGCCTTCTGCATCGCCATCTTGAACGCCATCGAAGCGGCGATCTTAAAGGCCATTTCAGAGGAGTCGACCTCATGATAGGAGCCGTCGTACAGAGTGACCTTCACGTCAACGACAGGATAGCCCGCCAGGACGCCGGCCAGCATCGCGCCCTGGATACCCTGGTCGATCGGACCAATGTATTCCTTCGGGATTGCGCCGCCGACGATCGCGTTGACAAACTCGTAGCCCTTGCCGCTCTCGTTCGGTTCGATCTTGATCTTGACATGGCCGTACTGACCCTTACCACCCGACTGGCGGGCGTATTTGTGGTCGACATCAGCCAGTTTGCGGATGGTTTCCTTGTAAGCAACCTGCGGCTTACCGACATTCGCCTCAACCTTAAACTCACGCAGCAGGCGGTCGACGATGATCTCCAGATGCAGTTCGCCCATGCCCGCGATGATCGTTTGTCCGGTTTCCTGATCGGTGTAGGTCCGGAAAGTCGGGTCCTCCTCGGCGAGCTTCGAAAGGCCGATGGCCATTTTTTCCTGGCCAGCCTTGGTCTTCGGCTCGATCGCGAGGTTGATAACCGGATCCGGGAACTCCATCGACTCCAGGATGATCGGATGCTTCGGATCGCACAGCGTGTCGCCGGTGGTGGTGTTCTTGAGGCCGACCGCCGCCGCAATATCGCCGCAGTAGCAGACTTCAAGATCCTTCCGGTGGTTCGCGTGCATCTGCAGGATACGACCGATGCGCTCGGTGTTGTCCTTGTTCGGGTTGTAAACGCCCGAACCCGCGGTCAGCGTACCGGAATAGACGCGGAAGAAGCAGAGCTTGCCGACATACGGGTCGGTCGCAATCTTGAACGCAAGCGCCGCGAACGGCTCCTTGTCGCCCGGTTTGCGCTCCTCTTCCTCACCAGTCTCGGGATTGGTGCCCTTGATGCTCTCGATATCGGTCGGGGAAGGCATGAAATCAATGATCGAATCGAGCAGCTTCTGGACGCCCTTATTCTTGTAGGACGTACCGCAGCAGACCGGAACCATCGTGTTTGCGATGGTGGATTTGCGGATCACAGTACGGATTTCCTCCGTGGTGATCTCCTCGCCCGCGAGGTATTTCTCCATGAAGGCCTCGTCGCAATCAGCGAGGTGCTCGAGCAGTTCCTCACGGTACTGCTGGGCTTTCTCCATCATATCCTCGGGGATTTCCTCAACGCGCATGTCCTTTCCAAGGTCGTCATAGTAGACGTCGGCCTTCATTTCAATGAGGTCGATGATGCCCTTGAAGAACTGCTCGGCGCCGATCGGCAACTGAATCGGGACAGCGTTGCATTTGAGGCGCTGACGCATCATTTCGATGACGCGGTAGAAGTCCGCGCCCATGATGTCCATCTTGTTGACGTAACCCATGCGCGGGACGTGGTATTTGTTCGCCTGACGCCAAACGGTTTCAGACTGCGGCTCAACACCGCCCTTCGCGCAGAATACCGTCACCGAGCCGTCGAGCACTTTCAGCGAGCGCTCGACTTCAACGGTGAAGTCCACGTGTCCAGGGGTGTCGATAATGTTGATACGGTGGCCCTTCCAGTAACAGGTGGTCGCAGCGGAGGTGATGGTGATACCACGCTCCTGCTCCTGCGCCATCCAGTCCATCGTCGCCGTGCCTTCGTGCGTTTCACCAATCTTGTGGTTGATGCCCGTGTAGTACAGGATACGCTCGGTGGTGGTGGTCTTGCCGGCGTCAATGTGGGCCATTATGCCGATATTTCGTGTCATTTCCAGAGATACATCTCTTGGCATAGTGTCCTCCTAAATTTCTTGCGCTCCGACGCCGCAATCAGCGATGGGCTGACGCCGCCGGTAGAATGAAATAACAAAAACTGACTCCCAGATGGGGCGGATTACCAGCGGTAATGTGCAAACGCCTTGTTGGCTTCTGCCATCTTGTGGGTATCCTCGCGCTTTTTGACGGCGCCGCCGGTCTGGTTGAGAGAATCCATGATCTCGCCCGCAAGGCGCTCTCTCATGGTCTTCTCGCCGCGGTTGCGGCTGTAGGTGGTCAGCCACCGCAGACCCAGGGTCTGACGGCGTTCCGGACGCACCTCCATAGGAACCTGGTAGGTTGCACCGCCGACGCGGCGGGCTTTGACCTCCAGCACGGGCATAATGTTCTCCATCGACTGCTCGAAAGCTTCCAGCGGATCTTTGCCCGTCTTTTCTTTGACGATATCGAATGCACCGTATACAATCTTCTGCGCGACACCTTTTTTGCCGTCATACATAATATTGTTGATCAGCCGGGTGACGAGCTTGGAATTGTAAAGCGGGTCCGGCAAAACATCACGTTTTGCAATACGACCTCTTCTTGGCACTTCGCTTCCCTCCTTCATAAATATAATGAATTCATTGGTACTCGAAAGTGACAAAACTCCCGTTCGCGCCAATCCGAGGCTCACATCTATATGTTAGCCTAAAATTGGCAGAATAATCGAAAAGTTTTATTACTTCTTGGCACCAGCCTTCGGCCGTTTCGCGCCGTATTTGGATCTGGCCTGCATGCGTTTTGCAACGCCCTGCGCATCCAGTGTGCCACGGATGATGTGGTAACGGACACCAGGCAGGTCCTTAACGCGCCCGCCGCGGATGAGCACGACGCTATGCTCCTGCAGGTTGTGGCCGATGCCGGGGATGTAAGAAGTAACCTCAAATCCATTGGACAGTCTGACCCTCGCGACCTTTCGCAGCGCAGAGTTCGGCTTTTTCGGGGTAGAAGTACGGATGGCCGTGCAGACGCCTCTCTTCTGCGGGGAATTCTGATCGATTGCAACTCTCTTCTTGGAGTTCCATCCTTTCAGCAGCGCAGGAGCGGTGGACTTCTTGACGGTGACCTCTCTACCTTTGCGTACAAGCTGGTTAAATGTTGGCATATTGCACCTCCTTACTTTGTTTTGGCCTTTTTGGCCATCTGTTTATTTCAAGGGATCAGAAGCATCCCGATCCCGCTGAAACCGCATTATGACACAGTCTCACAGTTCTTTATTATAATGCCTCATTTGACTCATTGTCAATACATACATTAAAATTTTACCGTCTTTGTACGTTTTTACCATTAGAAAAGCCTGAAAATCCTTCCGCTTTCGTCCAAGACGCCGGTACGTCCCGCGGGACGTACCGGCGTCGCGTTGATAAAAACGTGAAATGGTTAAACTGTCTGCATGTCCTCCGCATCGTCCAGATCGGAGATGAAGCTGTAGTCGCTGTGGTCGGCATGGCTCTCGGCGTCCACGATCTCGAGCGTATCGTAATCCACCGTGCCCGTTCCGGCCGGGACCAGCTTACCGATGATGACGTTTTCCTTGAGGCCCATCAGATGGTCGACCTTGCCCTTGATCGCGGCTTCGGTCAGCACGCGGGTGGTTTCCTGGAAGGAGGCTGCCGACATGAAGCTCTCGGTTGCGAGTGACGCCTTCGTGATACCCAGCAGGACCGGCGTGCCCGCCGCGTGGCGGCGTTCCCCGCCGTCCTGGGCGTTCAGGCGGTCGACTTCGGCGTTGATGCGCGCGAGCTCGCTCTTCTCGATCTTCGCGCCGGTGATGAGCATCGTGTCGCCGCCGTCCTCAATATTGACTTTGCGCATCATCTGGCGGACAATGACCTCGATATGCTTATCATTGATGTCAACACCCTGCGTACGGTAGGTGCGCTGCACCTCTTTGATCAGGTAATCCTGTACCGCGAGATGTCCGGAAACCGTCAGGATCTCGTTGGGCTCGATGGCGCCCTCGGTGATGAGGTCGCCCTTCTTGACCACGTCTCCCTCCTGCACACGCAGGGTGGAGCCGTAGACGACCTGCCGCTCGAAGCGTTCGCCGTCCTCAGCAGTGACGACCACGAAGTCGCCGCCCTTCTGATCCTTTTCAAACGAAACAACACCGTCCAGGTGAGAGATAATCGCGCTGTTCTTCGGCTTTCTGGCTTCGAACAGCTCCTCGACACGCGGAAGACCCTGTGTGATGTCCGCCGCGGAAACCGAGCCGCCGGTGTGGAAGGTACGCATGGTGAGCTGGGTGCCCGGCTCACCGATCGACTGTGCCGCGATGATGCCGACCGCTTCGCCCACGCCAACCGGCTGGCCGTTTGCGAGGTTCGCGCCGTAGCACTTGGCGCAGACGCCGATCTTCGACTCGCAGTTGAGCGGGGTGCGGATCTTCACCTCGGTGTAGCCCGCGGCCTGGATCTTCTTGGCATCGGCTTCGGTCATCATCTTGTCGCGGGAGACGATCACTTCGCCGGTCTTGGGATCGACGACATCGTCGGCGACATAACGTCCGAGCAGACGCTCGGCAAAATCCTCGATGACGCGGCCGCTGTCCACAATGTCGCAGACGACGATACCCTCATGGGTTCCGCAGTCGTTCTCGCGGATGATGACATCCTGCGAAACATCGACCAGGCGGCGGGTCAGATAGCCCGAGTCCGCCGTACGCAGCGCGGTGTCCGCAAGGCCCTTGCGCGCGCCTCGGGAGGACTGGAAGTATTCCAGGATATTCAGGCCTTCGCGGTAGTTCGCCTTGATCGGGATTTCGATCGCGCGGCCGGAGGTATTCGCGATGAGTCCGCGCATACCGGCGAGCTGGCGGATCTGGTCCATTGAACCACGCGCTCCCGAGTCGGCCATCATATAGATCGGGTTGCGCTCGCCAAATGTCTTGGTCAGCGCATCCTTCACCTTGGCGGAACACTCGTTCCAGGTGGCGACCACACGCTCGTAACGGACGTCGTCCGAGATGAAACCGCGGTCGTATTGGCGCTTGATCGCGTCGACCTTTGCGTCGGCCTCCGCGATATATTCCGCTTTCTCCGGCGGGATGACCGCGTCCGAAACGGCAACCGTGATGCCGCTGCGGCAGGAATATTTGAAGCCCTGCGCCTTGATGCGGTCGAGCATTTCGGAGGTCTTCGCAGTACCGTACTGGCGGATGGTCTTGTCAATGATCTTCCCGAGCTCCTTCTTGCGCACGAGGAAGCCGATCTCGAGATCAAACACATGATCCGGGTCGGAGCGGTCGACATAGCCGAGATCCTGCGGGATCGGGTCGTTGAAGATGATGCGGCCAACGGTCGTCTCCACAATGTGGGAGATGCGCTCGTCGCCTACCTGTTTTGTCACCCGCACCTTGATGGGCGCGTGCAGGCCAACCGCACCTGCATTGTAGGCCATGAGGGCCTCGTTGAAATCACGGAACACCTTGCCCGCGCCGGTTTCGTCCTCGCGCACCATGGTGAGGTAGTAGGAACCGAGCACCATGTCCTGGGTCGGGACGGTGACAGGCTTGCCGTCCGAAGGTTTAAGAAGGTTATTAGCGGCCAGCATCAAAAAGCGGGCTTCGGCCTGCGCTTCGGCGGAAAGCGGTACGTGCACGGCCATCTGGTCGCCGTCGAAGTCGGCGTTGTAGGCGGTACAGACCAGCGGATGCAGCTTCAGGGCGCGGCCCTCGACAAGGACCGGCTCAAACGCCTGGATTCCCAGACGGTGCAGCGTCGGCGCGCGGTTGAGAAGCACCGGATGGTCCTTGATAACCACTTCGAGCGCGTCCCAAACATCTTTTACGGTGGCGCGTTCGACCATTTTGCGGGCATTTTTGATGTTGGTGGCAACCTTGAGGTCGACCAGCCGTTTCATGACGAACGGCTTGAAGAGCTCGAGCGCCATCTCCTTTGGAAGACCGCACTGGTACATCTTCAGTTCCGGGCCGACGACGATAACCGAACGGCCGGAATAGTCGACACGCTTGCCCAGCAGGTTCTGACGGAAGCGTCCCTGTTTGCCCTTGAGCATATCCGAGAGGGATTTGAGCGGACGGTTATTGGGTCCGGTGACCGGACGGCCGCGGCGGCCGTTGTCAATGAGCGCGTCGACCGCCTCCTGCAGCATCCGCTTCTCGTTGCGCACGATGATGTCCGGCGCGCCGAGCTCCAGAAGCTTCTTAAGACGGTTGTTGCGGTTGATGACGCGGCGGTACAGGTCGTTCAGGTCGCTCGTTGCGAAGCGGCCGCCGTCGAGCTGAACCATCGGACGAATATCCGGCGGAATGACCGGCACCACATCAAGAATCATCCATTCGGGCTTGTTGTGGCTGTGGCGGAACGCCTCGACCACTTCGAGCCGCTTGAGAAGTTTGATACGCTTTTGGCCTGCCGCGGTTTCGAGGTCGGTTTTGAGCTCATCGGAAAGCTTGTCGAGATCGATCTCGGCAAGCAGCTCCTTGACCGCCTCCGCGCCCATACCGGCGCGGAAGTCGTCCTCATAAGCTTCCTTGAGGTCGCGGTATTCCTTTTCGGAAAGGAGGGTGTATTTTTTGAGGTTGGTGAGGCCCGGGTCGATAACCACATAGGAGGCGAAGTAGAGCACCTTTTCCAGAAGGCGCGGGGACATATTGAGCAGCAGCCCCATGCGGGAGCTGGTGCCCTTGAAGTACCAGATATGGCTGACCGGAGCGGCCAGCTCGATGTGGCCCATCCGTTCCCGGCGGACCTTCGCGCGGGTGACCTCGACGCCGCAACGTTCGCAGACCTTGCCTTTATAGCGGATGCGCTTGTAACGTCCGCAGTAACACTCCCAGTCCTTGGTCGGCCCAAAGATCTTTTCGCAGAAAAGGCCTTCCCGTTCGGGCTTGAGCGTGCGGTAGTTGATAGTCTCGGGCTTCTTGACCTCGCCGCATGACCACTCGCGGATCAGTTCCGGCGACGCCAGTCCGATTTTTATCGATTCAAAAACGTTAAATTCCAAAATGCGAACCCCTCTTTCCTTAGATTAGAAACTGTCGTCATTCGCGATGCCGTCCAGGCCCAGCGCTTCGATGGGGTCAAAGCTCTCCTCCACATCGTCGTCCAGGTCCACGTCGAGCAGATCGATATCTGCCGCCTCGGGGTCAGGCTGGTCAATGTCAAATCCGTCTTCAAACTCGCCGGCGACCTCGACGCCTTCCATCAGCGAATCATCCACAGGGGTAAGCCCCATATTCTCGTCGTCGTCAAAGGTTTGCTTGAGGTCGATCTCCTCGTTGTTCTTATCCAGTACGCGCACGTCGAGACCAAGCGACTGCAGCTCCTTGATGAGCACCTTGAACGACTCCGGAATACCCGGCTTCGGAACATTTTTGCCTTTGACAATCGCCTCGAACGTTTTCACACGCCCGACCACGTCGTCCGATTTTACCGTCAGGATTTCCTGCAGGGTGTATGCGGCGCCATAAGCCTCCAGCGCCCAGACTTCCATCTCTCCGAAACGCTGTCCGCCGAACTGCGCCTTGCCGCCCAGCGGCTGCTGGGTGACCAGGGAATACGGCCCTGTCGAACGGGCGTGGATTTTATCGTCGACCAGGTGGTGGAGCTTGAGGAAGTACATGTAGCCCACCGTGACCGGATTATCAAACGCCTCGCCGGTGCGCCCGTCATAAAGGACGGTCTTGCCGTCCGGCGAAAGGCCCGCTTCAGTCAGCGCATCCGCGATGTCCTGCTCGTTCGCGCCGTCGAATACCGGCGTCGCAACCTTCCAGCCGAGCTGCGCGGCCGCGCGGCCCAGATGGACTTCGAGCACCTGCCCGATATTCATTCGGGACGGAACGCCCAGAGGGTTCAGCACGATGTCAAGCGGCCGTCCATCCGGCAGGTAAGGCATATCCTCCTGCGGCAGTACGCGGGAAACAACGCCCTTGTTTCCATGCCGTCCGGCCATCTTGTCTCCGACCGAGATCTTACGTTTCTGTGCGATGTAGCAGCGCACCACCATGTTGACGCCCGGCGAAAGCTCGTCGCAGTTGTCGCGGGTAAACACCTTGACGTCGACGATGATGCCGTATTCGCCGTGCGGGACGCGCAGCGAGGTGTCGCGCACCTCTCTGGCCTTTTCACCAAAGATCGCGCGCAGCAGGCGCTCCTCGGCGTTCAGCTCGGTCTCACCCTTCGGGGTGACCTTGCCGACCAGGATGTCTCCGGCGCGCACTTCGGCACCCACGCGGATGATGCCGCGTTCGTCGAGTTCCTTGAGCGCATCGTCGCCCACGTTCGGGATGTCGCGGGTGATCTCCTCCGGCCCGAGCTTGGTGTCGCGGGCTTCGATCTCGTATTCCTCGATGTGGATCGAGGTGTAAATATCGTCACGGACCAGTTTCTCGTTGATGAGCACCGCGTCCTCGTAGTTGTAGCCTTCCCAGGTGATAAAGCCGATGAGCATGTTGCGCCCGAGGCTGATTTCACCATTCGAAGTGGACGGGCCGTCCGCGATCACCTGGCCGACCTCGATCCGCTCGCCCTTCTGGACGATCGGGCGCTGGTTGATGCAGGTGCCCTGGTTCGAACGCAGGAACTTGATCAGGTGATAAGGATGGTGCTCGCCCTGGTCGTCGCGGATGACAATCTCGTTGGCGGAAAGCGCATCGACCACGCCGGCGTGTTTGGAAACGACCGCAACGCCCGAGTCAACCGCGGATTTATATTCCATGCCGGTCGCGACGATCGGCGCCTCCGGCACGAGCAGCGGCACCGCCTGGCGCTGCATGTTCGCGCCCATCAGCGCGCGGTTCGCGTCGTCGTTCTCAAGGAAGGGGATCATCGCGGTTGCGACCGAAACGACCATCTTCGGCGAAACGTCCATGTAGTCGACCTTTTCGCGTTCGACAATCAGCATCGTGTCGCGGTAACGGGCGCTGACCTTGGGGTTCTGGAACTTCTTGTCCGCGGTGAGCGGTTCATTCGCCTGCGCGACGATGTACATGTCCTCAATATCGGCGGTCATGTATTCGACTTCGTCGAGCACCACGCCGGTCTCTTTATCCACCTTGCGGTAGGGGGCCTCGATGAAGCCGTATTCGTTGATTTTCGCGAAGGTCGCGAGATAGGAGATCAGTCCGATGTTCGGGCCTTCCGGCGTCTCAATCGGGCACATGCGGCCGTAATGGCTGTAGTGTACGTCACGCACCTCGAATCCGGCGCGGTCACGGGAAAGGCCGCCGGGGCCGAGCGCCGACAGACGGCGTTTGTGGGTGAGCTCCGCGAGCGGGTTGGTCTGGTCCATAAACTGGGAAAGCGGCGAGGAGCCAAAGAATTCCTTGATGGAAGCCACGACCGGGCGGATATTGATCAGCGCCTGCGGGGTGACGACATCCATGTCCTGCGCCTGGGTGGCCATGCGTTCCCGGATGACCCGCTCCATGCGGGAAAAGCCGATGCGGAACTGATTCTGGAGCAGCTCGCCGACCGAGCGGATACGGCGGTTGCCCAGGTGGTCGATGTCGTCGACGGTGCCGACATCGTGGCCGAGGCAGCACAGATAGTTGATCGACGCGAAGATATCGTCCTTGATGATATGTTTGGGGATCAGGTCGTCATGGCGCGCTTTGATCTGCTCTTTGAGCGCGTCGTCGTCCTGGCAGCCCTCGAGCAGCTCGCGCAGCACCGAGAAACGCACCTTTTCGTTGATGCCCAGTTCGGTGCAGTCGAACTTCACAAAATCGTGGATGTCGACCATGCCGTTCGAGAATACCTTGATCTCGCGCTCGCCGTCCTGCAAATAAACGGTATCGACACCGGAGCGGCCGATCTGTTCAGCCAGTTCGCGGGAGAGCACCGCGCCCGCGTCCGCGAGCAGTTCGCCGGTAAGCGGGTCCGCAACCGGACGGGACACAGTCCTGCCCATGATGCGCGGCGTAATCGAAAGCTTCTTATTATATTTGTAGCGGCCGACCTTGGAAAGGTCGTACCTTCTGGGGTCAAAGAAAAGCGCGTCGATGTGGCTCTGCGCCGAATCGACCGTCGGCGGCTCACCCGGGCGCAGCTTGCGGTAAACCTCCAGGAGCGCCTCCTCGGTGTTGACGGTGCTGTCCTTTTCGAGGGTCGCCATAATGCGCTCGTCGTCGCCGAAAAAGCCGATGATCTCATCGTTCGAGGCAAGCCCCAGCGCACGGATGAAGGTGGTCACCGGCAGCTTGCGGTTTTTATCGATGCGGACGTAGAAAACGTCGTTTGAGTCGGTTTCGTATTCGAGCCACGCGCCGCGGTTGGGGATGACGGTGGCGGTAAAAAGCTGTTTTCCGCTCTTGTCGTGGGCGGCTCCGTAATAGACGCCCGGGGAACGCACCAACTGGGAAACAATGACGCGCTCCGCGCCGTTGATGATGAAGGTGCCGCTTTCGGTCATCAGCGGGAAATCACCCATGAAGATGTCCTGCTCCTTGACCTCGCCGGTCTCCTTGTTGAGGAGGCTGGCGCGCACGCGCAGCGGAGCGGCATAGGTCGCGTCGCGCTCCTTGCATTCCTCAATGGTGTATTTCGGTTTGTCGTCCAGACGGTAGTCGATAAAATCGAGGACCAGGTTGTCCTGATAATCCGTGATCGACGAGACGTCCTTGAACACCTCTTTCAGCCCTTCATCCAGGAACCACTGGTAGGAATTTTTCTGTACTTCGATGAGGTTCGGCATCGTGAGAACCTCGTCGATCCGAGAAAAACTCATACGAGTCGTCTTGCCCTGTGTTACTGGCTTTACATTCACCATAGGCTTTGCTCACTCCATTCATCTGATTTACGCGATGAATTTTTGGTTCCCCGCGTATAGTCCGCCGCGCCGTCCGGCGCTGGGGCAATTGATCCACGCATTGTGCAAATTCTACAGGTTTCCCAACCGTCTCCCGTAAATTTTGCAAATTCCTATTGCCAAACATGTCGAAACATGTTATAATTTTCGTGAATAATTGCAGAAATAGCCATTTTGATACAGTATATTAGTTTATCATACCCGGTCAAGTATGTCAAGGGCAATTTATGAACATTCCGTAACAAAAAGCCAGCGGTCTTTTTAGACCGTTGGCTTTTTTAGAGCGGTTTATGCAGGCCTGCAAATGCAATTTCCCAATCGTTTTGTGACCGAAAAGCGCCCCGTTCACAAAAGATTGTAGACCACCGGCACCAGCACCGGCACCAGTGCGGTAAGCACCACGCCCGAAATGACCGCCATAAGCGCGGTCTCCTGGTTGGTCGCCTTTGCGATCGCGGGCAGGGTCGTATCCATCGCGGTCGCGCCGGACGGCGCGATGGCCGCGTGGCTGCCCAGATATTTCGCCACCACCGGGATGACCAGAAACGAGAGCAGCTCCCGCAGGATATTCGTCAGGAACGCCACCGTTCCCAGCTGCGAACCGCCCAGTTCCCGCAAAATCACCGCTGAAACACTGTAAAATCCAAACCCGGACGAGACTGCCGCAGCTTCGTTCAGCGGGATGCCCAACCCCAGGCCCAGCAACATGCCTCCCGCTATCGATCCTGCCGCTACCCCCAGCGGGATCACCAGGATACGCACATGATATGTACGGATCGTCCGAAAAACCGTTTTGTTGCTGCCAACCTCCACGCCGACCGAAAGGAGCAGCAGCATCAGCGCGTAGCTCATCACCGTGTCCATCAGCGCGACCGCCGCGGGCGAAAAGAGAAAGTGCCCGCACAGAGCCCCCACAAACAGGCTGCCGATTGCAACCAGGATCATCACTCGGCATCATCCTCCTTTTTTAAAGCAATGCGCGAGAGCAGATAAACCAGAAGCACCGACCCGGCAATGGTGACCAGCGCGTAGCAAAGCGCCTGCACGCCCGCGGTGCGCAAATCCGCGAGGAAAGTGGGCGAACCGGCCATCGAAGCTCCCATTGAAAAGAGGGTCAGCGAAATTCCGACTGTCTGCACCCAGCTGTTGACCTTGAGCCATTTAACCGGGAAGATGGTGAGGCCGATTGCGATTCCGATGATAAAAAATACAATCAGCGAGAACGGGCCGAGGAAATCGAACACGAAAACCAATCCTTTTTTCAAAATTACATGGAAGGTCCCCGCTGCGGCCAGCCGCCGCGGCGGGGACTCTCTGTTTCTGGTATTTTATTGCGCGGCGCAGTAGGCTTTGAAGGCCAGATAAGTCGCGTAAACGTCGTTTTTGGAAACGATCTCGAAAGGCGAATGCATCGAGAGCACCGGCACGCCCACATCGACCACGTCTACATTGAGCTTCGCCACATATTTGGCGACCGTCCCGCCGCCTCCGAAATCCACCTTGCCGAGTTCGCCGGTCTGCCAGAAAATCTTTTCGCCGTCCAGGATTCTGCGCACCTGGGCCATAAATTCCGCCGAAGCCTGGCTGGTGCCATACTTGCCGCCCGAACCGGTATACTGGGTCACGACCACGCCGTAGTTGAGGTAGGCGCAGTTGCGTTTTTCCATGGTGTCCGGGAAGGTGGGGTCGAACGCCGCATTGACGTCGGCCGACAGGCAGGTCGATTTTGAAAGCACCGCGCGGCCGTTTTCGCCAAAGCATTCCGCCAGGTCATACACAAAATATTTGAGATATTCCGAATTGAGCCCGGTGTTGCCGTCCGAACCGGTCTCCTCCTTATCCGCAAAGACGGTCACCGTGGTATAGGGCGGGTTCTTGTTCTCAAGCGCCGCCATCAGCGAGGTGTAAGCGCAGACCCGGTCGTCGTGGCCGTACGCGCCGATCATCGAGCGATCGAAGCCAACGTCCTTCGCCTTGAAGGCCGGCACCATTGTAAGCTCCGCCGAAAGAAAATCCGCCTCAACGATTCCGTACTTCTCGTTGAGCATCCGGATAATGTTGAGCTTGACCTTCTCGCTTGCCTTATCGTCTTTGAACGGGCGGCAGCCGACCAGGACGTTGAGCTCCTCCCCCTTGAGCCCGTCCTTGAGCGGGCGTTTCATCTGCTCACCCGCCAGATGCGGCAGAAGGTCAGTCACGGTAAACACCATGTCATCGTCCTGCTCGCCGAGCGCGACGGCGATTGTTTGGCCGTCCTTCTTGACAATCACGCCATGCAGAGCCAGCGGGATCGCACCCCATTGATAACGCTTCACGCCGCCATAATAATGGGTTTTAAACATGGCGAGCTGCGCTTCTTCATAAAGCGGGTTCGGCTTGAGGTCGAGCCGCGGGGAATCGATATGGCTGGCCATGATACGCACCCCCTGCGCAATCGGACGGGAACCGATCGTCGCGAGCAGAACCGCCTTGCCGCGGTTGTTGCGGTAAACACAGTCGCCGGGCCGGTAGCTTCCCCGCGGATCAAATTCGGTAAATCCCGCCGCTTTGGCCATGCGGATGATCTCCGGGACAGCCTCCCGTTCGGTTTTGCAGAGATCCAAAAAACGCATATACGGCGCGCAGAAATCATCCGCCGCCTTTTCATAGGCTTCATCGGCCGCGACGCCGATGTTTTCGCGGTTTAAGAGCAGCTTTTCCTGCAGCAGCTCACCCGCCGATTTATCTTTTGCCATAGTGCCATGTCTCCTTTTATCTGAATTTCAATCCTTACAAATCATAGAGCCTGCGGTAGATTTCGATGGTCTTTCCGACCTTCTCGACATATGCCGCGGTGTCTTTAAAGGGGATATGTTCGACATGCTCCCCGTCCGGAGAAATCTCCGGATCGCCAAGCCAGTTCTTCACGCTGCCCCACCCCGCATGGTAGGCGCATAGCGCGTTATCCACCGTACCAAATTCATCGAGCAGGATCTTCAGCATGCTGGTTCCATACTCGATATTTGTTTCGGGGTCAAACAGGTCGTCATGATCCGCTTCCCCAGCCAAACCCTTACGCATCCGAACCCAATCGTATGCGTCCGGCATCATCTGCATAAGCCCCTTCGCGCCCACATTCGAAACCGCTTCGGGGTTAAAGCCGCTCTCAGTGCGCACGACCGCGTAGACGAGTGCCCGGTCGAGCTCTTTTTCTCTGCAGGCGGAATCAATAAGTTCCTCATATTTCATTGGATAGGCGTTGCGGTAGTACCGGTCAAAGCCATACCGCACCGCGCTGACTGCGCCCAAAAGCACCATCGCCAGCAAAAGAAGTTCCAAACAGATTTTGACTGCGCGCCTGATGTTTCTTCCTCCAGTCATTCGGAATCTTCGCCCGCCAGCTCCCCGAATACCTCTTTATCCGAAGGCAGCGCGTCCGGCATTTCTCCCGGCGCATCCGGGGACGCGGCTTCCCGCGCCTGCGGCCGTTCCGATCCATCTTTATCGAAACCGCCTTCATTCGCAAGCTTTTCGTAACGGTTGAAAAGATCGATAAACACAAGGCGCAAAGCGCCCAGCTCACCGTCATTGGTAAGTATATCGTCGGCGCGTGAGGTGTAGAACGCGTCATTATTCTGGGCATTCACCCTGCGGCGGGCGTCCTCCTCGGTCATCTTGTCCCGTTCGATGATCCGCCGGGTGCGGGTTTCGGCATCCGCGATCACCGCAACCACCCGGTCGCAGCGTTTGTCAAGGCCCGACTCATAAAGGGTCGGCGCGTCAAGCAGCACCATCTTAACGCCGCGGCCGCATGCCTCCTCTAGTTTGCGCCCGATCGCCCGGATAATGTATGGGAAGGTGATTTCATTGAGCCGTTTGAGTTTCTTTTTATCGCCGAAACAGATTTCCGCGAGCTTCGGCCGGTTGAGGGTTGCGTCCGGATGGATCACCTCGGTGGAAAATTCCAGCACAAGGTCCATGAGGCATTCCTTTGAATTTTCAATTGTATAGCGGGCAACCTTATCCGCGTCGATCACTTCCACGCCCCACTCGGAAAACATCCTGCTCAAGGTCGATTTGCCCGCGCCGGTCTGGCCCGTCAGGCCGATGATCATCGTCTTTCTTTCACTCACTTGCGCCAGCCCCTTAACATATTAAAGTAAAATTACGTCAAATCCCGCTGCGCGAAGCAGTCTGTTGTAAACCGCCTGTCCAATCCCCTCGATGTCCGAAATGCGCACATAAACCATCCCGAGTCCTTCCTTATCCACCTGCCGCAAAGCGTCAAACAGCCGGTGCGCCTGGGAAGCCGGGTCGTTTTCATGTCCATAGGTGATGCACCGCCGGCCCCAAAAATGCGGCGCGTCCTCCTCAAAGCAAAGGATTCCAAAATCCTGCTTCTGCGATGCGACAAACCGTCCGAATTGGGCAAGGTCCCCGCGCACCAGCACCACCCGCGCTTTCGGCGAATAGTGCTTATACTTCATACCGGGCGAAGCGACCTTGCAGTCGTCGGAAAGGTGCTCAAACACCCCAGGGTCGAGCGTCATCTCCGGGATCACCTGCCGCAGCATTTCGAGCGTCACAGCGCCTGGCCGCAAAACAGAGGGCGGGTCGGTACACAGCGTCAGCACCGTCGATTCCACGCCAACTTCGCATTCCCCGCCGTCGACAATCGCGTCCACCCGGCCGGTGAGGTCGTCAATGCAGTGCTGCGCGGTTGTCGGGCTCGGTGATCCGGAAAGGTTCGCGCTCGGCGCCGCGAGCGGCACACCGCTGCGGCGGATGAGCTCCCGCGCGACCGGATGGGATGGCATGCGGATCGCAACTGTCTCAAGCCCCCCGGAAGTGGCTGGCGGGATCTTGTCCGATTTTTCCATAATCACCGTCATCGGACCCGGCCAAAAAGCTTCCGCCAAACGGCGAAGCGCGTCCGGGACGGTTTTCACCAGCGGCGGGATCTGTGAAAGATCCGAAACGTGCACGATGAGCGGGTTGTCGCCCGGTCGGCCCTTTGCCGTATAAATCGCGTGGGCCGCCTGCGGATCGAGGGCATTGGCCGCGAGCCCATAGACCGTTTCGGTCGGGATCGCCACGAGCTTTCCTTCCCGCAGAAGCGCCGCCGCCTGGTCGAGCGCAGCGCGGTCCTTTTCAATATCGGTAACCTTCAAAACTTTTGTCCTTGGCAATACGACATCTCCCGCTAAAATTACGATTCCCCGGAAGCCTGAAGCTTCTCGGCCTGGTCAAAGGTGATGAGCGCGTCGATCAATTCGGCGAGATCGCCGTTTAAAACCGCGTCGAGCTTATAAAGCGTGAGCCCGATCCTGTGGTCGGTGACCCGGCCCTGTGGAAAGTTGTAGGTACGGATGCGCTCCGAACGGTCCCCGGTGCCGACCTGGAGCTTGCGTTCCGAAGCGATCCGGTCGTTCTGCTCGCGCACTTTGATGTCTAATAGGCGCGAACGAAGCACCTTGAGCGCCCGGTCCTTGTTCTTATATTGGCTGCGCTCATCCTGGCATTCGACCACCATGCCGGTCGGCAGGTGGGTCACACGGATGGCGGAGGAGGTCTTGTTGACATGCTGGCCACCCGCGCCGGACGAACGGAAAACGTCGATCTGCAAATCCTTCGGGTCGAGATCAAACTCGACTTCCTCCGCTTCCGGCAGCACCGCGACCGTGACAGTCGAGGTGTGGATACGGCCCTGCGTTTCGGTTTCCGGAACCCGTTGGACGCGGTGGACGCCGCTTTCAAACTTGAGCTTCGAGTAAGCGCCTTCCCCGTCAATTGAGAAACTGATCTCCTTAAAGCCGCCGAGCTCGGTTTCACTCATACCGAGCACCTCACAGTTCCACCCCTGGCTTTCGGCGTACATCGTGTACATCCGGTAAAGGCTCCCCGCGAAAAGCGCCGCTTCTTCCCCGCCGGCGCCGCCGCGGATTTCGACGATGACGTTCTTTTCGTCGTTCGGGTCGCGCGGCAAAAGCAGGAGCTTCAGCTCCTGCGCCGCTTCGTCGATCTGCTGCTTGTTCGTGTCGTACTGCTCCTGCGCGAGTTCCCGCAGCTCCTTGTCGAGCCCGCCCTCCTCGAGCATTTCACGCGCTTCCTCATAGGCTTGCTTCGCCGCGCGGTAAGCGCGGTATTTCTCCGCAATCGGCTCGAGCCGTTTATATTCCTTCATCAGCGAGGTGTACTGCGCCTGGTCGTTCACGACGTCCGGCTGCATGAGCTTGTGGTTTACTTCTTCAAAACGGCTTGCGACCGCATCCAATTTATCAAACATTCCGCTATTCCTCTCGTGTTCGTTTTTGATGAAATTGATGCAGCCCCGCTACAAATGCTGCGGTTTTAAATCGTTCACACTGAGCTCGGCGCCGTCGCGCAGCACCTTGCGGATGTTCTTTTCCACCTTGGCGCGCGGGACCATCACCTCGCGCCCGCATCCGGTACAGCGAATGCGGAAATCCATTCCGACACGGCCGACCGTGAACCGGTGTTCCCCACAGGGATGTGGTTTTTTCATCACCAGCACATCCCCCACCTGAATATTCATCCGCCGTTCACCCCGTTTCCTTTCATGAATATCGGACACCCTGATCTTATATTATACAGAAGTTTTCATTTAATCGCAACAAGCCAGTTGTAAATATTTTAGCCGTCAAACCTTCCCGCACGCGCGCCGCGCGCGTCATACCCCCCGCTCAAAGCGCATATAGTGTTGTATGTGCAAAGAGGAGGGTCAAATAAAATGTCAAACTACAAACCCGAAGGAATGCTGATCGACACCGCCGCCAATAAACAGGCGTTTCATTCTCTTTCGGCGCTGCAGGAAGCGCATGCCGCCGGCCGGATTCTGGAAAGCCGCGCCATCGTCTGCGACTCCCAGCACAACCTCATTGTGGACATGGGCGCATACCGCGGCATGATTCCCCGGGAGGAAGGCGCGCTCGGCATCTCGGACGGCTCCACCCGGGATATCGCGATCATCTCCCGGGTCAACAAGCCGGTTTGTTACCGCATCACCGGTTTTTCCTTCAACCCCGACGGCGTGGTCATCCCCCTGCTCTCCCGCCGCGCCGTGCAGCAGGAATGTATGGACAGCTACATCACAAAGCTCACGCCCGGCGATGTCATCGACGCGCGGGTCACCCATCTCGAAGCGTTCGGCTGTTTTGTCGATATCGGCTGCGGAATCCCTTCGCTCATCCCCATCGATTCGATTTCGGTCAGCCGGATATCCCATCCGCGCGACCGTTTCCACACCGGACAGGAAATCAAAGCGGTGGTCCGCGCTGTCGAGGAAGGCGGGCGGATCTCGCTCTCCCATAAAGAGCTGCTCGGCACCTGGGCCGAGAACGCAGCCCTCTTCGCGCCTGGCGAAACGGTCGCCGGGATTGTGCGGTCGGTGGAGGAATACGGTGTGTTCGTGGAACTCACCCCAAACCTTGCGGGGCTTGCCGAACCGCGCGACGGCGTAAAGATCGGCCAGCACGCGAGCGTCTACATAAAGAACCTCATCCCGGAAAAAATGAAGGTGAAGCTGATTATCGTCGACGCGTTTGACGCCGCTTACCGTGCCGCTCCGTCGCCGTATTTCGTCAGCGAAGGACACATCTCCCGCTGGCAGTATTCACCCGACTGTTCCGATCGCGTGATTGAGACGTCCTTTGGCGGACCTCCAAAATAGAAACCGCAAAGAGCGCGGCCGCAGCCGCGCTCTTTTTGTGCGTTTATTGCTTTCCCTGCGCATATTCCCGCAGGAACGCGAGCATTTCTGGTGTTTTCGGCGGGCAGCCAGCCAGCGAATGCGCCATGCAGGAAGTGCAGTTCCCCACACCAAGCCCGCCGGGCTTCCCGCGGAACTTCTGCCCAATGCATACCTGCGGCAGACTTGCGAGCAGGCCCTCGTCATCGAGCCGCGCGAACGCCTGGATGAGGTTCGCATAACAGGCCGAACAGGCGTCCCGCTGGTCCGCGTGCCGCGCAAGCCGCTGCACCTTGCGGGCGGACGTGGGGCGCGCCGGGGTTTCGTCACGGCTGAGCTCCCGGATCTGCGCCTTCGCGAGGTCGGCGCTTCCGACGCCGTACCCTTCCGCCAGGCGGATATATTCGATGTCCGCCGGCTCGTAGCCCATTGAGGAAGCGATGAAGCTGTCCACCAGCACCGGATCAAGCCCGCAGAACATCCGGTTCATCTGCACCGGGTTGCCGCCTTCCTCAAAGTCGAGGTCTCCACAGATGCCGTCCACCAGGATAAAATCCTGCTTTAAGACCTTGTTCAGGCAGGCGATCGGCTTATGCAGGCCCATGGTATGGAAGTGCCGTTTCTCCCGGTCGGAAATGAGGCCTTTGAGATTTTTGAGCGAACCGGTCACAGTCGTCTGGCAGTGCCCCTTGAGCACCGGGACATTGATCAGGAAATCAACTGCGAGCGCCTTCTCGCAGACCTCCATTTTCATGCCGTCAAAGGACTTGATCACAATCTTGTCTTTTTTCGTATTGAAAA
Source organism: Anaerotruncus rubiinfantis (assembly GCF_900078395.1). Taxonomy (NCBI): domain Bacteria; kingdom Bacillati; phylum Bacillota; class Clostridia; order Eubacteriales; family Oscillospiraceae; genus Anaerotruncus; species Anaerotruncus rubiinfantis. The sequence goes on along the minus strand of NZ_FKLA01000008.1, from coordinate 6,995 downwards.
GCGGCACGCCATACTTTTTGGAAAGAGCCGTATATCCGCAGGTGCGAAAGGCGGAATCGGTATCGTCCCCGACCCAAGAACCCTCCAGGATCAGGATATTCTCGTGCCCGTGGGCGCGCAAATATTCGATCGCGCCGGCAAGGATCTCCGGATGGGTGGTCGCGCCGGTATCGGCCGGGCGGCCCACCACGAGGTTTGGCTTGAGGCCCACGAGCGCCCCCTTGGGGATCATCTGCGCGACCTGCGCTTCTTCCATCAGTTCTTTTGCCATCACGAATGGGGCCTCCCCATAGGTGACCAGGATTTCATTGCGCGTAAGCATCGGCATCGCCTCCTAAAGATAACACAGGATTACAAATAGCCCAAATGGCTCAGTAAAAAGATCCATCCAAAGACGGACAGGATTGAAAAGAGCGAAGTGAATACCACGATCTGTCCCGAGAGTTCCGCGTCCGAATCCATCTGCTGCGCCATGGTGAAGGAATTTACCGCGGTCGGCACAACCAGGATGGTGAGCAGCGCCGCCAGTGTGACCTCCCGGAATCCAAGCGCGATCACCACCGGCATCAGGATAGCCGGGATCAGGATCAGGCGGGAAAAGACGGCCCAGAAAAGCGCACGCAGGTTATGCCCGACCGCGTCAAAACGGAAGGTGCCGCCAAGCCCAAGCAGGGCAAGCGGTGTTGTGATTTTGGTGATGCTCATAACCGCTTCATCGGCGATGGCCGGCAGATGCACGCCGCACAAAAGCCCCGCCAGGCCGGTGACCGTGCCCACAATGAGCGGGTTTGTGACGATCCCGTACAGAACCTTTTTGAGGCTGGCCCTGCCGCCCCGGCAGCTTTCCAGCAGGATGACGGCCAGGGTGTTGTAGACCGGGATGACCACTGCGATCATCAGGGCGGCCACACCCGCCCGTTCGTCCCCGTAAAGGGTGGTGACCAGCGGCAGGCCGAACAGCAGCGTGTTGCCGCGGAAGATCCCCTGCACCAGAGCTCCCAGCCGCCGTTTCTCCTTCACAAAGATGATGCAGCCCCCCAAGGTGCCGAAAAAGATCACAAAGACACACACGACGCCCGCGACCAGCAATTTTTCATCGAGGGTGCTCGACAGGTCGGTGTGTATCACACTGATAAAAAGATGAATTGGAAAAAGCACCTTGAAGCAGATGGTATTGACCTGGGAAACGGTGTGGTCGTCCCACAGCTTCAGCCGCCGCAGGGCATAGCCCAGCAGAACCGCCGCGCAGATCGGCGTGATGATCCGGGCGGATAAATATAAGCTTTCCATTTTATTCCTCGAATCCGCATGTTCCGTCAGATTTTTGTCATTTGCCCGCCTGCGCTTCCCGCAGGATCTTTTCCCGATAGGCCTTTGCAGCCGATTCGGTTTTGTTGTCACCGAACTCGTAGTAAACCTTGCCTTTGAGTTCATCGGGCAGGTATTGCTGCCTGACATAGTGGTTGGGATAGTCATGGGGGTAGAGGTAGTTCTGTCCTTTTTCCTTCACCTCTGCGCCGTCGTAATGCTTATTCTGCAAGGCGCGCGGGAAGGAGCCGGTGAGACCCGCCTCCACATCCGCCAGCGCGGCGTTGATCCCCATATAGGAGGAGTTCGATTTGGGCGCGGTGCACATCAGCACCACCGCTTCGGCCAGCGGAATCCGCCCTTCGGGCAGCCCAAGCTGGATCGCCGAATCGACGCAGGCCTTTACGATGACCGCCGCCATCGGATAAGCCATCCCCACATCCTCGCTTGCCATGACAAGCAGCCGCCGGCAGGGCGAGAGCAAATCCCCTGCCGCCAAAAGCCGCGCCAGATAATGCAGCGCGGCGTTTTCGTCCGAACCACGCACCGATTTCTGCAGGGCGGAAACGAGGTCGTAGTGTTCATCCCCCTGCTTGTCGTAGCGGTTGGCGCTCTTCTGCGCCACCTGCTTGGCGTCGTCGAGCGTGACTGCGCCGCCTTCACCCGCTGCAAGCGACAGCATCTCCACCGCGTTGATCGATTTGCGCACGTCGCCTCCGCAGGCTGCCGCAATGTAAGGGACTACCCCGTCCTCCACGGCAAAATCCCCTCCGAAATACTCCCTGGCGATCGAAAAGGCGCGGTTCACCGCACGTTCGACCGCCGCGGGCGGCACAGGTTTAAATTCAAAGACGGTGCTGCGCGAAAGGATCGCGTTGTAGATATAGAAATAGGGGTTTTCAGTTGTGGATGCGATCAGGGTGATCGACCCGTTTTCGATAAATTCGAGCAGCGTCTGCTGCTGCTTTTTGTTGAGGTACTGGATCTCGTCGAGGTAGAGGAGCACTCCGTTCATCCCGTCGATCGTCCCGGTTTCGGTTACCACATCGCGGATATCGGCGGTCGAGGCGGTGGTTCCATTGAGTTTGCAGAGCTTCTTGCCCGCCCGCTTCGCGATGATCGAAGCGACCGTCGTCTTGCCGATGCCGGACGGGCCGTAAAAGATCAGATTCGGGATGTTGCCGGTTTCGATCATCCGGCGCAGGACCTTATCCTTACCAAGGATGTGTTCCTGCCCGACCACGTCGTCGAGCGTCTGGGGGCGGATGCGATCGGCCAATGGTGCAGCCATTTCAAAATCACCTCGATCCAAAAATCTGAAAGCGGCGCGGAGGACCTTGTCCTCCGCGCCCCAGCCGCCCGTTTACGGGCGGTGTCACATCTCTGATTGCAGGATTACTCGTAAAGCGGATATTTCGCGCAGAGCGCATCGACGCCGGCGCGGATTTCATCAGCCTTTTGATCGAAATCGGTCGCAGCCAGGAAGATAAACTCGGCAATCCGGTCCATATCCTCTTCTTTAAAGCCGCGGGTGGTGACCGCCGGGGTTCCAATACGCACGCCGCTCGTGATAAACGGGCTCTGCGGGTCATTGGGGATGGCGTTTTTGTTGACGGTGATGTAAACCTCATCGAGCTTCTTCTCAAGCTCCTTGCCGGTGACATTCATGCTGCGCAGGTCAAGCAGGATCAGATGATTGTCGCTGCCGCCCGAAACGAGCGAAAAGCCGCGTTTGGTCAGCGCCTTCGCCAGCGCCTGGCAGTTGAGGACCGTCTGGCGCTGACTCGCCTTGAATGCAGGTTTCAGCGCCTCGCCGAAGCAGACCGCCTTCGCGGCGATGATATGTTCGAGCGGGCCGCCCTGGGTACCTGGGAACACGGCCTTGTTGAATTTCTTGGCGAGCTCCTCATTGTTCGTGAGGATCATGCCGCCGCGCGGGCCGCGCAGGGTCTTATGGGTGGTGGAGGTGACCACGTCGGCGTACGGCACCGGGGACGGATGCTCTCCTGCGGCGACCAGCCCCGCGATGTGGGCCATATCCACCATGAAGTAGGCGCCGACCTCTTTGGCAATTGCGGAGAGTTTCTCAAAATCGATGACGCGCGGATAGGCGGAAGCGCCAGCCACAATAAGCTTGGGTTTATGCTTTATCGCGAGCTCCCGCGCCTGATCGTAATCGATCGTCTGGGTGTCGTCCCGCAGCCCGTACGGGACAAAGTTATAGTATTTGCCCGACATGTTGACCGGGGAGCCATGGGTCAGGTGCCCGCCGTCGGCCAGGCTCATACCCAGGACGGTATCGCCCGGCTCGAGCAAGGCAAAGTAGACGGCGAGGTTTGCCTGCGCGCCCGAATGCGGCTGGACGTTCGCATAGCCCGCGCCGAAGAGCTCCTTGGCGCGCGCGATCGCGATATCCTCCACAATGTCCACACATTCGCAGCCGCCGTAATACCGCTTGCCGGAATAGCCTTCGGCGTATTTGTTGGTCAGTACGCTGCCCATTGCGGCCAGAACCGCCGGGCTGACGATATTTTCGGACGCGATCAGTTCGATGTTCCGGCGCTGGCGCGCAAGCTCCTTCTGCATGCCCGCGCCAACCTCCGGATCGAACCGGGATACAAATCCAATGGTGTCCATCATCTCACTGTACATTTTTCATTACCTCCATCACATCATTACATTTTTATCAAAAGGAACAGTTTCCGGAAAATGACCGGAAACCGCGCGTTTGGTTCCAAAAAAGCGGGATACTGACCCAAGAAAAACAGGGCGATCCGCACCGCCCAGAAGCACAGAAACAGCGCGATGAAAACGGCCCAGAGCCTTTTGGAGCGCAGAAGCCGCGGCCTGAAAAGCCAGCCATAAGCGCAGATCGCCGCATAAGCGCAGACGACGTACACCAGCGGGTTAAAACGGAACGCCCCGATAAAATCGAACCGCAGAAGCGCGGCAGCCGCGCGGGTCATACCGCACGCCGGGCATTCAACGCCGAATGTCCAGCGCAGCGGACAGCGGTAAACGCCCCAATGCGCCGCCAGCCACACAAGCGCCGCGATCCCCAAAAGCATGACAGCGAGCTGTCCGGCGCGTCCCAGGAGCGTATTCGAGCGGGAAAAAAGACGATACTTTTTCATAATAAAGCTAGTATAGCACAAACGGCTTGGGCCGCACAAGATGAAAGCCTTTCTTTTTCTCGAAAAATGTGCTAGTATTTCCGTATTGTATGAATTCGCGAAAAAGGGGAGTCCTTACCATGTCGTTCTTTCAGCGTCCCGCGCCGCCAACCTGGAAAATCCTGCTCTATTGCGTGCTTTCCGCCGTCCTTCTGATCATTTTCGGAAAAGTCATGGCACTTTTCCAAATCGTGCTCTGATTCTTTCCCTGCATAAACAAGCCGGCGTCACAAATGTGACGCCGGCTTGTTATTATGAATTAGGAGAAAAAAATGAAAAGCAAAATTAAGCGGTCTGCCCGAAGCTGTCATTGTCCTTCGGCGTAAACCGGACCCGGGTCGCACGGGCGCGTTTTTTGGCGCTGACCTGTTTGCCGTAAACGATCATCTGATTGATGAAGTAAGCGGCAAAGCCAAGCGTAAACGAAGCGAACAGCTTTTGAAGAATCTTATTGGTGAAGCTGTAGGCAAGCAGGTCGCGCAGCCAGAGGAAGAATCCAGCGTCACGGGAAAATTCAATCAGCCCGCCGGCAAAAGCCGACAGCAGCACAAAGGTCATAACCGCCACAGCAGCGCCAATCAGCAGCGAAGTCCTCCGGGTATTTTGTTTTGTCATAGCGGTTTACCTCCTTCAAAAGTTACAAATTGTAACTTTTATACGAATTTCTACAGATGTTTTTACTCTTTGTAATCTCTGCTATCTATAATATATCATATATTATGCGGAAATCAAGAGGAAAATTCAAATTTGTTAAAATTTTTTTCATAATTGTTACTGTTCTGTAACCTCAATGTAACCTAATTGTAATTTTTCCATTTATTTCCTGATCGATTCTGTAACCGGTTTGTCATTTTTGCAAATTTTGTCGTTTTCAACAGGTTTCCTGTTCCCACTCCTTCCATCCTATTCCCTTTCCCAATAAACGGTGTCTGATTTACTATGCGAAAACCGAGGCGGATGTAACCACATCCGCCTCGGTTTCATCTTTTATTTGAGCGGCATGAACACACGCGTCAGCAACTCATCCTCTGGTGAATCCGGTCCATTGTAATAGTACTCGTAGAAAGGCCCGGCGGGTTCGCATCCCTGTTTGACAAACCAGGCCTCCAAATCTTCATAGGCCGGGCCTATCTGGGCATACGGGCCGCGGTAGATGCAGCTGGCCGCTTTGCCCGCTGGGATTTTGGAAGAGGCGATCTCCCCCTTTCCCGGCTGCGCTGACGGAACCGGAAAACCGATCTCCACATCCAGCGCGTCCACATCCATATTATAATAGATCACGAACGGCACGTCACAGATCCCAACCCCCAGCTCGGCCAGATATTCGCCAATCCTAGCATAACTCTTTGCGATCAGCTCCGGGAGCCCCTGCGCCGGGACGGTCGCGCGGATGGTAAGGGTCGGCTGTTCCCGCAGTTCAAACAGTTCAACATTTGACATTTTTGGCATCTTGCATTCCTCCTTTGATTTGATACCAGTTTATCAAATGTACCGGACAACTGTCTGTCATATTACCGGGGCCGCACAAAACGTTCCAATATTCTTAATAACAGCTACATATCAGAAGACAGTAAAATTCAACGCCTCCGGCTGCCGCCAAAGCGGACATCTTTCACGCCATGGAACGCCGGCTTCCTGCTTATATTGCTGGTTCTCTTTTTTCAGCAAATGAAAGAACCTCTGTAAAAAGCTTACAAAAGCCTTTTACAGAGGTTCTTCTGGAGCTGATAATCAGATTCGAACTGATGACCTCATCCTTACCAAGGATGTGCTCTGCCGACTGAGCTATATCAGCATTTTTTATCGTTTTTTGGGGCCAGCGTTCAGCCAACGAAATTTATTATACATGTCCAGGCTATCTTTGTCAATACCTAAAATACATTTTTCATGCAGTTTCTCACGGATCTTCTTCCCTGGTTAGGATTTACCGATTTTCATTTGAAATACGGGCAATCGAAAGAGAATAAAAATAAGAAGCTGGTAAACCAACTTCTTATTCTTGGCAGGGGCAGAAGGATTCGAACCCTCGGCACGTGGTTTTGGAGACCACTGCTCTACCGGCTGAGCTATACCCCTTTATGAAATTTTCAAAACTCAACAAAAGCTATTATACCTTGTGGGAACAGATTTGTCAACAGTTTTACCATGTTTTCCATAGGTAGTTCACACTGCCTATGAAAGAGAAAATCCGTGAACCGTAAGAGGGTTCACAGACTTTCCGCGCTGTTTTGAGCACCCAACAAGATATACAGGCACATTCAAAGTTCTGGTGGGCCATCAGGGATTCGAACCCGGGACCGACCGGTTATGAGCCGGTTGCTCTAACCAACTGAGCTAATGGCCCGCAAAATAAAAATATCCCCGCCGCCGGCTGGCAGCGGGGTATTTTGGCTCCCCCTGTCTGGCTCGAACAGACGACCCTGCGGTTAACAGCCGCATGCTCTACCGACTGAGCTAAGGAGGAATATAAACCACAGCAGAGTCACCCCTGCTGTGGTCAGAGCTGGCATCGAC